>JBJXEB010000113.1:0-5183 GCA_046155095.1 Cyclobacteriaceae bacterium
ATTTACAGTCTCGCCACTTATGATGGGAATAAGGTGAACATGAATATCTGCACCTACGTATCTGCCGTAAGCATGAAACCCAAACGATACATGATAGCGGTGTATCACAATACCCAATCACTCGACAACATTCTTAAAAGCAAAACAGCAGTACTTCAACTGTTGGGCAAGCAGCATGTTTTAGTGGTAAATGTGTTGGGCAAGAAAAGCGGTAAGCAATATGATAAAGAAAATTATCTCGCTCGCAAAAAGCAAATAGAGATATGGAACGATAAGAAAGTTTTATCAGGTTGTGCTGGACTAATGGAACTTGAAAAACTTTGGAGCAAAGAGGCAGGCGACCACATGATGTTTCTATTTGATGTAAAACGATTTCAAACCAATCATGAAAACGTGCTGATGTTAGATGATTTGAGGGAAAGGAAATTGATACGTATTTAAAGGTTTTTAGACAATCTCAGAACTTAATCATTCAAATGGAAATCGATCACATTTTCATATTTACAGATACCAAAGGAAAAGTTGCAGACCAACTTGTGTCATTTGGACTAACAGAAGGTAGCAGTAGAATTCATAAAGGCCAAGGAACTACTAATCGAAAATTTTATTTTGAGAACTTCTTTTTGGGAATACTTTGGGTTCATGATGAAAATGAAACAAAAAGTGACTTAGTAAAGCCTACGGGACTTTGGCAACGAGCAAATTATCAAACGAATAACTTTTCGCCCTTTGGGCTTTGCCTTGTTAATACAGATGAAACTGACAATCTCTTTGAAAAGTCTTTGAAATATCAACCCGACTATTTCCCAGCAGGGCTTTCTATCGACATCTTAACAAATGAAAATCAACCCGAGTTGCCTTGGACTTTCAGGCTCCCATTCAAAGAACATAAGAAAAATGAAGTTGAACCGACTGCACATGCTAATGGAATAAAGAGATTAACAAAAGCACAATTCACCTATAAAAGTTCACACACTAACTATGTAGATAAATTTAAGAACGACTCAAAAATAAAATTTGTGGTTGGCTCCGATTTAAAGTTACTACTGACTTTTGATAATAACGCCCAAAGAAGACAAACGGAGATTTCAGAACTCAACTTAACCATTGAGTATTGAGTTGAAAATAGTTGGCTAATCCATTATGCACAAAAAACAAAACCTCCCCACTAAAATCTGCCTTGTCTGTGGCCGACCTTTTGCTTGGCGCAAGAAGTGGGAAAAGGTTTGGGAAGAAGTAAAATATTGCAGCGACCGCTGTAGGGGCAATCGAAATAAAACCGAATCGATTCAAAGAAACTAAATTTTGTAGTCAGCTTATTGCGTTGGGGCTAATTAATCCAAACTGGGAAACAAAGGGAGAAAATAGCTGTTCTCTTATAAATAACAAATGATAAAAATGGAAACAATGAACCAAATTGGGCTTGACACAGCAAAAAGCAAATCACTTTCAGATGGTCTCAATAGACTATTGGCTGATTACATGATGTTCTATCAAAATACCAGAGGATTACATTGGAACATTAAAGGAGAAAAGTTTTTTGAACTGCACTTAAAATTTGAAGAACTCTATACTGATCTCCTAGTTAAAGTAGATGAGGTGGCGGAACGCATACTGACACTAGGTGCTGTGCCACTTCATACATTCGATGATTACAAAACTACAGCAGAGATTGTACTGGTGAAAGATATTTCGGATGGCAAACAAGGCGTTCAAACGATTTTAGCAGCATTTGAAATTATAATTGTTGAGCAACGAGAATTGTTAAGACTTTCTGCTGATGCAGGGGATGAAGGAACGAACGCCTTAATGAGTGATTACATTCGCGAACAGGAAAAATTAGTCTGGATGTATTCATCCTATTTAAAGTAATAGTAAGTAGAAAAGATAAGGTCATTGTTTTCAGTAAATGCCAACACGGAAATGTCATCACAAAATAAGTTTTTCCTACTACTTGTCTCGATTTTAATGGTCAATTTCTCGTTTCAAGATTTTACATCAAGAAAACTTCTTTTGTTTGGCAAAGGGCAACTCGCGTTTCAGACGCAACTACAATGGCTTGAAATAGACAGCCTTGGAGTAACTGAAAGAGACCTTAAAATTGAAGCGGTAGAGTTCAATAGTGAACTGGCGAAAAGATATCATATAAAATCAGGTCAGTTCACTGTATTACTGATCGGCCGGGATGGTGACGAAAAATACAAAGCTCACGAGCCCGTTACAACCAAAAAGCTGTTTAGTATTATAGACGCAATGCCCATGCGACAATCAAAAATTCGAAAAAAGAAAGGCTCTGAATAATGATGTTGTGAAGGAGTTCACCGTGATGTATTGGTATTCTTTTAAGGTACTCTTTATAATAGCAAACCCTTTATTCTAATGAATTTTGGCTGTTTTAACACGAATATTTGGTATTATTTAGAATCATTCTAAATTTACGGATATTTTAAAAAAGCACAAAATGTTACCACTAAAAGAAGCCACCAGCCCCAAACACAAAATTGCCGAACGAATGCCTTTTAACGTCAGGATGTTTCGCGGTTTATTAACGAAGGAGCAATACTTGCTATACCTCAACCAACAGTTGCAAATCTTTAAAGCAATTGAACAGATCGGGTTGCCACACAGTAGCCTAAAAAGAGCGGATCATGTTCAAGCCGACATGGAAGAGCTAAAGGCTCAAGGGCATTCTGCGGATTTAATTCTAGACAGCACGAAAGCATACGCGGATTACCTTAGCTCACTTTCCTACGAAGAGGTTTTGCCTCACGTTTACTTGAACTACATGGCCCTTATTTTTGGTGGCCAGATGATTAAGAAGTCGGTTCCTTCAACAGGTCGCATGTATACTTTTGATGATATGCAGGATGTCGTTCAGGCGATACGAGCTGTTCAAAGCGACAATTGGGCTGACGAGGTAAACAAAGGATTTGATTTTAACATCTCAATATTCGAAGAATTGGAGGCGCAGTGTGTGGTCGAAAATTAAATTTTTCTTTTTATGGAATTCATAAAAGACATTGGAATAGCCGGATTTCTCTTCTTCCTGATAAAAGGACTTGTGTGGATTGTTTTATTTGTCCTTGTGTATTTTGGGTTGATTGACAAAGAAAGAGTTAGAGCGCTAAAGGCGAAAATGAGTTTCTGGAAGAAAAATAGAGGCAGTACGTAATAGTTGAATTCGTGGCACGCCCAATATAGCCACCCTGAGGTACAGCCAGTGGTAACTTAATTTCGAATTGTGTGTTTCATAACAAACCGACTGATTTGCCTTGAAACAATCTGTATCTCTTATTTTTCCTCATCAACTTTTCGAAAGCAACCCAGCACTGCTAAAAGGACGGTCAATCTATTTGATTGAAGAGATTCTCTTTTTCAAACAATATAATTTCCACAAACAAAAATTAGCCTTTCATCGCGCGAGCATGAAGGCATACCAGCAGTACTTGAAGGGAAAGGGTTATCAAGTAACCTACATCGAGGCCAATGAAAAAATGGCTGATATCAGAAATCTGTTACCCTATCTCCAACAAAATGGTATTTCAGAAATTCACCACTCCGATGAAACTGATTACTTATTGAAGAAGAGGATAACGGATCAGGCAACTAAGCTAAAGATGAAAGTCAGTAGGTATGATTCCCCTCTATTCTTACTTACAGCCCTGCAGGTGGACGAATATTTTGCAGGGAAGAAACGTTTCTTCCAAACCGACTTCTACACGAAACAACGCAAGCATTTCAAAGTATTAGTCGATAAAGAATTACAACCTACCGGTGGCAAGTGGACGTTCGATACAGAGAACCGATTGAAATACCCAAAAGGCAAAACGCCACCCAATGTAAAATTTCCAAAGCCAAATGAATATTGGACAGAGGCAACCGACTATGCAAACAAAAATTTCAAATCCAACTATGGAGAAATAAGTAACTCGTTTATTTATCCAACTACTTTTACCGAAAGCCGCGCATGGCTCAAACAATTTTTTAATGAACGCTTTGCCGAGTTTGGCGAATACGAAGATGCATTGGTGAACAAGGAAAACATTTTGCATCACAGCTTGCTTACTCCCATGATGAATGTGGGTTTGCTCGCGCCCAAAGATATTATTGACCAAGCCATTCAATTTGCCAACGAAAAAAATATTCCTCTTAATTCACTGGAAGGGTTCATCCGACAGATTTTAGGTTGGCGCGAATTTATCCGTGGTGTGTATGAACACAAAGGCACGCAAGAGCGCACGACAAACTATTGGAAGTTCAAACGGAAAATCCCTGCGTCATTTTGGAATGGCACTACTGGCATCCCTCCTATCGATAGCACCATAAAAAAAGTATTGGCCACGGGTTATTGCCATCACATCGAGCGGCTGATGGTGCTGGGCAATTTTATGTTACTCTGTGAGTTTGACCCCGATGAAGTTCACAAATGGTTTATGGAGCTATTCATCGATGCCTACGATTGGGTAATGGTGCCAAACGTTTATGGCATGAGCCAATTTGCTGATGGCGGATTGATGGCCACCAAGCCCTACATCAGCAGCAGCAATTACTTAATGAAAATGAGCGACTATGCAAAAGGAGATTGGCAACCAATATGGGATGGTTTATTCTGGCGATTCATGCACACGCACCGTGATTTCTTTTTGAAGAATCCGCGGCTCAGTATGTTGGTAAAGATGTTTGATAAAATGCCGAAAGAGAAACAGCAGGGGCATTTGCAAAAAGCAGAAGGATTTTTGAAAAAATTATCCCCTGATAAGTAATTTATTTAACCAGGCTTATGCGGGCATAAGCCATTTGACGCTGTCAGCAAGTGAAAACTTTCAAGTTGAAAAATTGCTGGTTGCGCTGATACATTTCCTAACGAACAGGGCTTTGCGATGTTGGGGAATTTGAAAAACGTCCGCCCGGAACCGAAGCCCAATTGAAAAACTGATGATAATATAACAACAAAAAGCCAAATTGAAACTTGTCAGCCCAAACAAATGCTATATAGAATTAAAAATGCTCATTGTTATTTCGTCCGCCCCAATATTGCAAAACCCCTTGTTATAAGCAGCCTTTCTTTCGTCCATTTAGTTTGTAACGATTGGTATTAGCAAAGCACTTTGATGTTTGCTGTCATTGTAAATTTTAACGTGTGCCGTATGTACATCTTTTGCTGTTTCATTTGCAACTACACC
>JBJXEB010000114.1:0-7749 GCA_046155095.1 Cyclobacteriaceae bacterium
CGACAAGGGCGGCTCACCGTCAGTGATTACCGAGGCCGCATTGTGGCCGAAGCAAATTGTGAAAACGGCAACACGCAATCATTGCTAGCACAAGCACCCATATATCGTGTCCATACAATTTATTCGAAATGGGGCGATTGGTTTGGGTGGTTGTGTATTTTCCTCACAGCAATTTTCGTTGTTCAAACGTTCATTATTAGCCGCAGAAAAATTCAAGCAACCTAAAATTTTGAATTTTGAATTCGTTGGACGGCCCCTCGTCACCCACCACACATAGCCACGCGGCCTTGACCGGGCCCCGATATAACGAGGGCTCTCGCAAAGCGGAGCTATCCGCTACAAGTCAGTCCGCACACTAAGCCAACGCACTTCGGGCTTTTCTCTTCTATCTCTGGCCGGGTGCGTTGTAATTTATTCCAATTAGTACTTAGAAGGAATTGAATTTTTTTTGAAAAGACTTGCGCAACCAATTTATTGCGTATATATTTGCAACCAATTCATTGCATAATAAACTATTCATAAAAATGAGACGAGATATATTTCAGGCGCTAGCCGACCCAACACGAAGGGCGATTTTGGTATTGCTCGCCTCGCAGGCAATGACCCCCAATGCGATAGCAGAAGAATTTCACACCAGCAGACAAGCTGTTTCAAAGCACATTCAATTGCTCTCTGAATGTGAACTACTTAAACAGGAGCAACAAGGCAGAGAAATTTACTATTCGCTTGAAATTGAAAAAATGAAAGAGATTGATAAATGGCTCAACCAATTCAGAAACATTTGGGAAACCCGTTTCAATCAACTTGACAACGTATTATCAACCATTAAAAAACAAAAGAAATGAAAGACAATTTACTGTTTGATTTTACCGTTGACAAAGCAGCAAAAACGGTTTTTATAACCAGGGAATTTGATGCCGAGCTTTCGCTGGTATGGGATGCTTTTACCAAACCAGAACTACTTGACCAATGGGTAGCACCTAAACCGTGGACATCCAAAACAAAATTTATGGATTTCAAAGTTGGCGGACGGAGATTTTATGCGATGGTAAGCCCGGAAGGACAAGAGCGGTGGGCAATCCAAAAATATATTTCCATCAGCCCCAAAACCAATTTCAAAATGTTCAACGCTTTTGCCGATAAAGACGAAAACCCAGAATTGCCAGGTTCTGATTGGGACTATACTTTTAGTGAACAAAACGCCTGCCTGCCGGACAGGCAGGGAAAGACGAAAGTCAGTATTATCATTTATAATGAATCTCTTGCCCGCATGGAGAAAATGATTGAAATGGGCTTCACAGAAGGATTTAAGATGTCAATGAACAATTTGGAAAATTTATTATCAGATTTAAAAAAATAACGCAATGAAAAAGTATAAATTTATTTTTTTGACACCATTAATAATAGTAAATCTAATGGGTTGTGGTAGTTCTCAACAAAATTCTCCCGAAAACAGTAAAATTGATTCAACTTCCAATCGAAAGTTAACAAAGAAGCCAGTTTCGATTATGCAAAAAATAACAGCTTGTCTTTGGGTTGAAACAAAAGATGCCAAAGCAGTATCAGATTATTATCTTTCTATTTTCAAAGACGGTAAGCTGAAAGAGCATCGTAAATATAAAAATCCACCAGAAGCAGGAGGAGGAGACTTTGAAACTGCAATTTTGGAAATTAACGGGATAGAATTCAATATTTTGGCGGCAGGTCCTTTCTTCAAATTTAATGAGTCTGTTTCTTTTGTGATTAATTGCAAAGACCAGGCAGAAGTTGATTATTATTGGAGTGCTTTGACTGCAAACGGTGGAGCAGAAGCGTCTTGTGGGTGGTGTAAAGACAAATATGGCTTATCATGGCAAGTTGTACCAACTGAATATTTTGACCTTATTAACAGCAATGACCCTAAAGTTAGAGAAAAGGCAATGATGAATACACTTAAGCAGAAAAAATTAATACTTTCTGAACTTAAATGAAGTAAACAGTAAAATGATTTTTAGATGGAAATTAAATCTCAAATAAAAGAGTTAATTAAAAGTCAGTCCGAACCTAAGCAGAGTGAAATGCAAGAGTTACATAATCTTATTCTTCAGTTGATGCCCAATTGCAAACAATGGTATTTTGATGGAAAAAATGAAGATGGTAAACAAGTAGCTCACCCTACTATTGGTTATGGAGAATACATCATAACATATAAGGATGGAACTACCAGAGAGTTTTTTAGAGTTGGCTTGCTGGCCAACCCAACGGGGCTGGCAGTTCATATTATGGGTTTAGAAGGCAAAAAATTTCTTTTAGATACATATGGAAAAACTATTGGCAAAGCGAAAATTGGTAGCTAAGGTATTACATTTAAATCTATTAAAGATATTAATATAGAAACACTCAAAGAAGCAATTCAATTTAGAGCAAGACAAAAAAATTAAAAAACTAACTAAAAATTAAAATTATGGCACTTATTAATCCTCACATCAACTTCAACGGAAATGCCGAAGAAGCATTTACGTTTTACAAATCAGTATTTGGCGGAGAGTTCGCAAAGATTATGCGTTTCAAAGACCTGTCAAGTCCTGAATTTCCAGTGGCAGAAAAGGAAGCAAATAAGATAATGCACATTGCGTTGCCGATTGGAAAAAATATTCTAATGGCCAATGATGTTCCTGAAATAATGGGACGGACAAATGAGAATGAGAATAGAAGTAAAATTTCAATCAGTGCAGAAAGCAAAGAAGAAGCTGACAAATTATTCAATGGACTTTCCGCAGGCGGACAAATTGAAATGCCAATGGCCGATAGTCCTTGGGGTTCATATTTTGGAATGTTTAGAGACAAATATGGTATTGAATGGATGGTAGATTTTGACCCAAAGTACCAAGGGCAAATTTAACCATGAGCGTACAAAGACAAATCAAAGAGTATATTGCTAACCTACCTGAACCAAAACGCAGCGAAATGCAAGCGTTGCACAAGCACATACTTCAAGTATTGCCAAAATGTAAATTACGGTTCTTAGATGGCAAAGACGGTAAAGGCAAAATTGTTTCTAACCCTAATATAGGGTATGGATCTTACACCATAAAATATGCTGATGGAACAACCAGAGAGTTTTACCAAATTGGTTTGAGTGCAAACACAACTGGAATCTCTGTTTATATCATGGGCATTAAGGACAAGACATACATACAACCCTTTGAAGATGGAAACAAGAGAACGGCAAGGTTGACCGCCAATGCGCTGTTGATGGCAGCTAATGCATGCCCGCTTTCGTACCGCAGTATTAGCCCAAGCGAATACAAAAAATCAATCTTATTATTTTATGAGATGAACAATGTTACGGCTTTCAAAAAAATATTCATTGACCAATATCAATTTGCTGTGGAGAATTATTTTTAGGAAACACTACCTTTGATGTGAATAAAGAAAGTGGTTTCAGAAGAAAGCGATTTTAGTCTTACTTCTTAAAAAGCGAATCCACAAATTCTTTCTTGTTAAAAACCTGAAGGTCATCTACTTTTTCTCCCACACCAATGTATTTCACTGGGATTTTAAATTCATCGGAGATGCCAATAACTACTCCGCCTTTCGCAGTGCCATCAAGTTTTGTAATCGCTAGGCAAGTAACATCAGTAGCTTTGGTGAACTCGCGCGCTTGCACCACTGCATTTTGCCCAGTGCTGCCGTCTAACACCAACATCACATCGTGTGGAGCATCAGGAATTACTTTTTGAACTACGCGCTTGATCTTAGATAGTTCTTGCATCAAATTGATTTTGGTGTGCAAGCGACCTGCTGTATCAATTATAATTACATCTGCACCCATCTCCACTCCTTTTTGCACGGCTTCAAAGGCAACCGCAGAAGGATCTGTGTTCATGCCTTTGGCGATCACAGGCACACCAACTCTCTCCCCCCAAAGCTTTAACTGTTCCACCGCTGCTGCACGAAAGGTATCTGCTGCCCCTAGCACTACCGACTTTCCTTTTTTCTTGAACTGAGCCGATAGCTTGCCGATAGTTGTTGTTTTGCCCACGCCATTCACACCCACCACCAGCAGCACATAAGGCTTTACGCCTGCTGGTGTTTCAAAATCTTGTAAGTCGTCCGAATTATTTTCAGATAGCAGAGAAGCAATCTCATCTTTTAAGATCGCATCTAACTCGGCAGTGCCAAGGTATTTATCTTTGGCCACGCGGGTTTTTATGCGCTGAATGATTTTCAATGTGGTATCCACACCCACATCCGAAGAAATCAAAATCTCTTCGAGGTTATCCAACACCTCTTCATCCACTGAAGATTTTCCTGCAATGGCTTTTCCCAGTTTGCCAAAAAAACTCTCCTTTGTCTTTTGCAGGCCATGGTCGAGCGATTCTTTTTTTTCTTTTGAAAACAAATTGCCTAAGAAGGACATCTTTATTTTAGATTTATTATTTGCGACCTCAATTTTAGCTTGATATGGATCTTTGCGCAAGCCCGAAATAAAAAAAGTCCCGGATAGGGACTTTTAAATGATTGACCAAGTTAATTATTTCTTGGCTAAGGTATCTTTCACCAAGTCGGTGGTCACAATTTCTGATTTGAAAATGTAAGCGCCTGTTTTTTCAGAGCGTACAGCGCGGATCACCTTTGCGTAGTTTTTACCGTCTGTTTTCTTTAGGGATGCAACAACTTTCTTTGCCATTTCTTTTCAGTTAATAGTTAAATGTTATTGGTTAATCGTGATGGTTATATGTAATTGTCTTGCTTTTAACCGATCACTTTTAACCATTTACTTGATTTCCTTGTGAAGGGTATATTTTTTCATCACTGGGTTGTATTTCTTCAGTTCAATACGCTCAGTAGTGTTCTTTCTGTTTTTGGTGGTAATGTGGCGGCTCATACCTGGAAGGCCGCTTGTCTTGTGCTCAGTGCACTCTAAAATTACCTGTATCCTGTTTTTATTCCTTGCCATGATGGAGTTTTTTTAAAGCTTTAAACAATTAGGCAGTGAATAAGCCTTTTTCTTTTGATTCTTTCAAAACAGCCGAGATCCCTCTCAAATTGATGGTTTTGATTGCTTTGGTTGAAAGTTTCAATGTGATCCACTTATCTTCTTCCGGCACAAAGAATCGCTTTGTTTGAAGATTGGGGTAGAACTTGCGCTTCGTTTTGTTGTTAGCGTGCGAAACCTTGTTGCCCGATTGCGGCCTCTTTCCTGTAATTTGACAAACCCGTGCCATAAAAATTCGTTTTTTAGCCCTTTTCAAAAAGGGATTGCAAATATCGGCAAAAGCCGCCCACTTATCCAAGTGTGGATTTTAAATAATCCCTGATATTTCAATAAAGCGGCAATTTGCCCTCTCTTATTTTAGCTATTTCTAGATTAAATGTCGTTTTTGGGCTTCCTAACCCTATTGAATGAGAAAAATACTAGTACTCATCCTCGCCTTCATTACTATTTCTGGTTTTTCGCAAAGTAAAAAAATTGACAGCCTTCAACTTTTGGTTCAGAAGGAATCCAATGTTGGAAAAAAAGCTTTTTTACTCAACGAGTTAAGCACAGAGTTCAGGAACACAGATTTCAAAAAATCCATTGAGTTTGCCGAGCAAGCATTAGTTGCTGCCAAACAAGCAGGTGATGTGAAGCAACTTGGGCGCGCTCAACTTTATATAGGGGTTGAAAACTACTATTTAGGAAAGTATGATGAAGCATTGAAGGCATATCTAGCAGCCTTGAAAATTTATGATGATTCAAATGATAAAAGAGGAATGGCGACAGTGCTAAACGAACTAGGTACTTTTAACAAGAAGCAAGGAGACGTGGAGGAGTCTCAAAAAAACTTTGAGCAAGCGCTTTCATTAAGCAAGGAAATCAATGATTCATCACAAATTGGTAATAGCATGAACAACTTAGGCATTATCTACGAAATGAAAGAAGATTTCACGAAGGCAATGGATTATTTCAAGAAATCAGCCGTGATCAAAGAAGCCATGAATGATTTGAACGGAGTTAGCTATAATTATGATAACATGGGTGAAGACAATGGTAGAGGCTTTAATGCTGAACGATTGACCCAAAGCCATGGCAACGGGTGGAAAAATATTAATTCGAGATTGCATCTAATCAAAGGCACAATAGAAATCGACTCGCAAGAGGGTCGAGCGAATACAACAGTGATTATTTCGGTGCCAAGCGGCATCTCTATTGCAGTCTAGGTCGCATCTCCTGGGTTATTTTTTCATAAAATTTAAAAGCCTAATTTTCTATCTTTGCTTACAGATTTATAAAAATTGTTATGGAGCGCATTGTGATTGAAGTAAACAAAGCTACTGCCAAAAAATGGCGCGAGTCTTCCAAACCGAAACGCAAGGAAATTGTGACCTTGCTGAATGAAGCACTGAATGATAGAACCACACTTGTTGTGGAGGAACCGGTGTTGGGTTATGCGCGACCCATCGAAAGGGAATCGGAAAGACATTTCAAGGATGTACAGAAGCGACTTCCTTCATATAAAGCTTTTCTCGAAGGCACACGAGAAAAAGCCAAGGCCAATGGCCTTACCGAAGAGATACTAGAAGCCATTCTGAAAAAAGGTGCGTAACTATTTTGTTTTTGATACCAACGCATTGATTAGTGCTCACCTTAAAGAAGGCACAACCAGCGCGTTGGCATTCCACAAAGGTTTAACGGAAGGGATCATTGCCATCAGCGATGACACACTGCGAGAGTTTGCAACACGCTTTGCCAGAAAAAAATTTGATAAATATATTTCTGCGGCTGACAGAGCTGAAGCAATTATTAGGTTAAGCCGTGATTGTCTGTTGGTAAACCCTTCAGTTGCCATCAAAGCCTGTAGAGACCCAAATGATGATATGTTTTTGTCGTTGGCGGTGGCCATAGGTGCTGCATGTATTATTACTCGCGACCTCGACTTGCTCACTCTTCATCCGTTTCGTGGCATCCCCATCGTTTCACCAGCAGATTTTTTGAAGAGCTTTTAAATCATCTGATGCCTATAGTTCTAATCCGTACCAGCACGGATAGAAAAATACCCAATTGTAGGTATTTCCAAATAAGGTAAGGTATTACACATTTGTGGGCGCTGAATATCACCTGCTGTGGAATACATATTTAAAAATACTGTCTCTCAAAAACCCCAAACCATTATACTATCAGGGTTTAGCATGAACGTGCAATCTGCGGCAAGTGAGAAAACTGTTTCGTATGCTTCTATCCTATCTGTCCGCCTCACTAAATCCAACGGTTTTTTTAAAACGATAGTAGCTATAGATGGCGAGCGGCCGATTGAAATCACCAACCGTTTCTATCGCCCAGATGGCAGCTTTGAAGATCGTTCTCATCAATATGAGACTTTCATTCGAGTGCTTCACTTCCATTTGAAAGAAAAAAGTTCGGCACAAATCCTGATGACGATGAAGAGTTCGGTATTGATGGTTTCAACTTCGTGTTTGCTCCATCAGATGTGTACGGCAAAAAAGTCACCGACCTCAACAACAACAATTACACGTATGTAAAAGTAGATGCCAATTGTACAGAGAACGAGAAATTTAGTTTTGAAAGCCCATCTAGTTACTGGCGCATCGATCAAATGATTGTTGGCAATAACGGAGAAAGATATTTCTACGGCCCCGCACAAGCAGGCAAAGACAAATATTTTAACAAGGCCGTAGCTGCTGCTGCACCAAAAACAGGAGGAGGTGGGTTAATAGGAAAGTTTGGTTCAGGCGAAACGAAATTCAAAGCGGTGCAATTGATGA
>JBJXEB010000115.1:0-41172 GCA_046155095.1 Cyclobacteriaceae bacterium
AGCTTGTAGCTTGTGGCTTGTGGCTTGCAGCCTATTCACACCAGCCCTCGCTCAAATACCCAACGCATTTAAACTCGTCAACTCAATCTACGATGAACAAAACCCAGTGGTGAGCCCAGATGGAAGAGCGTTGTATTTCACTGTGGCTAATCACCCGCAAAACATGGGCGGCAAAAAAGACTTGGGCGATATTTGGGTTTCTATAAACGTGGATGGTCAATGGCTACCGCCCAAGCATGGTGGCACTATCATCAACGATTTCAATTACAATAGTGTGGCTGGCTTTAGTCCAGATGGTGGCACTATATTCTTGATGGGTCATTACTCTCAAATTAGCAATGTGACCACCCAAGGTTTTTCATATTCAAAAAAAACAGACACGGGTTGGTCGATACCCGAAAATATCTCTATCCCTTATTTTCTCAATAAGTCAGCGATGCTAACGGGAGACATTAGCGCTAATGGAAATATTTTTATTTTTTCCGCAGAGAGTTACACCACGACTGGCGCAGAAGATATTTATGTTTCGCTCAAGCAAAATGATAAATGGAGCGAGCCGATCAACTTGGGCAAAACGATCAATACATCATTTCAAGAAATAAGCCCCACCCTAAGTGCAGATACACGATCTATTTATTTTTCTTCCAACGGATTAAAAGGTCTTGGCAGCTTTGATATTTTCACCGCAATTCGATTAGATGACACGTGGCGCAATTGGGGCAACCCTGTTCCGTTGGCCGATGCAATTAATTCAGAAGCACGTGAATTATTTTATCGGATCACTGCGGGCAATACGCTATTTACTACCACGCATGACAGCGATGGCTATGGAGATATTCACTCGGTAATGGATGCACAGAACTTGCCACGAATCGATACGCTCATAAAAATAGTGGAGAACAAGTATGATGAGAATAATTCCAACACGGTTTTGATCAAAGGCATAGTGACCAATTCTAAAACAGGAGCAGGTATTGCCGCACAGCTTAAATTTAAAACGGATTCTATCTACACAGTCACCTCTTCTCCTGATGGAAAGTATAAAATCAGAATCCCTTCTACAAAAATTTATAACATTGAGGTGGAGAAGAAAGGCTTTGTGAACTTGTTAGAAAAGCTGGACATCCAAACATTAAAGTTGAATGCACTTGAAATGAATTTCAGGCTGCAGCCGATTGAAGTTGGCACGTTGGTTAATTTAAAGAGCGTATTGTTTTACATGGGCACCACATCGCTACTAGAAGAATCATACCCTGAGCTAGATGCCATTGTAGATTTTTTAAAAACCAATCCGAAAGTAGAAATTGAATTGGAGGGCCACACCGATAATAGGGGAGATGCCAAGAAAAACGTAACACTTTCGCAAGAGCGCGTGGGTAAAATCAAATCTTATCTTGTTTCAAAAGGGATTTCATCCAAGCGAGTAAGGGGCAAAGGCTTTGGCGGCAGCAAACCCATCGCTACAAGCGATAGTGAAGAGGCACGAAAGTTAAATAGAAGAGTAGAGTTTTTGATTGTGAAGAATTAGTTCGAGGCGCGGGGACATGATGGCTTATAAAATATCGAACAACAAACTAATCCTATGAAAGTTCATTAAACTTCTTTCGAGCTGAGTCACCGTTCTTCGAGATTGAATTTGATTCAATGAATTCATAAAATTCATAGTTCCGTTTATTCAAGGCCTCGAAGCCTTGTTGCAGAAATCTAATGCTTGAATCAATTTGATTCTTATGCCTTTCTAATTCTCTTTTGAATTCTATCCGATGGTTCCTATAAAATACCCATAGTTAATGGGAAAATCCCAGATATTGGAATAGGTGGAACTAAACTACCTGTCTTAGAAATGCCCACGGGCATGAATGCACCTTCGTTGGGCAACTTAAAAATGCTAGGTGTTGGTGAGATCAAGGAATTAAAAAACCTCACCAATGAAACGAAAGAGCTATCCAACCTCAGCAAAGAGGCTGGAGCGTGTGGTAAGGACATCAAAAACATTTCGCAAGGCAAGTTTGGCGAGGTAAAGAATATTGACAAAACGGCCGAGAACGAAGCAAAGAAAATGGTGGGTAGCAAAGAATTGGACGGGATGACTGGTGATCTAGAGAAATACAAAAAGCAACTAGAGAGGCCGACCCGATTCTGCTGCCTTATCTATGGCGAAACAGGAAGCCAAAGAGATGGTTATGAAAGAAGCTACCAACCATTTTGCGGGCAAGGAAGAAATACTGAAAGGGGCGATCGACAAGATGACGAAGCTAAAAACAAAGTACAGTGAAGTGAAGAGTGGCCGACTTACCCAAGCGCCTACCCAATCCACTTCAGGGAAAACCTTTTAAAGCGATTGATACCTGGATTGACGCTCCAGTTTATGAGCCAAAAAGATTTATTGTTGGATGTAAATCTGTCCATCGCTTTATCGAATTTCTCCACGAGCCTTGGCTGGAATGAGCGTATCACGTTTACCAGTTGGCTACCCACTATTTTGGATCGTGTGTATGGCATGCGCAATTACACGGAGTTTAAATTGCCGAAAGGCTTAGTGCGCGTGCTGAAAAAGTAGTTAATATAATTTTTCAAAAAAACTAACCTCCAACCACCTTTTTCAAGTTCTCCACCAATCCTTCCCACAAGTCTTGCAGTTCTTCTTGGTCATCGAAGTCAGAGTAATCGGTGACTTTAATAAAAGTAGTTTGAGTGAGTTCGTTTACTTCAAGGCGAAGCTCAAAGTAGGAGGGATCGTTTTCATCTTCCTTGGCTTCAGGCAAGTATTCAAATTTAGCAAAGTGATTGGTGCGGTGTGAGGTAAGTTTGGCTTTGTGCTCTTCATGATCCCACACAAAAGTGAAAATCTTTTCGGGACTGATCCTCACGTCATCGGCAAACCATTCGGCAAGGCCGCTGGCAGAGTCGATGTAAGGGTAAAGCATTTTAATAGAGGCATGGATTTCAAAATCCGTGGTGAAGAGTGTTTTTTTGGTTGTGGTTGCCATGCGTTTCTGTATTGGATTTTAATTTATATCAATTTTTGGTCATCAGCAAACTCAAAGCGATTAGTTTGATCATTTTGGATGGGAAATACAACAAATCAGGCATTGCTGTAAAATTTGAACTGGTTAAATCTGAAAAGTTTATAAATTTGCACTCCTAAAAATGGAATGGCGCGGTAGCTCAGGTGGTTAGAGCGTTGGATTCATAACCCAAAGGTCGGGGGTTCAACTCCCCCCCGCGCTACAAATAAAGAAGCAGCTTCGGCTGCTTTTTTGTTTATACCAAGCTCTAAGTTCTAATGCCTAAGTCCTAAGTCCCAATGTCCCAATGCCTATTTTACTGGCTCTATTTTTGAAGTAAGTTTGCACTTGCACAAATGAAAAAAATAGATAAACTCATCATTAACTCCTTCTTGGGACCTTTCATCCTCACGCTCTTGGTAGTGGTATTCATTCTGTTGATGAAGCAGATGCTCATCTACTTTGATGATATTATTGGGAAGGGGCTAGAATGGGGCGAGCTCGGATCTTTAATGTTTTACTTCGCCATCTTTATGATACCCCAAGCATTGCCTTTGGCTGTGCTGATGTCTTCACTCATTACTTTCGGAAACTTAGGAGAACATTTTGAACTGACAGCCATAAAGAGTTTGGGCATTTCGCTCACGCGGAGTTTGGTGCCTATTTTCGTACTGGTGATTTTTATAACTGGTTTTGCTTTTATGGCCAACAATTACATGGTGCCGAAGGCGGCCTTGGAAGCATACAGCCTAATGTACGACATCAAACATAAAAAGCCAGGGTTGGATATTAAGGAAGGATCATTTTATAATGGCATACCCGATATTAGCATAAAGGTCAACCATAAATTTAGGGATGGTATCACTTTGAAAGGGGTGATCATCTACGATCATCGTGGAAGGGTAGGAAACAAAAAAGTGACGGTGGCTGATTCCGGTAAGATGTACACTATGCTGGGTGATCAATACTTAAAGTTGGAATTGTTTAACGGCTATGATTATACTGAGAGTAACGGAAATGGGCAAGACGAAACGGGGAGACCCACCACAGAAGAGACCTATAGCAAGACAAAGTTTTCTAAAATGCAAGTTGTGTTAGACTTGTCTTCTTTTGGTATGAACCGCACTGATACCAAATGGTTTAAGGGAAACAGGATCATGCGCAACGTGGAAGAGTTGGATTCGGACATGGATTCGATAGGTGGAGAGCTGACTACGCAAAAGATTGGGCTTTACGGAATACAAACTTCCATCTTTAGCCTTCACTTTAAACGAGACTCTCTCCCAGTACCCGAAGAGTTGAAAGATTTCCAAAAGAAAAAAGATTCGATTGCGAGAGCCAAAGTAGTGAGGGCATCTCCATCTGCAGGAGGAACTACGCCCAATTACAGCGCCTATGCTAACAATACCTGGAATCATGGAGTTAAGATTAAAATCCCAGATTCTATTACTCGAAAAGAAAGACACATCTCAGATAGTATTTACAATGCCAAAAAAGTGGATAAGAGCGAGATTTCGTCTGCATTAAATAAAGCCAGAATGATAAAGAGCCAATTGCAGAACTATAATGCAAACACTGATGGCCAACAAGGGGAGTACGTAGTTTTTAGGATTCAATGGCATCGGATTTTGTCGAATTCCATTGCCTGCTTGGCTATGTTTCTGATTGGTGCACCTTTGGGGTCAATAATAAAGAAAGGTGGCCTAGGTGTACCTGTTTTAGTTTCGATCCTCTTTTTTATTCTTTTTTATGTGCTTGATCTGTTGGGGGTTAAGTGGGCTAAGCAAGACTTGATTTCAGTACCGATGGGTGTTTGGCTTGCCAATACCATTCTATTTGCCATTGGAATGGTGTTTTTGCGCCAAGCTCGTGTAGATGCACGCCTTTTTGATGCCGATTTCTACCATGTAGTCTTAGATAAGCTCAGGAAAAGGATTGCTCTTTTCAGGGCGCAGTCAAAAGTTGCCTAAGATTTGGATTTTTAGCCCTATTCCCATACTTTTGCGCGATTATAAAAAGATACAAAGAAAAATTTTAAGCGATGCCACTCACCTCAGAAAGAAAAAAAGAATTGTTCAGCAAACACGGTTTTGCAAAAACGAAAGTAGACACGGGCTCACCAGAGTCTCAAATTGCCATGTTCACTACTAGGATCAACGATCTTACGGGACATTTGAAAGGTCATAAGAAGGACTTCTCTACTCAACAAGGTCTTATTAAGTTAGTAGGACAGCGTAAGAGCTTGTTAAACTACCTCCAGCGCAAGAACATCACCCGTTACCGCGCTATCTTAGCCGAGCTAGAACTCAGAAAATAATTTTAGATAAGAATCCGAACAGGGAACCGAAGCATTGGTTCCCTGTTCGCTTTTATAAACTTTAGGATGTAAGCGAACGCTTTCATTCAAATAAATCCTACACAATGACTTCAACTATAATAAAAAAATCTTGCAAGCTGCCCGATGGCCGCGAAATAACCGTAGAGACAGGTAAGCTGGCTCGCCAAGCCGATGGTGCTGTAGTGGTGCGCATGGGCAATACAATGCTACTCGCTACTGTGGTTGCCAACCAAACGCATAAAGAAGGAACCGATTTCTTGCCGATGTCTGTTGACTATCAAGAAAAGTTTGCCGCCACTGGAAAAATCCCGGGCGGTTTCTTGAAGCGTGAAAGCAGATTATCGGACTATGAAATATTGATCAGTCGCTTGATTGACCGCGCTATACGTCCCTTATTTCCAGATGATTATCATGCGGAAACTCAAATCATGATTCAATTGATTTCTGGTGACGAAAATGCGCTGCCCGATTCTTTGGCGGCCTTTGCTGCGTCTGCGGCTCTTTCCGTTTCTGATATTCCTTTCCAAGGCCCCATCTCAGAAGTGCGCGTGGTGCGTGTGGATGGTAAGTACATTATCAATCCAACGTTAGCTGAAAAAGAAAAAGCTGATTTAGATTTCATAGTAGCGGCTTCTATCGAAAATATTTTGATGGTAGAGGGCGAGTGCAAAGAGATCAATGAGCAAGATATGTTGGAGGCATTGAAGCTTGCGCATAGTGCAATCAAGGTACAGTGCGAACTTCAAATCGAATTGACTAAGGCTACAAACAAAACAGTAAAGCGAGTTTACAATCACGAAGTGAAGGATGAAGCTTTCAAAGCAGAACTTCACAAATTATTGTACGATAAAGTATATGCAGTGGCTCGTCAGCAATTGACGAACAAGCATCAGCGCTCTGAGTTATTCGGGAAAATAGTAGAAGAGTACGTAGCCTCATTACCTGAAGACACTACAGTTAACAAAGACCTTGTTAAGAAATATTACAAAGATATTCAAAAACAAGCTTGCCGCGATTTAGTGTTGAACGAGAAAGTGAGATTGGATGGCCGCAAGACAAACGAGATCAGGCCGATATGGTCTGAGGTGGATTACTTGCCCATGGCACACGGTTCGGCTGTATTTACACGCGGAGAAACACAATCGTTAAGTTCAGTTACACTTGGCACTAAGCTAGACGAGCAGATGATCGATGGTGCCATGTTCTCTGGCACTAACAAATTCATTTTACATTACAACTTCCCTGCTTTTTCTACAGGTGAAGTAAAACCTAACAGAGGCCCAGGTAGGAGAGAAGTAGGTCACGGAAATTTAGCCATGCGCGCGCTGAAGCAAGTGTTGCCCAACATGATCGAAAGCCCCTACACTATCCGCTTGGTTTCTGATATTTTAGAATCAAATGGTTCGTCATCGATGGCCACCGTTTGCGCAGGTTCTTTGGCGTTGATGGATGCAGGTATCAAAATCTCTGGCCCTGTTTCAGGTATCGCCATGGGGATGATCTCTGATAGCAAAACAAAAAAATACGCGATCCTTTCCGACATCTTGGGTGATGAAGATCACTTGGGCGATATGGATTTTAAAGTTACAGGTACAGCCAAAGGAATCACTGCTTGCCAAATGGATTTGAAAGTGGATGGTTTGACGTACGAAGTCTTGAAGGAAGCGTTGGATCAGGCCAAAGAAGGCCGTGCGCACATCCTCAATGAAATGAACAAAACATTGTCTGCTTCTAAACCAGACTTGAAGCCACATACACCACGTGCTGTGACCATCGTTATCGACAAAGAGTTGATCGGTGCCGTAATCGGGCCAGGTGGAAAAGTAGTTCAAGACATCCAAAAAACTACTGGAGCTACAGTAGTAATTGAAGAGGTAGGAAATAAAGGTATCGTTAATATCTTCGCTAATAATCAAGAAGTTATGGATGCTGCCGTAAGACGCGTTAAAGCGATTGTTGCGGTACCCGAAGTTGGCGAGGTTTATTCTGGAGTGGTGAAATCGATCATGCCTTTTGGGGCATTCGTAGAGTTCATGCCAGGTAAAGATGGCTTGCTTCATATCTCTGAAATTAAGTGGGAACGCCTTGAAACAATGGATGGCGTAATGCAAGTAGGTGAAGAAGTGAAAGTTAAGTTAGTGGAGGTTGATAAAAAGACAGGCAAATTCAGACTTTCTAGGAAGGTATTGCTTCCAAAAAATACGGAGAAGGCGGAAACGCCATCGGCCTAATCTTTGCTTGTTCATTTTTTAGGAACTAATTTTTCATTTTTACGTGTTTGAAAGAAGCTAACAAGAAAGAACACCGATGAGACAGTTAAAAATAAGTAAACAGATCACCAACCGCGAAAGCCAGTCGCTTGATAAGTATTTGCAAGAGATTGGTAAGGTAGATCTGCTCACTCCTGATGAGGAAGTAGAGTTAGCCAAGAGAATTAAAGAAGGCGATCAAATTGCTTTGGAGAAATTGACGAAGGCAAATTTGCGCTTCGTGGTTTCTGTGGCTAAGCAATATCAGAATCAAGGCTTGTCACTGGGCGATTTGATCAACGAAGGAAACCTAGGTTTGATCAAGGCCGCACAACGTTTTGATGAAACGCGTGGTTTCAAATTTATCTCTTATGCAGTGTGGTGGATTCGTCAATCCATTTTGCAAGCATTGGCGGAACAATCGCGCATCGTTCGTTTGCCTTTGAACCGTGTTGGTTCGTTGAATAAAATCTCGAAGACATTTTCTGAACTAGAACAAAAATTTGAACGCGAACCTTCACCCGAAGAATTGGCAGAAGTGCTACAAGTAACTACTGCCGAGGTGGTGGATACGATGAAGATTTCTGGTCGCCATGTTTCCATGGATGCACCATTCGTGCAAGGTGAAGAGAACAGCTTGTTGGATGTATTGGAAAACGATAGCGAAGAGAAACCAGACTCTGGCTTGATGACTGATTCATTGAGAAGGGAAGTGCAACGCGCGCTTTCGACTTTAACACAAAGAGAATCAGATGTGATCACCTTATATTTTGGCTTGAATGGAGAACATGCCATGACGCTGGAAGAGATCGGGGAGAAGTTCAGTCTCACCCGTGAGCGCGTTCGCCAGATCAAGGAAAAGGCTATTCGCAGGTTGCGTCATACCTCCAGAAGCAAGGCTTTGAAGCCTTACTTGGGTTGAAATGTATTGAATTTATTTTCTAAATAAAGGTCTCTGAAGAGGAGACCTTTTTTGTTAAAACTTTGTTCTATCGCCATGACAACAGAAAAAGTAAAAGTTTTGATCATCGGTTCAGGCCCTGCGGGGTATACGGCAGCCATCTATGCGGCACGTGCTGGACTGAAACCAGTTCTTTATACAGGTGGCCAACCTGGAGGCCAACTAACAATAACGAATGACGTGGAGAACTTCCCTGGCTACCCAGATGGAGTGAATGGCTCACAGATGATGATGGACTTACAGAAACAAGCCGAGCGCTTTGGAACTAAGATCCATTATGCAATGGCTACGGCTGTTGATTTCTCTTCGTATCCACTGAAGCTAACGATTGATGAAAAGCAAGAGATAGAAGCGGAGGCCATCATTGTAGCTACAGGAGCTACCGCAAAATATTTGGGCATTCCATCAGAAGAAAAATATGCGAACAAAGGTGTTTCTGCCTGTGCCGTGTGTGATGGGTTTTTCTATCGTGGAAAAGAAGTAGCCGTGGTGGGGGCGGGCGACTCTGCGGCTGAAGAAGCAACTTACTTAGCTAATCTTTGTCCTAAAGTCCACTTGATTGTTAGGCGTGAAGAAATGCGCGCATCGAAGATCATGCAAGAGCGTGTAAAAAAGGCACACAATATTGAGATACATTGGAACTCTGAGACAGATGAAATACTTGGTGATGAAAACGGAGTGAATGGTGTTCGTCTATTGAATACAAAAACGAAAGAGAAAAAAGTAATTCCCATAAGTGGCTTCTTCTTGGCAATAGGTCACAAGCCGAATACCGAAATCTTCAAAGATAAATTAGAGATGGATGAAGCAGGTTATGTAAAAGTGATTCCAGGCACAACGAAGACAAATGTTCCTGGCGTTTTTGCAGTTGGTGATGTTGCTGATAAAGTTTATCGTCAAGCTATCACTGCCGCTGGTACTGGTTGCATGGGAGCGTTGGATGCGGAGAAGTTTTTGGTGGCGAAGGAAATGTTTGTATAGTTATTAGTTAATTGTTAAAAGATGGTATTTCAGATTATTAACTGACAAGGATTACCAATAACCATTCACCGATAACTAACAACTAAAAAAATGAAATTAGACATCCTCGTTTTTGCTGCTCACCCTGATGATGCGGAGTTGGGTTGTGGAGGCACGATTGCCAAACATGTTTCATTGGGATATAAAGTAGGAGTGGTAGATCTCACCAGGGGAGAACTCGGCACCCGCGGCACGATTCAAACGCGGGATGAAGAGGCAAAAGATTCAGCAAAGATTTTAGGACTATCTGTTAGAGAGAACTTAAACTTGCGTGATGGCTTTTTCAAGAATGATGAGGAGCATCAATTAAAATTAATACAAGCGATCCGGAGATACCAACCCGAAATTGTGTTGGCCAATGCCATCCATGATCGCCATCCCGATCATGGCAAGGGCGCAGACTTGGCTTTTGATTCATGTTTCTTATCTGGTCTTGCAAAAATTGAAACGAAAGAAGATGGTAAGTTGCAGCAAGCTTGGCGACCGAAGCACTTATATCATTACATTCAAAGTCAGTTGATCGTACCTGATTTTGTAGTTGATGTATCAACGCATTGGAAAATAAAAATGGATTCTATCAAAGCCTTCAAGACTCAGTTCTTTGATCCTACAAGCAGCGAACCAGAAACATTTATTTCAAAGCCCTCTTTCTTGACTTTTCTCGAAGCAAGGGCAAAAGAGTTTGGTCAATCAATAGGGGCAGAGTATGCGGAAGGTTTTACGACCAAGAATAGATTAGGAGTTGATCACCTGTTTCAGATGAAGTAGATTCTCTGAAAAACTTGCCCCAAATGGGCAGATTTTCTATACTGATGATTTGATGGATATTACTGACCAGAATAAAGCAGCCTTTTTTGTTTAAATTTTATTGCCATATTTAAGCTAATGGCCAGAAAATCTCAGTGGGCAACAGTAGGCAAGCGCAAGGTGGAGTTATCCAACCTAGAAAAAATTATTTATCCAGAAGATAATATTGTCAAAGCCGAGATCATTGAGTATTATTTGAAGATTGCACCCACGCTTTTGAATCATACAAAGGGTAGGGCATTGACACTTATCCGATTTCCCGATGGCATCCATGGAGAAATGTTCTACCAAAAAAATCGACCGGAGTGGGCACCTGATTGGATTGAGTTTGCAACATTAGGAAAGGAGAAAAAGGATTACATCATCGCTACTGAGCCAGCCACCTTGGTTTGGCTTGCCAACCTTGCTTCGCTAGAGCTTCATCAATTGCATAGTCGCAAACCTAATTTCGATTTCCCTGATTACTTGGTCTTTGACCTCGATCCACCAGAAGGTTATGATTTTAAAAAGGTGGTGGACATTGGTTTAGATTTAAAACAAACCATTGAAACATTTGGCTACACAGCATTTGTAAAAACAACTGGCGGTAAGGGCATTCACATTTGTTGCCCCATCGAAACGAAGTGGGATTTTCATACAGTATTTGAGGCGGCTCAATTGATTGCCCAGCCATTTGTGGATAAGAACCCATCCATCACAACTCTTCAAATAAAAAAGGATGCACGCAAAGGAAGAGTGCTAATAGATATTTATCGAATACGATCTGGGCAGAGTATTGTTTCGCCTTATAGTTTGCGTGGAAGAGTTGGTGCGCCTGTCTCAATGCCACTTTCGTGGGATGAACTAAGTAAACTTCAAAACCCTAACGAGTATAACATTTGCACAGCACTGGAAAAAGTATTGACTGATGGAGATGCCTGGGAGGGAATGGATGCTTTTGCTGTAGGGCTTCATACTCACCGAGTAAAGCCGCAAGATTTTGCGGCTTCACTTGAGTCTGTACTTACCCCATCTAAAAAAAGGAAGACACCAGAGCAGTTAGCTAGTTATGAACAAAAAAGAGACTTTGAAAAGACATCAGAACCGAAACCAGACATTTTAATAAGTGGTGGAAATAATTTTGTAGTCCACCGCCATCACGCTACCAATTTGCATTACGATCTTCGACTAGAGCAAGATGGAGTTTTGAAATCATGGGCTGTGCCAAAAGGTTTGCCACCACACCCTGGCGTAAAACGTTTGGCGGTGCAGACAGAAGATCACCCGATGCAGTATTTAACATTTGATGGAACAATCCCCAAAGGTCAATACGGAGGTGGTGAGATGTGGATTTATGCCTTGGGCAAATACCAAATCACGAAAGAAAAGAAAGATGGTTTTTATTTTCGGTTAACGAGTAAGGAAGTAAATGCCGAATACCGAATGCATAATATCAAACAGAAAGAGTGGCTGCTTGAGCGGGTGGATACGCCTCAGGTAAATTATTTGCACGATGCTATCGAACCAATGCTTTCGGATGGTATCAATAAAATCCCGGCAAAGGATAATTATTTGTATGAAGTGAAGTGGGATGGCATTCGTGCATTGATTTCATTGGAAGATGGACAAGTAAAAATCCATAGCCGAAATAGGAATGAGACCACGAAACAATTTCCGGAACTTCAAGTAGCGGATAAAGCATTTCGGGCTACGTGCGGATTATTTGATGCAGAGATTGTATGTCTTGATAAAAGTGGAAAGCCCGAATTTAAAAATGTGATCAAGCGGTTGATGAGCACTGGTGATACCTCCATTCAAAATCTTTCCAAATCGCATCCAGTTAATTGTTACATCTTTGATTGTTTGTATTTGGATGGCCGCAGCTTAATCAATGAACCATTGACAAAGAGAAAGGAATGGTTGAAGGACGCTATCAAAGTGGGTACACCTTATCGTATTAGCGAGAGCGTGGAAGATGGAATTGGTTTGTTAGAAGCTGCGCGCGAATTGGGTCTTGAGGGCGTAATGGCGAAAGAGAAAACGGGAAAATATTTGCCTGGCAAGCGAACTGATCTCTGGCTAAAAATAAAAATTAGAAATACACGTGAGTGTGTGATCATTGGCTACAATCCAGGCAAAGGCAATCGAGCTCAAGCGTTTGGCGGATTGCACATTGCCGAGTTGATCAATGGAAAGCTTGCCTACAGAGGCAAAGTGGGGACGGGCTTTGATGATGCTACCATCAAAGAAATTTTTAGTCAGATAAAGAAGTTGAATGAAACCAAGAAGCCGATTCCTGAAAAGGTAATGGATGAAAAAACAAGCAAGTGGATAGAGCCTAAATTAATAGCAGAAATCAGTTTTGCTAAATTAACAACCGATGAGATGTTTCGCGAGCCTGTGTTTGTGAGATTGAGGCTGGATTTATAGTATCACGCAAAGCTCGCCATGCCGCAAAGAATTTCACTGCGAAGCTCTTTGTGCGTTTGCGTGAGATTTGCATTTTAAAGACTGACTCTAAATAGACATTAAAAAGATTTACTTTTGCCAAGACTTCATTTAAAATAAAATGGCCGCAGACGCATCCCTCTATCTCAAAAACCTTTGGTACTTGGCTTTTCATGGTTCTTTCTTGAAGAAGGGAAAGCTGGTTGGTAAAGAAATGTTAGGTGAGAAAATCGTGTTTGGTCGCGATGCACAAGGTAAACCCTTTGCTTTGCGCGATAACTGCCCACACCGTGGTGTGCCACTTTCACATGGTTGGTTCAAGGAAGATACGATTCAATGCTGCTACCACGGATGGAAATTTAATACGGAAGGAACTTGCACGGGCATTCCCGCTATGCCACCTGATGCTACGTTTGATCCATCTAAAATAAAAGTCTTTCAATATCCTATTGCAGAAATAAACGATACCATTTGGGTTTACATTCCAGATAAAAAATTACCGAATGTTGTGCCGAAAGAGCCAGCACCTAATTTGATATTGAACCCAGATCAAAAATTCAAGCACGTGGAAACAGTGATCATGCCCGCGGACATAGATCATTCCGTGATTGGCTTGATCGATCCTGCTCATGTTACGTTTGTGCATCAGTCGTGGTATTGGCGCTCGGCCAAGAAATTAAAACTGAAAGAGAAAAAATTTGAGCCTACTGCAAAAGGTTTTAAAATGGCTCGCCATGCGCCCTCGGCCAACTCAAAAGGGTATGGGATTTTAAAAGGAGGAACAAGTACGGAGATTACTTTTGAAATCCCCGGCATTCGCACAGAACATATATTGGTAGGGGAGAAGAATCAAATCGTTTCTATCACCATCCTCACTCCACTCAACGAAAAGCAAACCGAACTCATACACATTTTCTACACCGACATCGCGCTAGCTAATTTTCTTTGGCTTCCACTCAAGCGATTGGGCAAACAATTCATTGGACAAGACTTGGGCGTGTTCAACAAACTCAACGAAGGATTGGAGTCTAAACCCACTCTCTCACTCATTGGCGAACCCGATTTGCAAGCACGCTGGTATTACGAAATCAAAAGACTGTGGGCATTATCGCAGCAGAACAACGAACCTTTTGTTAATCCTGTGAAGGCGCAGACATTGCATTGGGTAACATAATAGATTTATGATTTAAGATTTAAGATTTTAAGGTTTGTAGCTTCAATTACTTTTCCCTAAGTCCAAATTCCTAAGCCTCAATTTATTTACAAATCCCATCCATCACCTTCCTCTCAATCCTCACCTCCATTTTCTGCGCTTGCAATAAATCCTGACAGGCTTCTTTTAAGTTGCCCAGTTTGTGTTTTGCTAGGGCGCGATTGTAAAAGGCTAAGCCATATTCTGGATAGTAAGTGATGGCGAGAGAATAATCTTCAATGGCTTCTTTCAACCGACTCATTTTTGTAAGCAAGTTGCCACGGTTAAGCCATGCGCGTTCATAATCACTTTTGATTTTGATGGCCTGTGAGTAATCTGCGAATGCGCCATTCAAGTCTTTTAGTTTTTCTTTTGCGATGCCGCGATTGAGCCAATCATCAACTTCATTGGGGTCTAGTTGAATTGCTTCTGTGAAATCCGCCAGCGCACCTTTCCAATTTTTGATCTTCATCCGCACGTAGCCACGTTCCGCATAAGAGTAGGGGAGTTTGGGATTTTTTTCAATCGCATCGGTGAGCATTCTTTCCATTTCTTTTCCATCGCCTTGAAAACCAGAAAGGACTGCCACATTGTGTGTAGCCAAACTATTTTCAGGATCGAGTTTTAATGCTGCTTTGAAATCATTCATTGCACCCAACGTATCTCGAGAAGCTTGCTTCACAATTCCACGGTTGATCCAAAAATCCACCGCTTGTGGACTTTTTTTTATCGCTGAATCGAGATAAGTGACTGCGCGCTTGTAGTTCATCATTTTCCAATCGATCAAACCCAAGTAATTCAAGTACGTGGCGACAATGTTTCCTTGTGCCGTAAAGATTTTGTTGGTGCTTCCTGTTTGGTCTGTTTGATAGAAAACGGTATTGGTTTCGCCCGCTGGTGTTTTGACTAATCGCAAAAAGTCTTCTCGCGCCACCGCCCATTGCCCATAATTGTAGCGCAACACTGCTCTGGTAAAGAGAGCTTCCATGTTATCTGGCTTTGATTCGATAAAAATGTTGTAATCTGTGAGAGCACTTTTGGGATCGCCCAATTTTTCTTTGGCCATTGCCCTACCGAAGTAGGCATCCCAAAAATAGGGATCGAGGCGAAGGCACTCGTTATAGTGGGCCAATGCTGTTTTATACAACTTGCTTTGAAGAGCTTTCTCTCCAAGTTCAAAAAGTTGCCCCGCTTGCTTGGGCCTATCAGCGGAGATTTGACCGCTTGTGCAAAGGAAGCACGCAACGAAAAATGCTGTAAGCAAGTAATATCGTACCATCATGCTCTAAATTTCCAAAATATTCATCTTAACTTAAAATCATTTGACAAAACCTCAACTATTTTTCATTTTCCCTGTTTAAGTAAGTATGGAAACAACCAAAAAAGCAAAGACTAAGAAATCAGCGAGCTCAATGGCAGGTACTATTAAGCAATCTTACCGCGATTACTTACTGACTGAGGGAAAACAGCCTGCCTCTGTCTTTAAATTTTGTAAAGACAATGGTATGACCGAAGCAGAGTTTTATAACCACTTCGCATCGTTTGAAGCCCTAGAAAAATCAATTTGGCAAGGATATATAGAATCTACTAGGCAACTGATGGAATCGGATGAAGCCTATGTGCAGTTTACATCTCGCGAAAAAATCCTGACTTTTTATTTCTCATTGGCAGAACTGTTAAAATCAGAAAGAAGTTTTGTATTGCATCAATTGAAATCGGTGAAGAACCCTGCCATCACGCCCGTATTCTTAAAGGGATTTAAAAAAAGTTTTGAAGAATGGATAACCGGAGTTTTGAATGAAGGCAAAGGCACTGGTGAAATTGCCATGCGCCCTTTTATTGACAAACGCTATGATGCGCTGTTTTGGATGCACTTAATGTTCATACTCCAATTTTGGAGCCATGATGAGAGTGCCAACTTTGAAAAAACTGATGCAGCCATAGAGAAATCCGTCATGCTAGCTTTTGATCTGATTGGCAAAGGGGTACTTGATACTGCTATTGACTTTGGAAAATTCCTCTATCAAAATTCTAGAAACTAATTTAATGTATGATGTGAGATTTAAGATGTAAGATTTTATTGAGACACTAAGTCCTAATCCCTAATTCTAAAGCCCTAATTCCAAAGCCCTAATTCCTAAGTCCCAATTCATGCCAGATCAAAAAGAGCAAACAAGTATTCCCACTTCCAAAGTTCAGCGTGCAACGAAATTTATTTCCACGGGTGCTAAAATTGGCGGTAATTACTTAAAGCATTACAGCAAGCGATTGGTCAATCCCAGTTTAACAAAAGATCAATTGCATGAAGACAATGCCACAGATATTTACAATTCGCTAAGCCAATTGAAAGGCAGTGCCCTAAAGGTCGCTCAGATGTTGAGCATGGACAAAAATCTCTTACCTACTGCTTACCAAAATCAATTTGCGATGGCTCAATACAGTGCACCGCCACTTTCGTTTCCATTAGTAGTGCGCACATTTGAAAAATATTTTAAGAAAAGGCCCAACGAAGTTTTTGATACATTCACTCAATCGGCTTCCAATGCAGCATCCATTGGCCAAGTGCATCAAGCTACGCTGAATGGCAAAAAACTTGCAGTGAAAATTCAATACCCTGGGGTAGGGGATAGCGTTAAAAGCGACCTTGCCATGGTGAAGCCCATTGCCCTGCGGATGTTTAAACTCAATCCATCAGAGTATGATGAATTCATAACCGAAGTACAATCACGATTGCTAGAAGAGGCCGATTATGATTTGGAATTAGAACGGTCGATGGATTTGTCGGTGAAGTGTAAAGACATACCGAATCTTGTGTTCCCAACTTATTATCCAAAATATTCCGCAGCTCGCATCCTTACTATGGATTGGATAGAAGGGCAACCGTTGGGCGAGTTTATTAAAAGCGGAAAGTTGACACATGAAGAATCACAGCGACTGGGACAAGCCATGTGGGATTTCTATCACTACCAAATGCACACCTTGAAGTCATTGCATGCCGATCCTCATCCGGGCAACTTCATCATCACACCAGAAAGGAAATTAGGTGTCATTGATTTTGGATGCGTAAAAGTGATTCCTAAAGATTTTCACAAACAATATTTTCAACTCCTTCACCCAGATATTCTAACGAATACTGAAAAGCGTGAAAATGTATTTAAGCAGCTTCGATTTATCTATGAAGATGACTCCGCAAAGGACAAGAAATTCTTCAACGAAGTATTTGTTCAGCTAGTAGAACTACTAGGTAGACCATTCCGTACACCCGAATTTGACTTTGCCGATAAGTCTTACTTTGAATCACTCTACAAGTTTGGTGAAGAGATCGGATCGCTCAAGGAATTTCGCGAGTCGAAGAAAGCGAGAGGTGTAAAGGATGCCTTATATATCAATCGCACCTATTACGGGCTTTACAACTTGCTTCATGAGTTGAGGGCGAAGGTTGACACAACTTCTTACGTTAGTTTCTAAGTAAGGCGTTTGACACCTTCAAGGGGTCTTCATGCCTATTCGCCTATTCAAATTTATTTGTAACTGATTTTTTGCCAGGGAAACACAGGGAAAATTTTCTGCGCTTTTGTGGCAATGTATTGGAGGCATCGCTGGCTTGTAACGAATAGCTATTGGTGGGGCTCGGCTCCAAAGCCAGACGGCCAACGTATTTTTTTTGAAAATTATGGAATTGACTTCTTACCTTCGCTGCATGCTACCAAAACAAGCAAATATGAAAAATCTACTGACCGCTTCTTTCTGTTTCATGATAACGATAGGCTTTTCGCAAACTCGGATATTCCCTGTAGTAAAAAATTATGGCGGTATTTTTGAGATTCCTTATGCAGAGGAAAAACCAGATCCCTTGCTCGACTACGAAATTGTGATTGAGGTAGAGCGAGAAAGTGAGCATCCTGATTCGTTGAACTGGGCATTGAACAATGTGGCGCGGTTGGTAAACTTGCATGTGATGGGTGGTGTGCCCAAAGAAAAATTGAGTGTAGTGATTGTGTTGCACGGAGGGGCTACCTATACTGTGATGGAGAACTCTGCTTACATGAAAAAATATAAAACCAATAATCCAAACCTTCGATTGTTCCGTGAGCTATCTGAAGCAGGGGTGAAGGTTTTGGTTTGTGGGCAATCTTTGATCAATCGTAAAGTTGATCGCGTTAAAATTGTGCCCGAGGTTAAGATAGCAACCTCTATGCTTACTACTTTGACCACCTATCAGTTAAAGGGGTATGCATTGTTGAAATTTTAGATTTGATTTTTCAAACCAACTTTAATCAAACAGTTGAATTTCGTACTTCATCACTGATAATTCGTACTTGGTATAATTCCCTTAAATAATCTCCTCGACTTTTCCTACATTCACATTCTAAAATATCTTCACCATGGCCACCTACCAATTACAAATCAATGGTAAAAGTTACAAGACCGAAGCAGATACAGATACACCGCTGCTCTGGGTGTTGCGAGATAACCTCAGCTTAGTCGGCACCAAGTACGGATGTGGCATTGCCCAGTGTGGCGCTTGCACCGTTCATCTCAATGGCACCGCGGTTAAGTCGTGCTCGTTGCCCATCTCAGCAGTAGGCAGTAAAAATGTAACTACCATTGAAGGCCTTTCCGAGAAAGGAGATCACCCTGTGCAGCAAGCGTGGAACGAAGTAGATGTAGCACAATGTGGGTATTGCCAAGCAGGTCAGATCATGACTGCCGCGGCATTGTTAGGTAAAAAATCAAAGCCTACTGATCAAGAAATTGAAAACGCGATGAACGGAAATATTTGCCGCTGCGGCACCTATCATCGTATTCGGGAAGCAGTGGTGTTGGCCTCTAACAAAATCTCTAAATAATCACCGATATGGAAAATCTTACCAAAACAAATAGACGTGATTTTTTGAAACTCGGCCTTGCCACCAGCGGTGGTTTGTTGCTTGGCTTTCAGTTGACTAGTTCATTTGCCATGGGCGCGGTCGATGGCATTGAAGAGCTTCCTGAAATTGTTAACTTCAATAATTACCTCGCCATTTCACCTGATGATGTGATCACTATTTTTTCTCCTAATCCAGAGTTAGGTCAAAATATAAAAACATCTTTCCCGATGATCGTGGCAGAGGAGCTAGATGCCGACTGGACGAAAGTGAAAGTGGTGCAGGCTGTACTGGATACAAAAAAATATGAACGCCAACTGACAGGTGGGAGCGGGGCTATTCCACATTCGTGGGAACGCTTGCGCAAAGCAGGTGCCACTGCAAGGCAAATGTTGATGGAGGCCGCTGCTAAAAAATGGAACGTCTCGGTTTCTTCCATCACTACAGATACTGGCATGGTCATTCACGCAGAAAGTGGAAAGAAAGCAACGTATGGTTCACTCGCCAATGAAGCCTCAACTATTCCCGTGCCAACGGAAGTAAAACTGAAAGGCAAAAAAGATTTCAAGATCATCGGCAAACCCGTTCGCAATGTTGATAACCCCGATATGATCACGGGCAAGCCGTTGTTCGGCCTCGACTTCTATCGTGAAGGCATGTTGCTCGCGATGATTCAACGACCCGTATCATTTGGCATGAAAATAAAATCGGTGGACTCCACTGCTGCTAAGGCAAGCCCAGGAATTGTTGATGTAGTCACATTCAAAAACAATGTGGCTGTTGTTGGTAAATCAACTTGGCAGGTAAACAAAGCGCGCAAATTATTGAAGATCGAATACGAAGCCGAGGGTACAATCGAAAGCACCACAGATCACGACAAACTTTTTAAAGACTTGCTCGAAAGCAAAGAGGCAACAGTGAGGCGCAAGGATGGTGATGTAGATGTCGTATTCTCTACCGCAGCAAAAGTAATTGCGCGCGAGTATCAATGTCCGTTCCTTCCGCACAATCCTATGGAACCAATGAACTTCTTCGCGCACGTGCGACCCGATGGAGTGGAGTTAGTCGGGCCTACACAGACACCTGACATGGCACGCAATGAAGTAGCCAAATTACTCGGCATTGCACCAGATAAAATTACATTGGAGTTGACGCGCTTGGGTGGAGGTTTTGGCAGAAGGCTCAAAGCAGATTATGTATTGGAAGCAGCAGAACTATCGAGCATCATCAAAGCTCCAGTGAAAGTTATTTGGACACGTGAAGATGACATGGGCGGAGGCAGCTATCGCCCTGCAGTGCGCTATCGTTTTCAAGCAGCGTTGGATGCAAATGGAAATATGATCGGCTATAAGCTTCGTGGTGTGGGCATCAACGCGGGCAATTGCACACGCGAAGATAATTTTCCTGCTGGTGCGGTAGATAATTTACTGATTGATTCAGTCGAACACAAATCTGCCATTACCACTGGCGCTTGGCGTGCGCCCATTACTAATTTTCTTGCTTTCGCTGAACAATCTTTTTTAGATGAAGTAGCAATGGAAGTAAAGCAAGACCCCATTCAATTTAGATTGAACTTGCTGGAGAAAGCAAAAAAATCTCCAGTCGGTGCGATTAAATATGATATTGATAGAATGAGAACTGTTATTGAAATGGCAGCCGAGAAATCAGGTTGGGGCAAAAATAAAAACCTAGCACAAGGCTTCAGCGTTTATTTCTCGCATCGCTCGTACGTGGCGCAAGTGGCCGAAGTAGAAGTAAAAAACGGAAAGCCCGTGATCAAAAAAATTCACGCGGTTGCAGACTGCGGCATCGTCATCAATCTTAGTGGCGCACACCAGCAAGTTCGCGGTGGCATTGTAGATGGAATGGGTCACGCTTTTTTTGGCAGCCTCACCTTCAAGAGTGGTGTAGCCGAGCAAGTGAATTTTAATAATTATCGATTGATCCGTTTGAAAGAAGTACCGGAGATTGATGTTCACTTCATCAACAACGGCATTGACCCAACAGGACTTGGCGAACCAGCCCTACCACCAACTGGTGGAGCGATTGCGAACGCACTCTTCAAAGCCACAGGCAAGCGATTGTACAATCAACCGTTTAATAAACAAGAGGCGTTGGCGGGAGTTAGTTTGGATTCGAGGATGTAATTAGGCATTAGGGCTTGGGACTTGAGACTTAGGCGTCATGGCCACTCGGGGCGAGGTGGCCACCGGGCTATCCGTTACAAGTCCTCGCTCGTTCCTCGCTGTGGGCTTTCCACTTCTATCCCTTGCCGAAGTGAGTGCAACAAATAAAATTGGTGAATAAAATTTATCATTCTCTTCTTGCCTCTGAAAGGGCTAAAGCCCTGCATTAGATTCCCAATCATTTATCTCCAAGGCCTGAAGGTCGTGGCAACTCGTCTATGCCATATCAATTCCTTTTTGCAAATTGACGGCTCATAACTGAACGATGGGTTTACTGATTGTAAAAGGGGTCAACAAGCTGCGAGAAGAACGCTTCGTACTAAAGAATATTAATCTTGTACAAGAGTCCTTTCAAAAAATTGCCATTGCAGGCGAGACTGGTTCGGGCAAAAGTACATTGCTGAAAATCATTGCAGGATTAGAGCAATCCGATAGCGGAGAAGTACTATTTGAAAATGCAAAAGTACAAGGCCCTGAAGAAAAATTAGTAGCTGGCCATCCGTCCATTGCTTACTTGCCCCAATATTTTGAGTTGCCAAAATTCCTTCGCGTAGAGCAAGTCTTAGCTTACGCCAATCATCTCACCACAAGCGAAGAAGAAAAATTATTCAAGGTTTGTCAGATCAATCACCTGTTAAAAAGAAAAACAAATGAGTTATCAGGAGGGGAGAGGCAACGCATTGCTCTTTGCCGTTTACTCATTGGCAAACCTAAACTATTGTTGCTCGATGAACCATTCTCAAACTTAGACATGGTTTTAAAAAGTATTTTGAAATCAGTGATCCAAGCTGTTGGAGAAAAATTAAAGATCACTTGTATCTTAGTATCACACGATCCTGATGATACATTGCCTTGGGCAGATCAGATTTTAATCATGAAGGACGGGAAAATAGTTCAGCAGGGAACACCTGAAAAAATTTATCAAGAACCGAACAATGCCTATGTAGCAGGATTGTTCGGAAAGTTCAATCAACTAATTCCATCTCTACGCAAGACATTAAAAATTAAAAGCGATCGGAAATATTTTAGGCCAGAGGACTTTAAAATAAATAGGCACAAGAAGAAGAACTCCCTCGCTTGCAAGGTATTGGGTTCTAAGTTTAATGGCTCTTATTACCAAGTTGAATTGTCAATGGTGAAGAATAATTTCATCACAGTTTCTGATCGTGCATGGATTTTAGGCGAGACCGTCTACTTAGCTTATAAATAATTTCTGTGCACTACTAAAAATATTCAATTTGCCGAATGGCAACAGCATCCGATTTATTATTGATGATCGTTTTGTGTTTTATCCAATTGCCTACTTGATCGTATTCATACAAATGCCTTTGATGTTCTTTGAGTCGCCCACCAATTCCGTAATAGAATAATTCAACCAAATTGCCTTTGCCATCGTACTTTAATACTTTTTTTGAAGAAACCATTAGGCTATTTGTCAACGTAGCAATTTCAACTCTGTCTTTATCGTATTTGTATTGAGTGGTAATTCTCCTATTCATCAGGGGAAAGTATTGAACGGTTTCAATTCTGTTCCCTTCGGCATCGTAGTCATGCATCTCGCTACTTTTTAAGGCATCTTCATTTTGGTCTACCTCACTATCAATAAAACAGGTATCAATAGTGCTTTCTATATTTTGGATGGAACCTGCTGAGACGATTGAGTAACTCGAACGAATTTTATTACCACTAAGGTCATACGTATAAATGTCTTTGCTTTCCAAAGCCTCATTGGTAAAGTAGTTATTCAATACGTTAAAGTTCGTCTTATCAAAAGCACACTCCAGCATTTTGACAGATTTTCCTCTCGATAAATTGAATGTTGTAATAATTCTATTCCCATTGCTATCAAGCTTTGCTATTCGTTTGCCGATTACTTTTTGCTCTGCAGTCGTTTCAATTCGTTCGATTAGTTTATTAGAAGAGTCGAACGTGTTTGTTATCTTAGTTGATAGCGAACCATTGGGCTTGTAAAAATCGAGTTGGATAGCATTGCCCTTGTCATCGTATTTGAAAACGGCTTTCAATACTAAATTTCCCTTTGAATCAAATTTACTTTCACCTGAGAGCAACCCGTTACTGTTAAAAATAAGGCGAGAGATAAACGAATGTTCAGAAACTTTAGGACTGTGGTCAAACGTATCATCGTTTCCAACGGGATTATAAATTGATTCCAACACAGACTTTACTGTTTGATTGGTGTTTTCAACGTTCGCTTCCTTTTGTTTTTTTGGCTGGCAGGAATAGAACACTGTTCCAATAAAGGATAAAAGGCAGTATTTCATTGGGTTGATCAGATGCAAAGATGTTACTCGCACACAATATAATGAATGTTGAAAGGGTTGTGGTTCATGCTGAATCCTGAAGAATTGTATTAGGTTATAGCAGTGATTTACTGTACCTTACAACGTTTTTAGTGGAAATCATTCTGATTTTGTAACAAGAGGCGCTTCGTTTCTTTTTACCTCTGATCGTTTTTACTAAAAATCCTTTTAAAGTTTTGTGTTTTATAAGCCAATCAAATCTTATTGGATTGTTAAAATTAGCACTTAAAAAGAAATTAAAAGTGCGATTGCGCGTTGAATTGGCTCATTAGGCGCAAAGACTAAACTAATAGAACATCTTATCTGTTGATATAAAAAAACTAAGTATGCAAAAAGCAACTTTTGATAGAACCAAAAATTCATTTTTCATCGCCTTAAAAGCTAAGGTAGACCGCTATTTCTCCGACAACAAAATCGAGCAATCTGGCAACCGCAAATTGTATATTAAGAGCAGCATTCAAGTATTGTCTGCAATTGCTCTCTACGTCTCTTTGGTGTTTCTTCATTTGCCATTAGTAGTTTCAATCCTTGGTGCGATTCTGCTAGGATTTAATTTAGCAGTGCTTGGTTTTAATATCATGCATGAAGGTGGCCATAGTAGCTTCTCTAAACATGGTTGGGTGAATAGCGTTGCCGCCTATTTTTTAAATGCTTTGGGCGGCAATACCTACTATTGGAAGATAAAACATAACATTAATCATCACACTTTTACAAACATAGAAGGAGTGGATGCCGATATTAACGTAGAGCCGTTCATGCGTCTGCACCCTAATCAGCCTTTGCACAAAATGCATCGCTACCAGCACATCTATTGGTTCGTGTTGTACGGCATATCGTATGTGGCGTGGGTGTTCCATGATGATTTTGTAAAATACTTTACGCGCAAAGTAGCACCACACATGGAAGCCAAATCGCTTTCTGCGCGTGAGCAATTCATATTTTGGTTGACAAAAGTTTCTTACGTTGTTATCTATTTAGCCCTACCGATTTTCATGCTTGGCTGGATAAAAGCCATTGCAGGTTTCTTTATTGTAACTTTTGTTACGGGTTTATTCATTAGTATCGTATTCCAACTTGCACACGTAGTGGAGATCACAGAGTTTCCAGAACAGAAAGAGATAGAGAAGGAGTGGGCCGTTCACCAAATCAGTACCACTTCAAATTTTGCAACAAGCAGTGGTTTTCTATTCTGGCTATTAGGAGGTTTGAATTTTCAAGTGGAGCATCATTTGTTTCCACGGGTCAGTCATGTGCATTATCCTCAAATCAGTAAGCTAGTGAGAGAAACCTGTAGGGAGTTTAATATCACTTACAACGAATATACTTCTATGTCAAAAGCATTTATATCACATCTGCTTTATTTGCGTAGGATGGGTATCGCCTAAGCGTAGACCTTGCCCTAATACCGTTGGCCTTTAAAAGTTTAGAGGAAGCGAAATAGGCGAGTGTCCAATCTCTAACATACAATATCCCAATTATTATTTATAGAAAAATCCTAGTAACGAAAAGGGCATAAGCACCCAGGCAAACTAGGAATGATTAACGGAAACAATGAGACAATTAAAAATAGTTAAGCAAATTACCAACCGTGAGAATCAATCGTTGGATAAATACTTAACCGAAATAGCTAAAGTAGACTTACTTACAGCAGAGCAAGAAGTGGAGCTAGCTAAACGCATTCACGAGGGAGACCAAATGGCATTGGAGAAATTAGCGAAAGCGAATCTTCGCTTTGTTGTTTCTGTGGCCAAACAATATCAAAACAATGGTATGTCGCTCGGTGATTTAATCAACGAAGGAAATGTGGGTTTGATCAAAGCGGCAGGACGCTTCGATGAAACGCGTGGATTCAAATTTATTTCGTATGCAGTTTGGTGGATTCGCCAGTCGATCATGCAAGCATTGGCAGAGCAATCTCGCATTGTAAGGCTTCCATTGAATAGAGTTGCTTCGCTCAATAAAATATCAAGGGCTTTCTCAGAATTAGAACAAAAATTTCAGCGTGAGCCAACGCACGAAGAACTGTCCTCCAAATTGGACATCAATATTGAGGAGATAGAAATAAACCAACGCATCTCTGGCAGACAAGTTTCAATGAATGCCCCGTTCGTTACAGGAGAAGACAACAGTTTGCTGGATGTTCTTGCTAACGATGGAGAAGAGACACCCGACCAAGGGCTGATGAATGGTTCGTTACAAAAGGAAGTGAAGCGCGCACTCTCTACTTTATCAGAGCGAGAATCAAATGTAATAGAACTTTACTTCGGCCTTAATGGTCAACAAGCACTTACTTTAGAGGAGATCGGCCAAACTTTTAGCCTTACGCCAGAAAGAGTTCGTCAAATAAAAGAGAAAGCAACCGTAAAACTTCGCCAGAATGGTAGGAGCAGGCTGCTAAAGTCGTATCTTGGCTAAGTTAGTAGTTTTTTTTGGATGGCAAGATCAACTATTTCACCTCAGCAATAATTTCGACTGGTTGTGCTTTACGACTTACCTTAAAGACAAAGTTTTTGTCCAAGCTAAGTTCATAAGTAGCTTCCTGCATCAATTGCATGGCTTTGGTTGATTGCTGCAATATTTGGAGCAGATCATGCGCCACAATGGATCCTTTGATATTGTTTACAGCTTTGCCTTTTGCAGCCTCCAAAATAAAACTGTAGCCTGACTTAACCTTATGGCCCATCGCCTTAAACTCGTGACCATACAGCTTATATTGTTGCGGTTCTTGTGCGGCAGCCGACATCAGTTTGATGATCATCGGGCGGTATTTGTTCCACAGCGGTGAGTAAGGGTTATAATCCACAGGAATGTAAGTTGAAGTTTATTTTTCAAATATAAGCATTTCTTGTGGATGCCTAATCAAGTTTGAATAGGGTGTTATCAAATTGTTTCCAGCGCGATTTAAAATACACGTTAAGATGGTTGCAATCTATTCATTTCATTATTTTTAAGCCTTGTGAATTTTGAAAGGTGTTATAATCTGGCACGAAACAAATAATTTGTAAGGTGATATTTTGTTTCTTAGAAAAATTGCTTAATTTAAAATCCCAATGAAACCGAATTTAAACCCTGGATTTGATTCGGCTACTATTGCCGACTACCGATCAAAGATGAAATCAGGAGGAAAACCCTTTTGGCCCGTGGAAGAAGAGGGCAATTCAGACGAATATTTCCACTTTTATTTTATTGGCACACACAAGGGGGAAGAGGTGATCTACGATACCGCGCTTTATACCCTGCGGTTGGAGCATGAAAGTGAGATGTACGAGATAGCAGAACATCGCGCTGCCCAGCATTTTCCCGATTACAAAAAAATAACGTACGAAGAAGACGAGAATGGTGACCTCAAAGAACTTGATAGTGAAGAGGAGGAGATTGGCCTCTATATGGCCGAGGTGATTTTAGAATTGCAAGAAGATGAGGCAGTAAAAGTACAAGAGCACGTGGATATCGATGAGCACGCTGAATTTGGGATCAGTTTAGATGTTGGGCTACATGTAGAAAAGATCACCCCGCAAGTGATAGAGAAATTCGTAATGGACTACAACGAAGACAAGCTTCAACTAGATGATACGCTTTATACCTTTGAGGCAGAGGGGGAAGAGGCGTAAATTAGGGCTTGGGCATTGGGGCTTTGGGTTAATGAGTAAAAGGTAACTGGTAGTTGGTAAGTGGTGGCTGCCCATGAACAATCAACTTGCACCTGCAACCTTTCTGTCTATATTTGCAGCCTAAAAACCAAAACCTTTTACCATCAATGAAAAATGCCCCCCTCGCGCTAAGCGGTATTTCACTAGTTGCTGTAGCGATTCTTTACTATCTACACTTTGCATCTTCGCCAAAGACCACCCAAGCTGGGGGAATAGAAGTAGCAGCAGGTACTTTGAAACTAGCCTACATCAACTCTGACACTGTGTTGAAGTATTATGACTATTACAAAGAAGTAAAAGTCCGCTTTGAAGCCAAAGGCAAGAAGCTGGATCAAGACCTTCAAAACCGTGCTCAAGCTTTGCAAAATGAGATTGGTGCCTATCAACGAAACGTAAGTACGATGACCATTGGTCAAGCCAAAGCGGTGGAAGAAGATTTAGGCAAAAAGCAGCAGAATTTTCGTATGTACCAACAAAGTATAGAGCAAGACTTAGCCAATGAACAAGGCAAAGTAAACACAGAGTTGTACGGCAATATCACCACATATTTGAAAAAATTTGGTGCTGATAAGGGATTAGAGGCTGTGTTGAAATATGACCCTACAAGTGATTTGCTTTATGGAAGTGCTGGCATTGACATTACTAAAGAAGTGATCAAGGGCTTAAACGAAGCGTATCAACTAAAGCAAAAAGATGCCACTGCCAAGAAGGATTCGGTAGCAGTTAAGAAGTAATAAGAACTTAAATTAGGACGAGCCGAAGGTGATTTTTCGCCTTCGGCTCTTTTATTTTTGACTTTTAGTAGTAATTTTAGAATTGTGAAAGTAAGTGCACTCCGATTATTTAACGTAAAACCCGAAGAGCAGCTCAAGGTTCTCATGATGCTGGCTATGGGTTTTTTCATTGGGATATTTGTTGCCACCTATCAAGTAACAGCCGAGTCGCTTTTTTTGAATAAGCTGAGTGCCAGCTTAAACAAAGCATTCTTGATCTCGGGCGGATTGGGTATTGCTACTACGCTGGTCTTTTCGTTTTTTCAAAACCGAGTACGATTTGTGGTGCTGGCATTGTTCAGCATGATGTTGGTATTCATAAGCACTTTAGCTCTCAACTACTTCTATCATTATGGAAATGATCAGTTGACTGATCAGATTCTTTTATTAATGTATTGCTTAGCGGGGCCAATGACCGCTTTGCTTTTGCTGTGCTATTGGGGAATGTTTGCACGCCTCTTCGACTTTAAGCAATCGAAGCGAATTATTGGTTGGATAGATACTGGGCAATTGGTGGCTATTATTCTAGCCAACTTCCTCATACCTATTAGTGCCAGCTTTTTCCCTGATACTTCTGACTATTTGATTGTTTGCGATGTGAGTATTGTGGGGGCAATCATTTGCTTGGGCATTATTACTTTTCAATTTGGCATGGCCAAATACGAATCGAGGGTGGAAAATTCTGTGAGGAAGGAGACCAAGTTCTCACAGATTTTCAAAGATAAGTATGTTGTACTATTGAGTCTATTCTTGATCACCTCCGTAGTAACTTTCAATTTCAATCAGTTTATATTTCAAAACTTGTTGAATGAGCAATATCCTAACCAACGCGACTTAACAAACTTCTTGGCGTATTTCAATGGAGCTATTTACCTGCTCAGTTTGGCCATGCAGACTTTTGGAAATGACAAGATCATTGGCACCTATGGCTTGCGCGTTTCACTATTTATTCTGCCTATTGTAACTGGTTTTTTGGCGTTGTCTTCCTTTTTAGCCGCCCTACTATTTGGATTCGAGTTAGCAGTGCGCCCTGATACATTTATCTATTTCTTTTTATTTGTTGCCCTCACCAGATTGTTCAATAGCGCATTAAGAGATTCCCTCGAAAATCCAGTATACAAACTCATGTTTGTGCCCTTAGATAGTAGGACTCGTTTTGGTATCCAAACTAAGGTGGAGGGCGTAGTGAGCGAGTCTGGTAGATTGGTGGCTGGTATTTTTATTTTCCTGCTTTCGATGGCTCCATTCTTTAAGATTTTATGGATACCAGTAATCATGATTGGATTATGTGCAATTTATATATTGGTGGTTCAACGTCTTTATGGGGGATACAAAAACAAGATCAGGTCTAAGTTGGAGAATACAGAGTTTCAACAAGACAAACTTGATATGGGTTTCAAGCAAGTATCGGCTCGATTGGAGCAGCAATTGATTGACCGGCATACTTCAAAGGCCGTATTTTCTTTTCGTTTATTGGAAAAGCTGGATCCCGCTCAAATAAGCAATTGGGTAAATAGTTTGATGAAGAACGAGCATGAAGAAGCGCGCGATTACGCGCAGCGAAGGATGAATGAGTTAAAGGGACTTTCAGTTTCTGATCAATACGTGATTCGCGCAGATAGGGGAGTGCAGGATATGGGCGGAAAAAAATTGCTGAACAAAGCAGACTTGGAAGCGATTCTCGGAAATGGAGGAGATATTACTAAGCAACGGATTCAAAAGTTATCACGGTCGCCAGAAGCAAATGATCGTCAATATGCTGCAGAGTTACTATTGCATTCTTCATCCGAAGAGAACGCCTCTTTTCTAATTGAACTTCTATCCGACTCCGAGCCAAAAGTTCGCAAAACGGCCATCTCTACGTCTATCAAAATCAATAACCAGGAAATTATTTTTGCCTTGATCAATAATCTCCCCAATCCCATTTATAGCAACCAAGCTATGAGTGCATTGGTATTGATTGGAGGTAAAGCCCTCAATCATTTAGAGAATGCTTTTTATCGATCAGGCCAAAGTACCCAAACCATTTTACGTATTGTACAGGTTATTGGTAGGATAGGTGGGCAGCGAGCAAAGGATTTGCTGTGGGGAAAGATTGATTACCCTGATAAAGTGGTAGTGTCTCAAGTATTGCTTGCCCTCGGGGAATGTGGATTCAAGGCAGGTATTTCTCAGATAACACGCATTAAATATGCCATTGAAAATGATATTGCTGATATCGCATGGAACTTAAACGCCATGGAAGAAATTGGTGGGGAGGGATATCAAAGTAGAGTGCTGGTGGCGCTAGAGGAAGAAGATCGCAACGACATTGAGCACGTGTATATGTTGTTGGCCATGCTGTATGATACGCGATCTATTCAATTGGTGAAAGAGAATATCGAGAGCGGTACATCAGAAGGTACCTCTTATGCGGTAGAGTTATTGGATGTGTTCTTATCCGAACAATTAAAAATAAAAATCATACCTGTGTTGGATGACCTAACCAACAAGGAGAAGATCAATCGCTTGGAAGTCTTCTATCCTCGAATAAGATTGGATAGCAAACTTGCACTCAAGTTTTTGATTAATCGAGATTTTACACAATCCAACCGATGGACAAAAGCTTGTGCGCTGGCACAAATTGGTGCTCAAAAAGTCGCTGACTTTCAACTTGATCTGATTGCGCAATTATTCAATCCAGATCGACTGATTCGAGAGAAGGCAGGATGGGCTTTGTATCAAATCGATCCATTGGTATATGAATCAAATTCAAAACGATTGGATGAGGATGTAAAGCGTTGGCTAGACAGAGCTGTTATACCCAATCACGCGCAAACAAAACTGAGGCTTTTCGAGAAAATAGTATTCTTTAAGTCCCTGCCTATTTTTTCGGGCATCCCCGGTGTGGCATTGTCGTTTTTAGCTGATATATCAAGGGAAGTTCGGTTAGCACCAGATGAATTTATTTCCATTGACGAGAAGGTGAACAATGATTTCTTTTTGGTTTACAGAGGATCGGTGCAATATTATGAGAAGAGCAGATATATGATGGACTATAGCGCAGGCCAGTTTGTGGGTGAGGTAATTGCTCCCGTTGGATTTGCCAATTCCAACCTATTGATAACAAAAGAATCGACCATTTTATTGAAGATAAACAAGGATCAGTTCTATGAATTGCTGGCCGATAATGTAAGACTGGCTGACAAAGTTTTGGAATTTATCTGATTTTGGCTTAAATTTTCACACTTTTTAAGCTATAGGTAGTTGCAAGACTATTTTTTTAACTGTTTTTTCGACTTTTAAACCCTTATTTCCCCGAAGCGGAAGTACATTTGATTCAATGTTAAACTATTCTGTCCAAGTTGGCGAGCTGGAAGATTCAGAACATAACTCATCTTTGATGGGTGACAAGGTGACGTTTAATCCGTTCCCTGGGTTACGCCCCTTTTCGCTGGATGAGTGCCATCTCTTCTTTGGCCGTGAAGGACATATAGACGACATCCTACTTAAGCTTTCACAAAATAGGGCAGTAACTGTAATGGGCTATTCCGGCAGCGGTAAGTCCAGCTTAATGTATTGCGGTCTGATCCCTATGTTGTATGGAGGGTTTATGACCCAAACAGGGCCTTACTGGAAGGTTGTTATTACAAGACCAGGTACTTCACCAATCGAAAACTTAACGAATGCAATCGTTGATCTTCTATCATCTGATGGAAGATTTGAAGAGGCAGATAAGGCTATTCAAAAAGCTGTGATTGGTTCTGTTTTGCGAAGTGGCCCTAATGGATTGATAGAAATTACCAAGTACATTCAAACGCAATTGCAAGAGAATGTTTTTTTCCTAGTCGATCAATTTGAAGAGTTATTTAGATATAAAGATTCAAAAATAGATAATGCTGAAAATGAAGCGATCGAGTATGTAAACTTGATCCTTAGCGCCATCAATCAAACGCAAGTACCTGCTTATATGGCATTGAACATGCGAGCTGATTTCATGGGCGATTGTGCCCCGTTTGCTGGATTGACGCAGTTGGTAAATAAAAGTAACTACTTGGTGCCACAAATGACGCGCGATCAAAAGCGATTGATCATTGAAGGCCCCGTGGCAGTTGGCGGAGGAAGGATCACTCAGCGGTTGGTTAAAAGACTTTTGAGTGACATAGGCGATAATCAAGATCAACTTCCTATTCTGCAACATGCTCTCATGCGCACCTGGGATTACTGGGTGGCCAATCGTGAGCCGGGCGAGCCGATGGACTTGAGACATTACAATTCCATTGGACAGATTTCTCAAGCCCTATCTCTTCATGCGAACGAGGCGTATGATGAATTGAATTCTCAGGAGAAGGAGATTGCTGAAGTATTATTCAAATCAATTACTGAGAAGAGCCAAGAGAACCTAGGCACACGCAGACCTGCAAAAGTAAAATTGATTGCCGAGCTAGCCGAAGTACCAGATAGCCAAGTAATACATGTGGTGGAAAAATTCCGCCAATCAGGCCGCTCTTTTTTGATGCCGGGCTATCAAGTGCCACTACATTCAGAATCGGTCATTGAGCTTTCCCACGAAAGTTTGATGCGTATTTGGACGAGGCTCTCAACTTGGGTAGATGAAGAATTTGAGTCGGCACGTATGTACAAGCGCGTGTCAGATGCTTCTGCTATGTACCAGATTGGTAAGACTAGCTTGTGGCGTCCACCCGATCTTCAACTGGCACTTAACTGGCAGAAAAAACAAAACCCTACCCGCACGTGGGCACAACGCTATGATGTAGCATTTGAGCGTGCCATTGTATTTTTGGATACCAGCCGCATCACTTTTGAAGCGGAATTGAAAAACCAAGAAATGCTTCAGCGCACAAGATTGCGCAGAGCAAAGGTGACGAATATCATTTTGGGTATTGCGTTGCTATTTTCTATTGGATTGTTCTTTTATGGGTTGATTAATAAGATACAGGCGAATAAAGATAAGGAATATGCACAGGCCGAAACGAAAAAAGCAGATGCGGCTCGCGCAGAAGCGGTCACGGAAAAACTGCGAGCAGAAGAACAGACTAGAAAGGTTTTAGAGAAAGAAGAAAAACTACAAGAAAGCTATAAAAAGCTTGAGGCAGCACTCGCTGAAACTAGATTGGCTAAGGACTATGCACTAGCAAAAGCAGACGAAGCTAGGAGACAGGAGCAATTGGCTTTGGCATCAGGTGAAAAGGAAAAAGAGGCAAAAGTTATTGCCATACAAAAGACAGTTGAGGCAACACAAAACCTTGAAAAATATAATGGCCTTTACTTCTTAACCGTTGCTCAATCCCTCGAAGCAAAATCGGAAAACATAGATGACAAAGAATTGGCTGGCCTCACTGCTATGCAAGGCTACTTGTTTCACACAAAATACGGTGGCAAGAAATATGACCCCTATGTTTTCAGGGGCTTATATTATTCATTGGCAAAATTATCGGGCTACAATTACAATGCAGTAAAAGTACCTGGCGGATTGAAGAACAAAATGTTTGCCCTTGTTGTATCCCAAAATTCCGACAAATTCTTCACGACTGGAAATGATGGAAAAATCGTGCAAGGCAGCTACACCAATTTAAAAGCCGAAAATTCCATTTATGAAAACAAAGGCCACTCGAACCGTGTGCTTGCCTTGAGCAGAGACGAGAAGTACTTGGTCAACGGTAGCGACTCTAGCTACCTAGAGATATTTAATTTGGAAACGCCTGATAAAAACCCCTTACGTGTAAAAGGTCATCGTGGTTCTATCAGCGATATTAAATTCTTGAAAAGTAATGCTGGATTTATCTCCGCCTCCACAGATCGCACCCTGCGATTGACCAATCAAGTTACTGGTGAAAGTAGGAATGTACTTACATTACCGTATGATTTAAAATCAATTGATATTAGCCCCAATGGAGAATGGTTAGCGGGAGCATCTACTGCTGGCAAATTGATTTTAGTAAATACAAACGACTTCACCTACAAAGAAATTGCTAGCGAGGCTCCAAATAGAATTCTATCAGTGGCATTTAATCCTGCCCAGCCAATGGTACTGGCTTATGGTGTGGAAGTGGTGAATGAAAAGAAAGGCACAGTAAAAATCTTAGACCTGAATACTAACAAAGTGAAAGAATTGTCGGGTCATAAAGCAGGTATTGCAGATTTAGAATTTAGCCCCGATGGAGAATTATTGGCTAGTGCTGGCTTGGATAGAAAAATACAAATGTGGGTGGTCGATCACGAAGAAGATTTGCCTATTGAAATGGATAACAACAATGGGAATGTATGGCACATTGCATTTGCCAAAGGATCAAACTACCTGATTGGATCTTGCAACGATGGGGAAGTGCGCGTATGGCCTACTGATACGAAAGTGCTGGCAGAGCAAGTTTGCCCCAAGCTCAGCCGCAACATGACCAAAGAGGAGTGGAGGATTTACGTGGGCAGTGATATTGGTTATGAATCTACTTGTAGGAGCTTACTCATAAAAGACTTTTAGATGAGTATGAGCACGGTTAGGCTTTTCGTTTTCTTATTAGTTTTTGGATGTTCTATCTCCCCTGTTTTTTCGCAAGGAGATGTTACAAGTTGTGAACAAACGTTGAATCAAGCATCTGCCGAATTTGATGCTGGAAGGTTTTACGGTTTACCTGCTTTACTAAAAGGCTGTTTAGAAGGAGGATTTACTAATGAGCAACGATTTCGTGCCTACTATTTACTAGCTCAAGCTTACCTAATTTTAGATGACCCTATTGCAGCGGAGGACAGCTATTTGAAATTACTTCGAATAAACCCTGAGTTTAAACCAAATGTAAAAACGGATCCCATTGATCTTGTTTATTTGAGTAGGAAATTCACCTCAAGACCACGGTTTACACCACACGCTCGCATTGGTGCCAATGTTTCTTTTCCTCGATCTATCTTCGAAGTTTCCACGTACTCTTCTGCTGTGCCTATTTCCCAAACTCTACGAACGGGGTTTCAAATAGGGGGTGGGGTGGATTTTAACATCAACGATAATTGGAGTTTGTGCTTGGAAGGTAATTTTTCCACTAAGTCATTTACAACCGATGTCAAAAATATTGCGAAAGACGATAACTCGACTGTAATAGATAAGAGTAATTGGGTAGACATTCCTTTTTATGTAAAGTATTCCTATGATTCAGGTAGATGGAGGCCCTTTGCGTATGCGGGTGGTGCGCTCAACTTACTTTTGTCTAGTAGTGTCACCGCGGCATATGATGATAATACGGTTTCAGCATTGAGCACCTCAACAAAAATTGCTGAAGGCCCAGATATAGATTTGTCTTACCAGAGGAGATCGTTAAATAGATCTTTTATAATTGGAGGAGGCGTAAAATATAAGATCGGGAAGAATTTTGTGTATGCAGATGCCCGCTATATGTTTGGGCTTAATAGCCTAGCCATTCCCGAAAAGAATTATTACAATCCAGATGGCACTTTGTCCACCGCCATTACAACCAATCAATACGTGAGCGATTTTTTCCGTTTGGATAACTTATCCATTTCGGTTGGATACATCGCCCCACTTTATGATCCTAGAAAAATAAAGAAGATCAACCCTAAAGGTTTTTTTAGGAATCTGTTTAAGGCCAAAGCGAAGAAGAAATGAGGAGGGTTGCAAAACATATCGCTATCATATTCACCAGTATACTGTTCTCCTGTGAAACCAGAAATAGTTTCACTCCCCCAGATGAAAATTACTTCTTGAAATATTTTGGCAATGCAGGCAATCAAGAAGGGATTGATTTTGTGGTGAACACAGATGGTACTTTTGTTTTATTGGGAAATTCCAGAGCCACTGCTTCATCTGATCAGCAAGTGTACGTGGCCAAAGCAGATGCCAAAGGCAATATTGTTTGGGAGAAAACATTCGGTGGAAAATATGACGAGGAAGCAAAAGATATTGAGTTATTACCAGATGGAAATTTGATAGTGCTTGCCAACTCTGCAAATAACACGTCCAATGATCCGGCCATTCGAGAACGCGATGTCATGCTGATTAAGCTAGGTCAGGATGGAAGCAAGATGGATAGTGTGAAGCAGGGGCTTACCGATGCTGCTGACAATAATCCTGCGGGCAAGCCAACAGACGAAGATGCAAGTTCAATTGCTATTATCAATACTGGATTTATTGTGGCTGGAGGCACAGGGCAAGTTCCTCAGCAACAAGTTGACAAATCTATTTTTATGCACATGCGTTTTTCCAAAGATTTATCATGGGTCAATGATCTTACAGGTTGGAAAAACGAATTTGCTTTTACGCCAAAAGGATTTGGCGAGAGTAAAACAATCAAAATAATCAAAAATAATTCGGGCTATTACGGTTTTGGCTTTACCAATCTTAATAACGGCCTTAGGCCTGGACAGCTCGACATAGTTGATTTTAATTATTGCGTTTATGGATTAGACGATAATGCCATACCCGGTGGGATAGTCCAATTTGGAGAGCCTTTGATTGATGAAAAACTGACCTCTATTGCAATTGTTCCGTCTCAATCAGGAGAAGGATACTCTTTATCCGGAACTTTTCAGGCTGCTACTGATGGCGATGTTTATTTTGTTAAGCTAATCAAGCAAATCAATACCCGCGATAATTTCTCCACAACTAATGTTCAGTTTAAGAAGCCATTGAGTGTTAACTTAGGAAAGGGAGATGTGAAATCGGCTTATAACTTCTCGTCACAATTAAATTCTTATTTTATCGTATCTGAAAAAGTTAACTTGAGCGGAACGGGTACAGATATATATCTAGCAAAACTTAATGTTGACGGGAATCTCATTTACTCTAACACCTTGGGTGGTATTGGAAACGACTTCGCTGGCCCAGTTGTAGAACTCCCCGATGGCCACATCGTATTGATTGGTTCCTTTACTCTGGGTGGTGTGGTGGATGGCCAAAAGAAAATTGTATTTATGAAATTGAACAAAGAAGGCCGTCTAGCTCCTTAAAAATACATTTTTGATTGGAAAGGGTTACTTTTGTAATTAAAATTGAATTGAACTTTTGAGATTGGTCTACCTGTATGCCTGAACTTTCTAAAATGTCTTTATTCTCTACTGAAGTGTTTCAAATAACCTTTGAAATCAATGGGTGAGAACTTTATAGCTGGTGGCAACAAGTCCGTTTTTATAAGTAAAAGAAATTTCTATTTCTTGAAGCTATCAGTCCTTTCTTTATTTCTTTTAGCAGGTCTCAATACTAATGTTTTCGGCCAAACCTGGATAGGGACAAGTGGTGGCGATTGGCAAAATGGTGCCAACTGGGTTGGTGGGCTTTCTCCATCTGCAGGTGGGGCTGTGGTTATTAGTTTTGATCAGTCAGCCTCCATCACCAATATCCCAACTATATCGCTGAATAGCCTGACAGTTAGTGGTGACGTTATTTTTGAATCTGCTTCAAACAGTGAATCTATAACCATAACATCTAGTTTTTCTGTAGTTTCTGGTAAGACCTTCCGACTAGGAAATGCAGGCAATAGATTTAACCAGTTTCTTATATCATCTTCAGCTACAGGAACTGTTGCTGGTACAGCGTTTGTTGATTCCAATACAATAAATAGATTATTTCAGGTTGATGGTGACTTAACCATACCTGTTGGTGGTTTGATTACAGGGAACGGTACTGCTAGTCAGTTCACGGTAAGTTCTGCGGGAACTCTTCGAATAGGTTCAACCTCAGGTATCACATCCTCAGGAGCCACAGGCAGTATTCAAGTAACAAGTACACGCACCTATTCTACCGGAGCGAATTACCATTATATCGGAAATGCCAATCAAGCAGTCGGGAGTGGACTTCCTACAACTGTTGCAAGTCTTACCATATCGAATGTGGGAGGTGGCGGAAACGAAACCGTATCACTTGGTTCGAGCATTACTATTACGAATGCGTTGACAGTTAATAGCGGTGTATTTGCTTTGGGCACAAATAACATTACCTCGGTTGGATCTATAAATATGACAGGTACCTTGATTACTGGTACGGGAACGATTTCACTGAATGGGAATATTTCTACCAACATATCTGCAACAACAGCTACCATTGGTGCTCCCATGAGCTTAGGGGCTGTTAATAGAACTTTTACAATTCCAGATGGTGCGGCAGCACCTGACCTATCTATTTCATCTGTGATCAGTGGAGGGGGAGGTATCATTAAAGCAGGCACTGGTTCTTACATTCCGAGTGGTTCTAATACTTATACTGGAGTAACTACAATCAGTGTGGGGCGGATAAGGTTAGGGGCTAATGGCGGAGCTACCAATACACCTTTAGGAACAACGGCAGGTGGTACGGTGGTTTCTTCGGGCGCAGAGCTTGACCTCAATGGATTTACCCTCGGAACGGCTGAACCACTTTCATTGAACGGCACAGGCATTTTAAGTGGAGGAACTTTAAACAATACTTCTGGGTTGGCAGCCACTTATAGTGGGCTTTTAACATTGGCAGGACCTAGTACAATTGTTGCCAATGCAGGTGCAATTGCATTAAGTGGAGGGGTCACGGGTGCCTTTAATTTGACTTTGGATGGAACAACGGGAGGTAGTGTTGCGAGTATAATAGGTATTGGAACTGGTTCAGTTATTAAAAACGGAACTGGCTCATGGACGCTTTCTGGGATTAATACTTTTTCAGGAGGAACTACATTAAATTTGGGCACATTAAACATTAATAATTCTAGTGCGCTAGGATCTGTTGCGAGCACTTTTACGATCAATGGCGGAATTTTTGACAATACATCAGCTGGATCGATCACTACTCTCAATTACCCTCAGGCTTGGAATTCAGATCTTACTTTCACAGGCACTAGAGATTTGAATTTAGGAACTGGAACTGTTACATTGAGTGCTAATAGACAAGTCACCACCACATCAGGAATCTTAACTATTGGTGGTACTATCTCCGCAGCTTCTTTCAATCTAACAAAGGCAGGTGCTGGTTCATTAATCTTTGGAGCAAATGCTGTTACCCTCAATGGGCTTTCAATTAATTCGGGTACGTTCACAGCACCATCTACAACTCTTAACCTCTCTGGCAACTTTGTCAACGGTGGTACTTTTAATAATAACGGTGGAACAGTAAATTTTAATGGAGGTTCTTCACAATCCGTTGCTGGCGTTAATTATAACATTGTAACAGCATCAGGCGCAGGTACAAAAAACGCGACAGGCAATATTAATATTGGCGGCACCTTTACAAATGCTTCCATATTTGATATGGGCACCAATACACTCACTGTAGTTGGAGTCATTTCAAATACGGGTACGATTAGATTTGGTGGTGCAACAAACGGCTTTGCCATATCAACAGGAATTGTTGAGTACAATGGCCCTTCTCAGACAGTGGGTATTGGTACATATCAAAATCTAACTATTAATCAGTCATCAGGTGATGCGGTATTGACTGGAGCTACTACTGTCAATGGAGTACTTGGATTGAATGGGGGAAATTTAAATGTTGGTACTTCGATTCTCACTCTCGGTTCTTCCGCTACTACCACTGGTGCACCTGCAAGATTTATTATTGCCGCAGGTGGGGGAGAAGTAAGAAAGATCTATTCATCATTGGGTGCTTTCATTTTTCCAATTGGAGAGAACACAGGGGTGACGGAATATTCGCCTATAACGGTAAACGTTACGTCAGGTGGGGGGCTCCCTTCTTATGTGGGGGTTTCGGTGGTAGATGCCAAGCATCCAAACAATGCAAGCGCTACCAATTTCTTGAATCGCTATTGGAACGTGACAACTGGAATAACTGGCTGCACAGCTAATGTTTCAACTACCTATCCGAATGCAAGTATCAATGGAACCGAAGCAAGTATTTCTGCTGGTCAGCTCAAAGGAGTTTTCAATCAAACAACCAATCCGTGGATAAAATTTACTGCGCTTGCAGGAAATATACTTAATGCCAATGTCTCAACTATCAATATTGGACAAACGTCTGTTTTCACCGGTATCATTGGGTCAAATCCAACTGCTGATGCAGGAGTGGATAAAGTGATATGTAATTTATTGAGTACTTCTCTAGGTGGTGCACCAACTGCTTCAGGCGGTGCGGGCGGTTACATTTATTCTTGGAGTCCTTCCACTGGACTTAGCGCTACAAATGTTTCCAATCCCACTTTTACTTCTAGCGGAACGGGCACAACTACTTATACAGTTACAATTACCGATGCCAATGGAATTGTTGCAACGAATCCTGCTGATGTAACCGTAAATCCAATTCCATCACCCGCTATTTCTGGTACTAATTCAGTATGTGAAAACCAAAGCGGGGTTGTTTACACCACTGCTGGCAGCGGCAATAATTATGTATGGTCGATCTCTGGTGGTACGATTACTGCGGGCGCAGGCACGAACAGCGTTACGGTTACCTGGAACGGGGCGGGACCAGGCACATTGCAGTTGACGGAGACAATACCCGTTACACTTTGTTCGGTGGCCACACCAACGTTTAATGTTACGATCAATGCTAACCCGACACCGGTTATTGGCGGCACGTCCACGGTCTGTGCCAATCAACCTGGGTTTACCTATACCACCGCACCAGCGGCAGGGCGCTCATATTCATGGTCAGTTACCGGTGGTACGATCACCGCTGGTGCGGCTACCAATACCATTACGGTAAGTTGGGGCGGATCAGGTGCAGGGAGTGTCCAGTTGACGGAGACCATTTCGTCCACGAGCTGCTCTACAATCGCCACTGCATTTCCTGTTACCATCAATCCACTGCCCACACCAACTATCTCAGGCGCAAACTCAGCATGTGAAAACCAAAGCGGGGTTGTTTACACCACTTCCGGCAGCGGCAATAATTATGTATGGTCGATCTCTGGGGGTACGATCACTGCGGGCGCGGGCACGAACAGTGTTACGGTTACCTGGAACGGGGCGGGGCCAGGCACATTGCAGTTGATGGAGACGATACCTGTTACACTTTGTTCGGTCACCACACCAACATTTAATGTTACGATCAATGCTAACCCCACACCAGTTATTGGTGGCACGTCCACGGTCTGTGCCAATCAACCTGGGTTTACCTATACCACCGCACCAGCGGCAGGGCGCTCCTATGCGTGGTCAGTTACCGGTGGTACGATCACTGCAGGCGCGGCTACCAATACCATTACGGTAAGTTGGGGCGGATCAGGTGCTGGGAGTGTCCAATTGACGGAGACCATTTCGTCCACGAGCTGCTCTACCATCGCCACTGCATTCCCTGTTACCATCAATCCACTGCCCACACCAACTATCTCAGGCGCAAACTCAGCATGTGAAAACCAAAGCGGGGTTGTATACACCACTGCTGGCAGCGGCAATAATTATGTATGGTCGATCTCTGGTGGCATGATCACGGCAGGTGCGGGCACGAACA
>JBJXEB010000116.1:0-43811 GCA_046155095.1 Cyclobacteriaceae bacterium
AAATTGTACTTCGTATTTTTTCGGGTCTGCATCAAATAGTTTTTTGTTCTCTTCTGAGGAGAAATAGTAAACCGAGTTGTTGTAACTGCTTTTAATCGTCTCGTTTCCTTTGGTTGGTTTGCCAACGATGAAATAAGCAACAGGGTCGTAGCCTTCAATCTCTACGCCTTTGTCATCAAGATTGAGTAAGGGCTTTTGTGCCAATAGATTGATCACAAAAGTTAAAATTGAAAATACCATAAATAGTTTGCGCATAGTTTTGTTGTTTTATTCAAAGAAACGGAGAAGACTACTATGAGTTTGTCAGGTATGTTGCCGATGCCCATTAAGTAGGATTATTTGTAAGTTAGCTGACGAAAAAAGTAGAAACACAGAAATGTTAACCAATATATTGAATGAATAGTCTTTAACAGTTGCTCAACGGTTGTGAATGGATTGATGGCTTTGTCAGATTTATGACTATTGCTGTTACGTTACATGCTTTTATTGCATAGTTGCAACTAACTCATATATAAAATCAATAATGATGGTAATTACCCCTTTCGAATATGTAACCGTTTTGATCTCTATCATCCTTGGCATGGGCATCACGAGACTGGTTTCTGGCTTAGCTTCTATTGTCCAGCGTTGGGAAAAAGTAAAAACCTATTGGCCACATTTTTTACTTATCCTTATCGTCTTCGTCATTCACATTCAAGACTGGTGGGCCGCGTATGAAATGGCTGCAACTAAAACTTGGAAGCTAAGTAACTTTTTATTTGCAATCTTATATCCGATAACTTTATACATAAGTGCTCGACTCATGTTTCCAACTAGGTGGAATGTAAAGTCCATCGATCTAAAGAAATTTTACTATTCCAACTACAAGAAAATTTATCTTTTCGTCCTATTTTTGCCAATACATTCATTCATTGAGAATCATTATATCCTTGGGTATGCACTTCAAGATCAACTGCTACAAATTGCGGTATTCCCAATTGTTCTGTTTATTGTTTTACTTAACAGAAAGGACGAGTGGATACATAAAACGGTTGCCCTATTGCTCTTTGCGATTATGCTAGTCACATTCATTTTAGCAAAAAACTCTTTGCTCATAATGGGATTATAGGATGAATACCAATACGCTTGCATTCTAGCGAATCTAATTCTTTTCAAAAATCCCCACCACATGGCCATCAGGGTCACGAATGTAAAATCCTTTTTTATAAAGATATTCGTTGGAAGGAAAAGTGATTACTTGCGATGAAACAAAGGCTACCTTGCTTACTTTAAGTTTTTGAAAAAGTGCTTCTGCGTTAGTGGTAGTCATGATTGTTTCCCAGTGAACCAAATCATCGGCACGCTCATCTTTTGGATATGACCTTCCGTTCTTCGGTTTCAAGTATTCTAAAAATTCCACGCCAACTCCTTCTTGTGCTTTGTTTCCTGAGATGTGCAAACTAGCACCTTGCACATTGTTCAAGTGCTCTTGTTCCATACCAAAATTAAAACTCTCTCCTTGGTATTTCACCCCCAGTAAATCACCATAAAACTTTTTGCTCGCTTCGGTTTTGCTTACACCAATCGCAGTGTGGTCAATGCCGAGAAATATCTTTCCATTACCCTGCTGCCATTTGGGATTTCCTTTTCCAGCGGGGAAATAAATCAATTCTAAGTTATGCCCAGCGGGGTCACGAAAGTAAAATGCTTTGATGCCTTCTGCGGCCGGAATAGTTTTTGGCAATGTCTGTGGCCCAGTAGAAACGTGCTGCACATTAAATTTTCTCAATCTCGCGTAGGCGGAATCCATGTTGCTTACCACAATAGCAATGTGTTGAAAGGATAAATCGTTGCTCTTTGCATCTTCTGGTATGGCTCGCCCTCCTGATGTTAGGTAGTCCGTTAACTCAATTTCTTCTGAGCCTAAACGCAGCCTTACTTTTTTGTATCGAATGCCGAACAATCCTTTTAACTGTTCATACTCCGATCCTGATACTTCCACCTCAGAGATCTTTACAAAGGGAAGAACCTTTGTAAAGAAATCCAATGCACGATTCATATCCAACACAGTAATGCCAACAGCATCAACACGCTGAACGGTTTGGGCACCCACTGCGTTGGTAAAAAGCAGGGTTACAAAAAGTATTTTTTTCATGCTGATTTAATTTCTGAATGCTTTAGTTCTCGTTCCAAAGAATAATTTAACAAAGTCCTTAATGCGGCAATTGCTGCTAGCTTTCCTATATCATCCCAATTGGGTGCAACCGCAGTGCGCAAAATATCGGCCGCCAATAAAAACTCAAGAGCCAACGCCAATGATTTTCCTAGGCTCAAGCGAATCACCATCTGGTCGATAGTTGAATGCGGGACTGAGCTGCGCAAATAAAAAACGAAGGCTCTAACAATGGCGTAGGCAATAATAATCGCGGCAACGCCTTCCACTACACTGCCTAATGAAAGCGTAAATACTTTTACCAATTCTTCTAACTCTATCATAATCGAAATAAAATTCCCGTTGTTAAATCATATTTATTCAATTGCGAAACCCATTTCGATTCAAAAAAAAATCTAACACCTTTTATTTCTATCTCCACTCCCCCACCTAAGTTTAAGGCGGTCACCAATTCCGTTACAGCTTCTTGCCCAGCAGGGTGATTTGTTACGTTCGACCAATTGATTCCAGCGAGTGGGTATATTTCTACTTTCTTGCTAAGCGCAAATAGATATTGCCCATTGAAATTATATTCCAATTCCTTTCGCTTCACTACTCTTCCATTCTCTTCTCGCTCGCTCGAAAGCAATGCTGAAAAATCTGGCCCGATATGTAAATTACCTACAATGCGATAAGTGACATTCCAATTCAATCCCGGGTTATTGATGTAACTACAGTAGGTAACGCCAGTGCCAAGTAACCATCTCGACTTTTCTTCTTGTGCTTTTGCGCTGGGGGAAAGTAGGCAGTAGGCGATGAACAGTAGGCAATATGCGATAGGATTTTTAAAAATTGTACACATAACAAATTGGACACTATATTTTGCCTATTGCTTTTGCCTACTTTAAGATTTCCAACAGATGTTTCCCTACGCGTAGCGCATTCGCCATGATGGTGAGAGACGGGTTGAACGCACCTGACGATACAAAGAAGCTCGCATCCACAGCATACAAATTATCCAAGTCGTGCGCTTTACAATTCACATCCAGCACAGATGTCTTTGGGTCTTTACCAAACTTCAACGTGCCCATTTGATGCGACACTCCAGATACACCTAAATCGTAGCCGACACGCACTGCATTTTTATAAAGTGGGTCTTTCTCTGCCAGCTTATCCAAAATAGCATAAAGCTTTTTCTTCAGTCGTTCATAAGCTTCACGATTATTAACAGTATAAGCGGTTTTGATAGAGCCATCTTCGCGCAGTGTCACTTGATTATTGTAGTCGGGCAAATCTTCTGACGTAATCCAAAAATCCACCGAATGAGTAGAAAGTTCTTCAAATGACTTCCCAGGCAATTGTTCTTGCGTCAATCCAAGCACAGTATCTGGGTCATTCTTTCCCATCAACTGGATAGTACCTAGCGGAAACTCCGAATCTTCTGCCTCGTGATAAAAGTCGCTCAACGAAAATGATTTTTGAAATTGGGAAGTATTCAACTTCTGCGAAAAATTAATCACGCAACCATTTTGATGGAGCATGTAATTTCTTCCAACCAAGCCCGAACTATTTGCTAAGTTATTGGAGCGAAGTAAAATCGCTGCTGAGTTCACAGCTCCTGCGGCCAACACAACTAAGCCACCTTCAAAAGAAATTTTTTCTCCATCACGTGTTACTTGGACGACAGAAATTCTCTTGCCTGATTTATCAGTCACCAATTTGTCAACGTGCGCACGCGTTAGCAACGTAACTTGCGGTGCTTTCAGTGCTTCACGGAGTGCCACCACCTGTGCGTCTGCTTTTGCTTCTGTTGGGTCAGGAAATCCGTCAAAGTTACTCAAGTGAACAGGTGACGAACCGTTATTCGAATTTTCGCCCAAGCGCACACCAATCGGCAATGGAAAAGGACGATAACCTAATCCACGAATGGAGTCAAACAAATCTTGCATGCTCGGTTCATGCTTCAATGGAGGAAATGGATACCCAGATTTTGCTTTTGGTTCGGTTGGATCTATGCCGCGCTCACCATGCACGCTGTATAATTTTTCAGCTTCTGTATAAAATGGTTCCAACTCATCATACTGAATCGGCCACGCAGGTGATACGCCACCAAAGTGACGCGTGTCTTTGAAATCACTTTCGCGCAAGCGGAACAAAGCAGCACCATACATTTTTGTATTGCCGCCTACCGCATAATGCGCGTACGGGCTAAACGGTTGGTCGTCTTTGTCAAACCACTTTTCTGTAGTGCGATAACGCCCATTGGTAAATACTTCTTTTGGATCCCAATTTTCTTTTTCTTTCGGAATAAAATCACCTCGTTCGAGAATCAATATCTTTTTTCCTGATGAGGCCAACTTGTAAGCCAACGTTCCTCCGCCCGCACCCGAGCCAATAATGATGATGTCGTACTTTGTTTTCATATTCGTTCGTTAACCTTTTTTAATTTTTATGGCGGCCGAGCGGGCTATCCGCTACAAGTCCGCCCACACTCATATCCCAACGCACTTCGGGCTTTCCACTGCTATCCCTGCCGCTCTCATTCTATTATTTTTCCAGGCTTGGTAAGTCCCTCTCCTTTTGGAGAGGGACTTAGGGTGAGGTTATGCTCGCAATACCCACAGTCAAAAATGCATTTATAAAAAGTGGAGTGATGCATCTTCGCACATATCACCGCACCCCTAACAAATTTATAAAATTCAGCAGCGGTCATCATTCCAATGAATGGTGCAAATACATAAATCCAAAATGAAGTGAATTTCATGGCGGGAATGGCGGAAGCAAGTGAGCGAGCGGGATTCATTCCAAACCCTGATATAGGCCCTGACACAATCACATAAATCATTACAAAGAAACCTGCAAACAATCCTGTGTACTTGCTGAGTCTTGAATTGTTGGAAGTAATCAATACCATCATCATCATACAAAACGCAATCGCAATTTCAACAATGAACGCTGCTCCTGCTCCAAATTTGCCAGGCGCAGTCACTACATAGTTTACGGGTTTGCTGGTAAACCCTTTCCCCAATGCCAACACCATTATATATACCGCTATCACTCCGCCTACACATTGAAAGAGCGTATAAAAAATTCCATCTTGCCATTTCATCTTTCCTAGCCGCACGAAGGTGAACGAAACAGCAGGGTTCATGTGCGCGCCAGAAAGTTTGCCCATAGGCGAATAAATAATGAGCGTTGCCGTTGTTCCCATCGCTGAGCCCATCAATACCAATCGAACAAAATCATTTTGTATGGCTTGATGTAGCGTTGATGAAGGATATTCGAGTATGGTTCCAAAAAAAGAAGCTGATACCATGAATAAGCCAAGGCATATTGCCTCCATGCTATAGATTTTCCAATTTTGTTTAAGTGAATAAACCATGTCAGAACTTTATTTCTCAATACAATTGTACGGCATATACTGATGCCAGTTTGTCGGATTGGTTGCAGATTAGCTATTTCTTGCCAAGAAGTAGAGCGCCAGCATATTCTGAGGAATATAATTTCCTACTTGAATACTGCACCTTCTTCGGCATGAACATCCAGCACATGCTCCAAATCGGTAAGCACGTTCATATAATTGATATACGCATCATAAGGCGTATTGTAATGACTAAAATATTTATGAACGTCACCATCATTCCAATATTTGGTGCACATATAATAAAAGTGATCAGAGGTAGTTAGGGAAGCCCATTGATGGATGAGGTTGCTGTCTCCTGTCTTTTTTACTGTTGCCTCTAATCTATATATCCGTTCCATCGCATCATGTTGAAGACTATTTCCCAGCCAAGCCGATAAATCTCGTTCCATATCAGCCCATGAACTAAGTTGATGAACATCGTATTCTCCTTTTGATTCATAACTTCCAATTACTTCACTAGGAGTTTTGAAATCAAAGTCTGCTTGCTTCATTAATTCTTGTGGCACGTGAGCCAAAAAATCAAATATCCCAGTTTCTGGCCATTGATGTTCGCCAAAGGTCTCATAGTCCATGAAGAGATTAACAGTATCACCATTGCCCGCGACACCGTGTGCCCAATTGGCAAATTTTGGCGCAGTCAGTGGCCACTCGCTCCATTCTCTGTTTGAAAACCGAAAAGCAATATCATCTGATAATTTATAGTTCTTCAACAAACATTTGATCTTTGGAACATTGGGTGGGTGATGAAGAAAGTTGGGAGTGCGATGGCCCAGCACATGATCGAGTCCTTCACAGATAATTCCTTTGTACCCCAATCCCGAAATAAATTTCGCAATCTCATTGTTATAGATTAACTCCGTATTTCGAAATACGGTAGGCGTTTGATGGAAGTGCTCTTTTATTTTTGCTTTGTGCTTATCGATTTGTCGAATGAATTCTTCTTTAGAATATAAATAACTCAGCGAGTGGTAGTACGTCTCTGATAAAAACTCAACACACCCTGTCTCGGCCAATGCTTGAAAAGATTTCAATACATCTGGCTGATACCTCTCCATCTGCTCAATGACCGTTCCACTCAACGAATAAGCAATTTTAAAATCACCCTGATGCTTATCAATAAGCTGCAGCATGGTATAGTTAGCTGGCAAGTAACATTTCCTAGCTACCCGATTCAGTATTTCAATATTCTTTGCCTCATCTTCATAGTGATGGTCGCTGCCAATCTTGAAGCAATCATAATTCTTTAGCCGATTAGGCTGATGTACTTGAAAATAAAAGCAGATGGAGGGCATATTAATTTAGGTTATGATGATGAGCGAAATGTACTTGTTGGTAAACGTCCATGATTTTTTGGGTGGCATGATCCCAACTAAGATCATCCAATTGTCTATTGGCAGCCTCTGATAATTCCTGATTCAATACTTTGTAGCGCAACAGCGCATGGATGTAATTAGCTTGCTTGTCGGTATCCCAAAAATCAGCTTGTAAAGATGCCTTCATTACTTCCGCAGCACCTGATTGAGAGGAAATGACACTCGGCACTTTGTGTTGAGCAGCTTCGAGCGCAGTGAGGCCAAAAGGTTCTGAAATAGATGGCATAAAATAAACATCTGCCATAGACAACAACTCATTCACTTTTGCTTTTGAAAGGAAACCTGTGAAAATAAATTTATTACCTACTTTTTTGTAGGCAGCCGTCTCCAGCAAGTGACTGAATTGGTCGCCTACTCCAGCTACCACAAATTTTACTCTGGGATAAACACGAGCAACCTTCTCTGCAGTCTCTAACAAAAAGTTAGGCCCTTTTTGATGTGTGATGCGGCCCAAGAAGATTACTAGCTTATCTCTTAGCTTATGTGCGACCCGTTCGAAATTGGCTGGGTCAATTCCGTTGTGTACTACCGTAATCTTTGCACGGTCTATTTGGTAATGACTAACAATTTGCTCTTTAGTATATTCACTTACGGCAATGATTCGCTCAGCGTGTTGAAGACTGTCTCTTTCCAACCAATAAATTTCATTTCGTGTTGACTCTCCCGACCTGTCCGTCTCTAACGCATGAACGTGCAAGATCAAAGGTTTTCCAGTTCTCCTTTTAATTCTAAGCGCGGCTGGGAAGGTTACCCAATCATGCGCATGGATCACATCGAAGTTACCATCTGCGCACAACTCTTCACATACTCGCGCAAAAAGATTAACCTTGTGAAACAAGTTGAACCCGTATGCATTCTTATCCATAAAAATGGAATGAAGTGATTCAAGCCCACTTTCTATGAAGCTATTAGTTAGCTGTGAGACTAACTTATTGCTTTCAAGAATATCGTTTTGATATTGATATGGGCTGACTTGAATAGGTACTTCAACCACTTCGGTGTGTGGGAAAGACAAAGAAAAATTTAATTTCTCAACATCAACCTCTTTGGAAGTTACGGTGTTTAAACCGATAATAGTAACATTGTCCAACTCACTTGCTTCACCAACAGTCGGAATGATCAATCGAATCTTCGCTTTGTTTTGAAGTGATTTAACAATACCATAGGTGGCAATGCCCAATCCTCCAGTAAAAAGTGGCGGGAACTCCCAACCGAGCATAAGCACCTTCATCTATTTTTTTAAGTTCCTCAAATAAACGATAGGACTGAATGAGAATATGCAAGTAAATTGACACTTGCCTTCGATCAAAGAGTTTTACAATGTCAACTGTGCGACAAGTGGTTGATTAGGTATTGTCTAAAGAAAATCTCTGCTTTTTTTGGTTGCCAAATTATTAGGTAGAACCACCTAGGCTCGTTTGGATGAAACCCAACGTCCCCTTGAACTCACCTTGGATGCTGAGAAAGAATTTACTCGAGGTTCGTGGAGACTCGAACCAAGTCACTGGCTATTCAAATTTGAAGTCTACTAATTCATAATTTGCGTTTCGTCCGCCTCCGTCTGTTTGTTGCAAAATACCTTTCTCTACTAAGTCCTTTATATCTCTTAAAGCTGTGTCGGTTGAGGTCTTGGTTATTTTAGCCCATTTGGAGGTTTGTAGTTTCCCTTCAAAACCATCAAATAGTTTATTGAGCATTAGTCGTTGCCTTTCACTGATAGGTGTATGTTCGTGCCGTTTCCAAAATTCAGCTTTACGCAGTATTTTTTTTGTGGTGTTTTCGGTAGCAAGCATTGCGTTTTTCAAACAATGTAAAAACCATTCAAGCCATTCGGTAATATCGCCAGTGCTGTGCTGCACTTTTTGCAATACTTGGTAATACTTTTTTCGTTCTACTAAAATTTGGCTCGACATACTGTAAAAACGTTCGCCACTACCTTCGGCACGGGCAAGCAACATATCTGTTATGGCTCTTCCAATCCTACCGTTCCCGTCATCAAAAGGATGAATGATGATAAACCAAAAGTGTGCGATGGCAGCTTTCAATACGAGGTCAAGGCTGTTGTCTTTGTTCAACCAATTTAAAAACTTGTCCATTTCCGTTTTTACAAGCTGAGGTTTTACGGCTTCGTAATGCACTTTTTCTTTACCCATTGCACCTGAAACCACTTGCATTTCGCCTGTTCGGTATCGCCTCACTTCTATTTTATATGGTCCGCTATACGCGGTAGGAAAAAGTGCTGCGTGCCAACCGAGCAAACGTTTTTCAGTTAAAGGAAGGGCATGTCGTTGTGTGGCATCGAGCATCATTTCTACTATGCCCTCTATATGGCGGTTGCTGGGCACAAGCCCAGCGGTATTGATACCCAAACGCCTTGCTATGGATGAACGCACTTGGTCGTGGTTAAGCAATTCACCCTCTATCTCCGATGACTTAACCACATCTAAAGTTAAGGCAATAAGTGTGGCCTCTTCTTTTGCAGAAAAACCCAAAGCGTTCATTTGCCCAATGATCTTGCCTTGCATTAGGCGAACCTCGCCAAACACAGCATTTATGCTTTTATCTTGCCAAGTAAATTTTGTCCAGTTTCTATGCTCGTAGATGTATTTTGCCATGGCCTAAAAACTAATCTGCGGTAAATATATGAATTATTCACCGCAAAATTGCGGTGTTTGTTTTGGTTTTTCACCGCAAGGGAGCGAGCTTTATTTTATAAGATTTGCCGTAAATCATTGGATTGATCTGTTTATAAGAAAGGAGAACAAAGACATAGTTATTGATGGTTGGCACAAGCGAGATGCTTGCGCCAAGGAGGGTTTCATCTGTTTCGTCAATGTCAAACATATTCCTGTCAATTTTGTCAAATAACTCTAAAGCCTTATCGGGATTTGAGCCTCGTGCTAAGGCGGGATAAACTCCATGGAACGTGCACAAGGATGGCGAGTAGCGAAAGCCCGATGGCCACTTCGCCTCCCGCGGCAGGCAGCCAATCATTTTACTTCAGCTTACTCTGAGATTAGATTTTAAAACAATTCATGTTCTTTGGCTACCCTCAGTATTTCGCCCACACCCCACGCCTGCGCCATACATCCACGTGGTGTGTGTGGCGGCTCGGCATCAAAAATTTCTGATACTGTGCCTACGCCTGCCTCATCGAGGTGTTTGAAAAATTCTTTTAAAATGGAAGTAGCTTCTGATTTACCTTTCGCTCCTTTTACTTGCATCAGTGCATCGATATAAGCACCCAACTGGAAGCTCCACACCGTGCCTTGGTGATAAGCTCCATCTCGGTGCCAAGGGTCACCTCCATATACGGGTTTATAATCGGGATGAGATGAGTTAAGGCTGCGCAAACCTTTTGGGGTAAGCAAAAGGTCCTTCACTACCTTAAAAACTTTTGTTGCCCTTTCTTTTGTGAGCAAAGAGAAAGGAAGACTGATGGCGTAAATTTGGTTGGGGCGTATGGATGCGTCTTTGAAATCGCCATCGATACAATCGTATAAGTAGCCGTTCTCTTCGCTCCAAAATTTTTCATTGAAACTATTTGCGACTACCCTTGCTTTCATTTTATATTTATCCGCTTCCTTTTTGTTGCCTTGATCAGCTAAGAAAAATTCCATGATGGAAAGTGCATTGTACCAGAGCGCATTGATCTCCACAGGTTTTCCTTTGCGTGGAGTAACTACCCAATCGCCTACCTTGGCGTCCATCCAAGTAAGTTGCACTCCATCTTGTCCGCCATAAAGTAATTCGTCTGAAGGATCAACATGAATATTATAGCGTGTGCCTTTGTAATGCCAGTCGATAATATCTTGAAGTACAGGCAAGATCGATTGAACAAATTCTTTGTCTTTAGTGCATTCATAGTACTTGTAAATGGCGTGGAAGTACCACAGCGTTGCATCAAATGTATTATATTCAGGTGCTTCTCCTTGATCGGGGAAACGGTTGGGCAACATGCCTTCGCTTACACTATTGGCAAATGCTTTCAAAATATTTTTCGCGTCTTCAAATCGGCCAGTCGTCAAACACAAACCCGGTAATGAAATCATGGTATCGCGGCCCCAATCGGCAAACCAATGGTACCCAGCAATGATCGTTTTCAATTCACCTCGTTTTACAATGAATTGATCAGCAGCTAATGCAAGTTTTTTTAATTCATCGTTCGCAGTAAAATCTTTTACCACTGCTTCTCTTCTTTTTCTTTCTTTCTCAAGAAGCAGAAGAGCATCTTTTCCTGTTGTATCATCCGTAGAGATGATGATTCCGAGTTTGCTTTCCTTCTTTAGTTCAACTACAAATTTTCCGTGCGTGTACAAGTCTTCTTTAAAATCCAGCCCGCGATATTGTTCGATGGCGTATTCAAAATTGTAATACCACCCTTTGCTTTCTTTAAATTCAGAACCTGGAACGGAAATAATAACTTCAGGGCAACCTTGGTAGTTTACTGTGCGGAACAGTCCATCTTGAAATAAGTAAGGTTGATTAATGGAGTCGTTGGCGTGAGCTGTGCTATGAAAATCGCGGCAAGCGTACAAGGGCAGTAATTCAAGCGTAAATTTTTCTTTAGCGCTTAACACTTCGTACACAATCACGGTAGTGTTTTCACCATGAATGGCTGCTATCGTTTTTTTCAATTCAATGCCACCGGCTTGATAATAAAATTCAGGAAACAAATCGCGCTCGAATTTAGTGAGGTGTTTAAACCCTTCGGGATGCACTGCACCAGAATATTGATTGGAGCTCAATTCAAATCGTTCTTCACCCTGCACAATTGTCTCGTCCAATTTAGAAACCACCACGGTCCTACCCACTGGCGGGCTCATCGCGGCCACCAGCAATCCATGATATCGTCTCGTGTGTGCGCCAGCTACTGTACTACTCGCGTAGCCACCAATGCCGTTGGTCTCGAGCCACTCTAGGGAACTCGCTTTTCTAAAATCGTTGAGGTTATGTGAATCAAATATAGTTTTCATATCTCAGTTTTAATTTTTTAAATAGGCAGTAGGCAACGGCAATAGGCAAATATTGTCTGTATTAATTAACGAGCTTAAATTTTAACCCAACCTTTGCCTACTGCTTACTGTCAATTGCCTATTGGTTTCTAGGTTGTATCAACTTCGCCACCAATCCCGTCCAGCCTGTTTGATGTGTTGCACCCACACCTCTACCATTGTCTCCATGGAAATATTCATAGAACAACAGGTAGTTATTGAAGTGTGGATCGTTTTGCAATTTGTTATAGTGCGCGTACACGGGGCGGTTGCCGTCTTTGTCTTTTCTAAAAATATCTACCATTCTATCTGACAAATCGTTGGCAATTTCCTGTAGTGTTTTCTTTACACCCGAGCCAGTTGGATATTCAATTTTAAAATCATCGCCATAGTAATGATGAAAACGCTGCAAGGATTCAATCAGCAAAAAATTAACAGGAAACCAAATAGGGCCGCGCCAATTTGAGTTGCCACCAAACAAAGCAGTATCTCCCTCGCCTGGCGTATACTTCAAACTAAACTCGTTTCCGTTCGCATAAAATTTAAACGGATTCTCATCGTACACTTTTGATAGCGCACGAATTCCATACGGTGAAAGAAACTCCGTCTCATCCAACATACGTTTTAAAATCCGCTTCATGCGATGCCCGCGCAAAAGCGAAAGCAAGTGTCGCTGGTTTTTCCCTTTCTCACCCCAGCGTGATATCAGGCTTGCTAGATCTGGTCTATTTTTCAAAAACCATTCAAGTCGCTGAGTAAATTCTGGGTTGTTTTCAAAAACTTCTGCATCGAGCACCTCCACTGCAAATAATGGTATGAGACCCACCATCGAACGGATTTTCATAGGTGTTCTGCGGTTGTCTGGCGTGTGCAGCACATCATAGTAAAATTCATCTTCTTCATCCCACAGGTCGATGCCTTCATTGCTAATCGCTCCTGCGATGTATAAGAAATGCTCAAAGAACTTGGTTGCTAAACTTTGGTAGGTAGGATTTTCTTTCGCCAATTCCAACGACATGCGCATCATGTTCAATGTAAACATCGCCATCCAACTTGTACCATCGGATTGCTCTATGTAACCGCCTGTGGGCAACTGTGCACTTCTATCGAATACCCCAATGTTATCCATTCCTAAAAATCCGCCTTGGAAGATATTTTTTCCATCGGTGTCTTTTTTATTTACCCACCAAGTAAAGTTGAGTAATAGTTTATGGAAAACTTCTTCCAAAAATTTACGGTCACCTTTGCCTCCTTGTAATTTCTGATCGATTTTATAAACGCGCCACGTAGCCCAACCATGTACTGGTGGATTTACATCTCCAAATGCCCACTCATACGCTGGCAACTGACCATTGGGGTGCATGTACCATTCTTTGGTTAAAAGTAGCAATTGATTTTTTGCAAACTCTGGGTCCACCATTGCGATGGGGATAGTGTGAAAAGCTAAATCCCACGCTGCATACCACGGATATTCCCATGCATCGGGCATGGAAATAATATCTGCATTGTTGAGGTGCGTCCATTCTTTGTTGCGTCCGTTTTTCCTTTCAGGTGGTGGAGCAGGTTGAGATGGGTCACCCTTTAGCCATTTGGCTATGTCGTAATAAAAAAACTGTTTGCTCCACATCATTCCAGCAATCGCTTGCCGTTGGATGTTTTTATCATCGTTGTCTTTGATATCTTTTTGCAGTTCATCGAAAAATTCATCAGCCTCTGTCAGTCTTTGGTTGAATAGTTTGTCAAAATCAGCAAAAGGCTCGTTCAAGAATTTTGGCGCCAAGCGCAAGCGAACGGTTTGTGATTTGCCTGATGGAATAGTTAAGTCAAAGTTAAAGGCGGCTTTCGTTCCCTTCGGGATTCGATTGATGGAATCCAACTCGTGGATCACATAGTTATTGATACCATCTTTAAATACACCTGGCTGATCGTATCCATAAAGTTTGCCAGTGTTGGTTTCGTTTTCGCAAAAGAGTACAGGTACTTTTGAATCTGCAAACAAATAAAAATTCCCTAAATTTCTGTGGCTAATTTTAATATCATTGTCGTCATCGCGATACATTTCGGGTTTGTAATCATCTTCTCCCCAAGCCCATGTATTTCGAAACCAAATTTGAGGAAGGATATTTACACTTGCTGCCTCAGGTCCTCGGTTATGAATAGTAATCTTGACCAATGTATCATTATCATCCGCCTTAGCGTATTCAATGAACACGTCAAAGTATCGGTCTTCATTAAAAATACCTGTGTCGATCAATTCAAATTCAGGATCGAGCTTGCCTCTTCTTTTATTTTCATCTACCAACCAGCCATATGGAAATTCATTTTGAGGATACTTGTACAGCATCTTCATATATGAGTGTGTGGGCGTACTATCAAGATAGTAGTAATGATCTTTACAATCCTCGGCATGGTTTCCCTCGTTACCAGTCAATCCGAAAATGCGCTCTTTAAGAATAGGATCTTTTTTATTCCACAATGCAACTGAAAAATTCAGCAACTGCTTGTCATCACTAAATCCACCAATGCCTTCTTCGCCCCAGCGATACGCTTTGCTACGAGCTGCATCGTGCGAAACAAACTCCCATGCGTTGCCATGCGGACTGTAATCTTCACGCACGGTTCCCCATTGTCGCTCGGTAAGGTAAGGTCCCCACTTGCGCCAGTTTTTTTTCTTGTCGCGGTCTTCGATGAGGCGTTGTTTTTCGGCAGTCATAAATAAATCAATTAGTCAATTTGAAGATTCGTTAATTTGAAAATGAAGACTGGTTTAAGAAAAGTATGATTTAATTTTATCAATGAAGGTATTCATTCTCAAATTACCCGTTGTCTTCAAATCCAGGATAGAGCAACATCCCACCATCTACAAATAACGTAATACCATTCACATATTCCGAATCATCGGATGAGAGCCAAACGGCTGCGCCTCCAATATCTTCTGCTTCGCCTATTCGCTTGGCAGGGATCAATTTTAGCAAGCTATTGTACGCTTCAGGAGTCTGCCATGCAGCATGATTAATAGGAGTACGTATTGCGCCCGGCCCAATGCTATTGACGCGGATTTTCATAGGCGCATATTCTTGTGCAATGGTTTTCATTAGCATCATCACGCCACCTTTGGAAGCGGAGTAGTTAGCGTGCCCTGCCCAAGGTATCACTTCATGCACAGAACTCATGCAGATAATTTTTCCTGCCGACTTAGAACGATCAGGAACAATACCGCGCCTTAAAAATTCTTTGATAGCCTCACGTGAACAAATAAATTGACCTGTTAAGTTTACACCCAATACATAATTCCATTGGGCTAAGGTCATCTCATGAAACTTCGAATCTTTTTGAAGTCCAGCGTTATTCACCAAAATATCCACTGTGCCATACCGCTTGATGGTCTGCGCAAACATATCAATCACTTCTTCTTCCTTGCTTACATCTGCTTTGATAGCGGCAGCGTTTCCGCCACTTTGCATAATTTCATTGACCACTGCCTCTGCTTTGTCTTGACCACTTGCATAATTGACTATGACAGAGGCTCCCTGGGCTGCGAGTGCTTTGGCAACCCCTGCACCAATTCCTGAACTGGCACCTGTTACGATGGCTATTTGGCCTTCTAGTTTTTTTGTTTTTATAATCATGTTGAATTTATTTTTTTATTAAATAAGTAATTGGACTTACACAAAACAAATAGAATTGTCAGTTTGAGCTTGTCGAAAACGGACAATTCCAGCTCCGAATTGACTTCGATAAACTCAGTCTGACATTTGTTTAATTGTTTCGCGTAAGTCCAGTACGTAAGTTCGTTTCAAAAATATTCACTTCCTAATTAACTATTTGTCATTGATATTGCTAATTCGCCAACATTAACTGCGTGAATTCAATCTCTTTGCGATTATAAGTAATGTCGCCAGCTTCTTTTAGTTCATTTAAAATCACTGTAACCGTTTGACGTGAAGTAGAAATAAGATTTGCTAAATCGCTATGAGTAAGTGAGTTTTTTACTACTACCTTGTCGCCTTGGCTTTTCCCTTCTTTTCTTGCCCATTCTTTGAAACAGTACAGCAGTCTTGACTTGACATCTTTAGAAACCATGTTTACGTAGCGACTTTCAAGGCTTTTGAATTTCTCATTCACCTTGCCCATGTAATTCATTGTAAGTGTATAGTTAGACCGCATTAGAGAAGCGAGTTGCTCTTGACCAATGGCGTAATAGGTGGCGCGTTCAGAGACTACTTCGGCATATTCGTAGGTGGGACCTTCGTAGCCCAACAGTACATCACCAAAGATGTCGCCTGGCAAAATCAATTCCTTTATCATTTCATCACCGGTTGATCCTATTTCTGAAATTTTTAACTTACCGCTGATGAGAATGAAAACCTTTTTATCGCCACCCTTGGCATACACCACTTGGTTTTTCTTTGCTTCTTTTTGGGTGAGATTGTTACACAAATCAATTAACTGTATTTCAGTCAAGTTGCTAGCGATATTAAATGCTTTGAGATAAAAATTTTTGGGTTCCATATTGTTTTTATTTGGGGTTGGTGAATTCATAAGGTAGGTTTCTTAATAAACGAGTTGACATATCTTGTGCGAGATGACAGCTCGCTGTGTAAGCCCTGAAAGTTTATCGACTAAAGTACCCTCTTTAAAAAACAAAATGGTGGGCGTATCCTCTACTCGATAGGTGAGCGTGAACGATGACCCTGGTTCGTAATCAATGGAGAAGAAATCAACTTGGCTTCCATACTGCAAAGCCATGTCTTGTAAGGTTTGAGAAATCATTTGGTTGGCGCCATTCCAAGCAGTGCCAATTTTTACTAAGGCGTTCGCTTTCTGTGTTACTACTTTGCTAAGGAATTGGTCGGAGGTGATTTGTTGGATATTGGCTTTCATAATTGTTTATTTTGATAAGCGCTTTTCCAACCATCGTGCCATTGCTTGTATCTACTTGATCTACATTTACTTAAATCAATTTTACTTACAATGAGACTATAATAAATATCCAATCCATTGGAGTTAACTCCAAATGATTGGAGTCCAAAATATTGGAGTTAGTGATAACGGCTTCGGTTATTTGCGTGAGCGAATGGAACGGCATGTTTGAGCCTCCCGCTAAGGCGGGATAAACTTCTGGAATTGTGCGGCTGGTGGCGAGTAGTGACAGCGCGACCTGAGCGAGGGATAGATATGTGTGATGGCAAGCGAGGGACACGCCCAAAAAATAATTAACGCTTTCGTGCGATGCCTAATTTTTTTATCCTTGCCTCCAATGTGGTCGGATTTAGTTCCAAGATTTTTGCGGCACCGTCTTCGCCACGGATTTTCCAATTTGATTTGGTGAGTACATCTATAATATGTTGCCGCTCTACTTCTTCCAAACTTTTCTTTGATGAGTTGACAGTTGATGTTGCGGAAGTAGGTTGAACTATATCTTTGGCAGAAAACCTGGGAAGCCAGTCACCCATTTCCAATTCATTCTTTTTTGCCACGATGAGCCCCCGCTCGATAATGTTTTCCAACTCGCGCACATTACCTGGCCAATCATAAGCAATTAGCGCATCGAGTACGATCTTAGGCACAGAGGTGATTTTTTTAGCCAACCGTGTTTCATGCTTTTTGCAAAAATGATTGACCAAGAGTGGAATATCTTCTTTGCGCTCGCGCAAAGGCGGGGAATAGATGGGAAAAACGTTGAGGCGATAATATAAATCAGAGCGGAACTCCTTGCTATTGACAGAGTTTTGCAAATCGCGATTGGTGGCGGCAATGATGCGTACATCTATCTTCATTGTTTTTGAACTACCTACCCGCTCAAATTCTCCTTCTTGCAAAATGCGGAGCAACTTCGGTTGAAGTTCGAGGGGCAGTTCGCCAATTTCATCCAAAAACAATGTGCCTCCATCAGCCAATTCAAAGCGACCTATTTTTTGGGCGAATGCTCCTGTGAATGCTCCTTTCTCATGACCAAACAATTCACTTTCAATTAAGTTTGCTGGCAGTGCAGCGCAATTGATTTTTACCAACGGTCTGTTGCCACGTTTACTAGTGCTGTGAATGGCACGGCATAATAGTTCTTTCCCCGTTCCGCTCTCACCTAATATTAATACAGTGGCATCGGTAGCTGCAACTTGTTCTACTTTTTTAAGCACTGCGCGGAATACATTGCTCTTGCTGACAATCTCATCGTAATTATGTGACAGTTTAATCTCGTCTTGCAAGTATTGATTTTGGGCTTGCAACTTCGCTTGCTCTTGTTCCATCAATACGCGTTCTGTTATATCAATGAACATGGTGCGCGTGAACGAACCGCTCTTGTCGGGGTTGCTCCACCATTGTATCCAAATGGGTTTGCCATTGTCTTTACGCCTCAATTCAAGTACCACTCCACTAGTATCGGTGCCTCGCCCTACCGATTCAAACGCCTCGGTCATTCTGCGTTGTGCATCGGGAGTATCTGGGGCAAGGGTCTTTCCATAGATAGTTGGCACTTCATCAGGGCGGACTCCTAAAATCCGCTGGGCAGCCCGATTTGCTTTGATAAATTTTGAATCGAGGCCTTCGTGAACATAAGCGATGGGGGCTTCTTCAAACAAATCGCGGAAACGCTCCTCGCTTTCCTTGAGCAGAATTTTTAATTCTGCGTTGGCAATCTTTAATTTCTCATCGGCTGCTTTTCGTTCAATCTCTGCTCCAGCGCGTGAAGCAAAAATTTTGAGAATGTTAAGTTTCTCATTGCTGATGGCCATTGGTTTGGTATCGAAGATGGCAATGTGGCCAATCACTTCACCGTTGGTCAAAAAAATGGGGACGCCAAAGTAAGATTTAACGCCTTCATCTTTTGGAAAAAAAGTATCAAGGTCGGCAGTACAAAAATAATCTTCACCCTTCATCACTATCTCGCAGGGTGTGCCCGTAAGGTTGTATTCAAAATTATCTAAGAATTGGTCGCGCTCAATATAAACCAATGTGCGCACGCGCGTCTTTTCAATATTCGCACACTCGGTAATGATGGCATAGCGGATTCCTGTTGAAATGATAACGTGATAGGCAAGTGATTTGAAAAAATCTCCGCCCACTACAGAGGCAGTCCCCTCCGAAATGATGCGCAGCATCTCGGAGGGCTCTCGGCCTCCTTGCCCTGGCCTATTGACCAAAAAACAAATATGCCTTTTGCCGCCCACCAAAATACTTACCAGCACATACACAATCAATGATTTATCAATCGTCTCAAAAGGAGTGCTGTTCGTTTTGTCTCTCAATGACTGCAGCCATGTCTTAAACGATACATCTGCAACAAATTGATAAAAAGGTTGGTTTAATAACTCTTGTTTGGATTGGCCAAGCAGGCTGGCCGCAGCAGCATTGGTATAAATAATTGCACCTTCTGCGTTTGCCCAAAGTACGCCCTCGGGCAAATCGTTGAGGGTGGCCTCGTATAGATCGAAATGGTCGGGTGCAGCAGCTACTGAATTCTCCATCTTGTTATCTTACTTAAAATTAGCTTCAAAGTAAGCAAGTTACAAAATTGGAAATTGTCAGGTGGGGAGCATAATGCCAATAAAGAAATAGTTGCCTTTGCTAGCGCATTGCTTCTTTAGTGATTTCTTTATCGGGCAATAAGTATCAGAAGAAGCTAGTGAGAGGTCTTATCTACTTGTATAGAATCGCAATAAGGGGTTGTATTGTTTTATCACGTGATGGGTATGAAAAAGCCTGAGCCTCCAAGCCATCGAGCTAACGTGTTTATTCTTATATGTTGTCAAACATGCAATTCGCTCCAAATCTCTCAAAAACAAGTTCGAAAATTGTACAGTGGGGACACCAAAATCAAAAAATCACTTCTTCTTCTTTAAGCTCTTGATGAACTTCGCCCACTTGATGGGATCAAGGAATGGATTGTAAATCGGCCTGAATTTATCGCCAGCCGAGTTCGACCATTGGTCAATGTAATATTTATAATTGCCAGCACCATCCAATGGCGTAGTGCGAGCCATCAAGGCAATCATCTCCGCGTTCAATGCTTTTCGGTCAAGCCCATTGTCAAGCGGAATATTCATCGCCAGCACCGCCTCTTTAAAAAGTTCTTCCGTTGGCAAGGCCATAATCACCACATCCTTCAAAAAAGTAATGTCAGGTGTTAGTTCCACTAAAATGGTAAACAATTCCTTGGGCACATCGGGCACAATATAATGTGTGCGGTGGTAGCCCACAGAGCTGATCACAACGCTATCGCCCACCAATACAGGCATCGAAAAAAAACCAGAAGTATTGGTCGTAGTTCCGCGGCCCGCCTTAGGCACATATATGTGTACGCCCGGTAGCACCTGCACTGAGTCGCTCACCACGCCCGAAAGTTGGATGACCCTGCGCTGATTTTGGGCGCAAGCCACATTGGCAAAACCCAAAACCACCAAAAACGATAAAATTGCGATTAAGCCCTTCATATATCTTGGCAAAGGTAAAGATTCATATCAATTGTTAGCTTTATCTTCGCAACATCTTTTAGGCGATTTTTGTGCCGAAATGCGAAGCTCTCAACCAAAATGATGATCTAATGTTTGATAAAGTTCTAAATCGCTGATGCAAGCCTAATTAATAGAATGAGATTAAAACACTTTAATATCGAGTTGGGCGCACAGATTTTCTTGGCCAGTTCAGACACCTCACGGCTGCGCATCCTCAACCTCATCCTCACCAATGGCGAAATGTGCATCACCGACCTCGAACACATTTTAGAGTTCACGCAAACAAAAACCTCGCGCCATCTGTTGTACTTAAAAAATTCCGGCATCCTCACCTCGCGCAAAATAAATCAATGGGCATTCTACCAAATCAAAGACGAAGTGTTCGACATCGTAAAACAAATTCTGCAGTTCGTCAGTCGCGACCCCGTCATGCAACAAGACCAACAGATTTTCAAAACATTGTACAGCAACCGCGAACTATCCTTGAACAAATTACAGATCAAGCCACTAAGTCAACCTTGAAAAATTTTAAATTCTTTGCGGGCTGGCCATGCGAGGCGCCATGGCCACCGGGCTATCCGCTGCAAGTCCTCGTTACGCGAGGCGCTTCACTGTGGGCTTTCCGCTACTATCCCTGCCCGATGCCCGCGCCACATTCATCTTTTTCCGTATCTCTCATCTCACGTCTAATATCTCATGTCTAATTCCTAAATGAAAAAATACAAATCCATCTTCTTCGATCTCGATCACACCCTCTGGGATTTTGAAACCAACTCGCGCGAAGCATTGACAGAACTGCATCACAGCTATCAGTTGGAAAATAAAAATATCGAACTGAAAGCATTCCTTGTAGCATTCAAAAAAATAAACACAGGCCTGTGGCATCTGTACGATACAGGAAAAATAAAACAAGACGTCATCCGCCTGCAACGCTTCCACCGCGTCTTCCAAGAGTTTGATGTAGAAGCCTACGATCTCTCACTCCAATTCTCCACCGACTATGTAAATCAATCTCCCAAGAAAGGAAACCTGTTGCCACACGCCAAAGAAATATTAGATCATCTTCATCCCAACTACCCCATGCACATCATCACCAACGGCTTTAGCGAAATACAAGGCACCAAGATGGAATCGGGCGGCATCACCAACTATTTTCAAAGCGTGGTCACTTCCGAATTGGCTGGGCATAAAAAGCCATCGAAAGAAATTTTTGAATTTGCCTTGAACAAAAATAATTTACAGCCTCATGAAGTGGTGATGATTGGCGACAATCTTCTTACTGATATGGGCGGAGCCAAAAACGCCCTGATCGATACCATCTACTTCAATCCCGAAAAAACCAAACACGATACAGAATTGACACACGAAATCAGTAGCCTACTGGAACTGAAGACCATTCTATAATCGTTAAGGAAATTACTAACTTGGCAACTTAAAATTCAATAGCCACTAAGTCACAAAGAAATGTTTAAAAGCCATTTGCGCCTTTGTGACTTCGTAGCAGCAAAATCTAAAATCAAACATCTTAAATCTTAAATCATTTATGTCAGGATTTTTTCACATCCCCGAACCAAAAAACGAACCCGTATTATCTTATTCACTCGGCAGCAAAGAACGCGCTGCATTGAAGAAAGCATTGGAAGAAGCACGTGCACAAGTCATTGATGTGCCCATGTATATCGGTGCCGAAGAAGTACGCACCGAAAATAAAAAACCATTGACTCCTCCGCACGATCACAAACATATCCTTGGTCATTTTCACGAGGGTGACAAAAGCCATGTAGAGCAAGCCATCAATGCCGCCATGGCCGCCAAAGAATTGTGGGCTGGTTTGAGTTGGGAAAACCGCGCAAGTATTTTTTTGAAGGCCGCTGATTTATTGGCTGGCCCTTATCGCTATAAAATAAATGCTGCCACCATGTTGGGGCAATCAAAAAATGCTTATCAGGCAGAGATTGATGCCGCTTGTGAGCTGATAGATTTCCTACGCTTCAATGTACATTTCATGGGCGAGATATATAACGATCAACCAACATCATCACCTGGTGTGTGGAACAGAGTGGAGTACCGACCACTGGAAGGATTTGTGTTTGCTCTCACACCTTTCAACTTCACGGCCATTGCAGGAAACTTACCAACAAGCGCGGCACTCATGGGTAACACTGTGGTGTGGAAGCCAGCCAACTCACAAGTCTATGCCGCGAATGTGATCATGCAAGTATTGCGCGAAGCGGGCTTGCCCGATGGCGTGATCAATTTAGTTTACGTTACTGGCCCAGATGCGGGCGAGGTGATTTTTAAGCACAAAGATTTTGGAGGCATACACTTCACTGGTAGTACAGGTGTGTTTCAAAATATTTGGAAAACGATTGGGCAAAATATTCACCAGTACAAATCGTACCCGCGCATTGTGGGCGAAACGGGCGGCAAAGATTTTATCATGGTTCACAAGAGTGCCGATGCCAAGCAAGTGGCCACCGCCATTGCACGTGGTGCATTTGAATACCAAGGCCAAAAATGCTCAGCGGCATCCCGATGTTACATACCCTCCAACCTGTGGGACCATGTGAAGAAATACTTGCTGGAAGACTTAAAGAGCATGAAGATGGGTCCGACCGAAGACTTTGGCAACTTCATCAATGCTGTGATTGACGAGAAAGCATTTAATTCCATCACTGGATACATTGAAAAAGCGCGACAAAACCCAATGAACGAAATCATTGCCGGTGGCAAGTACGACAAGAGCAAAGGCTATTTCATTGAGCCAACAGTTATACTCACAAAAGATGGATCATCCCTCACCATGTGCGAAGAGATCTTCGGCCCAGTGATGACCATTTATGTTTATCACTCCGAAAATTTTGAACAAACATTAGAGCTAGTCGACCAAACTTCTCCTTACGCTTTAACGGGTTCCATCATGGCTCGCGATCGTTTTGCCGTAGAGATGGCCACCAAAAAACTCAGCAACTCAGCTGGCAATTTTTATATCAACGACAAGCCGACCGGTGCCGTAGTAGGCCAACAACCCTTTGGTGGAGCAAGAGGCTCTGGCACCAACGACAAAGCGGGCGCAAAAGTGAATTTACTGCGTTGGGTATCAATGCGCACCATCAAAGAAACATTTGTTACGCCTACGGATTATAGGTATCCGTTTTTGGAGAGGGAATAGCTCCGATTTAGTTTGACTTAAAATATGAAACAGCACCTATCGATAATTGTAATTTTACTTTCCACTCATTTTTCTTTTGGTCAAGGAAAGTTTGGAATCAAAGTGTATCAGAATACTGATATATTTAGCATTACAACTATTGATTATGATGTTAATCCATCACTAACATCAACTTTTTCGCGCACTAATTTTAATCGCATATCTATTGTTTTGCAGATGGCTGCGAAAAATAAGCTAATTCATGAAATTGAATTGATCATTCCTGAGTTTTCTAAACCAATAAGCAATCCTCAATTTCCTTTTAATTATGCGTTTCGTAAACGCAATGACCTTGATAATTTAATGACGACCATTTCGTTACGATATGAAATTCACAAAAAAATCCATTCAGTAGGTAATATTCATATTAATCTAGGGATTGGTCTTAATCCCTATTATATCAATGTTGAAGACATATCGAAAACCCCCAATACTTACGATAGATACACAAAGTATTTTGGTGGCTCCCTTAATTTAATTCCAAGCATTATTTATAAAATTTCAAACCAATTCAGTTTAGAAATCAACTGCCCATTTAAAATTTATGATTTAATGAATGTCACTAATCGCATAGCCAATCCTGCAATACCAATAAATCAACAAACATCGACTAAAATCGAAAATGGATTTTTATACAATATCTACACTTTCAGGTTTGGAGTATCGTATTACTTTATCCGGCTTTCAAGCAAATCATAAATCCTCTCCCTCTGGCGCAAGCGTCCGCTTGTGCCTTCTTATCCTCCATTAGTTTTTTACCGTGTCATAGCCCAAATCAAACTCGATGCACCACTCTGATACAAAATATAAATCCCCAAAAAAATCAACACAAAAGGCGTGAGCATGTGGCCGTACTTGTCAATAGCCTTGGCAATAAGGGGATGCTTGGTAAAATATTTCGCGAGCAAGCACCAGAAGGCTGTCATTACAAAGAAAATAGAAATCATACTGAGCTGTTGTGGCCGACCAAGGGTAGCAAAAAGCGGAACATAGATTCCAATATTATCGCCACCGTTGGCAATGGTTGTTCCTGCTACAGTTAAAATATTGTTTCGATTGCTTTTTGGATCAACAACTTTTTCTTCTTCATGTATTTGTTTAGCTCGAAGGTGAATGATGCCTTTGATACCAAAGTAAATCGGCAAAAAACCAAGCAACCCAATGTTCACCTTATCAATCACCAGTCCAATGAAGGATATGGCAAAGCTCACCGCGATCAATGCGGCAATACCCAAAAACTGACCAACCACAATCTCACGCTCTTTGAATCGCTTATTGCCAAAGAAAAGTATGAGCAGAAAAACATCATCGATATTCGTAGATATAAAAGCGAGAACGCTGGTGAGGAGTATTTCCATTCTTAGTAAGATAGTAAAGTTAATGAACCTAGTACGAAGTACTAATTACGATGATATGCGATAAGCTGTACCTAAATCACGTAACAGTCATTTTTTTGAATTATATCTTCAATCCGACAAAAAGCGATTGATTGTTCTGCTACTTTTGTCTCTGTAACCAGTAACCACTACAATGTTATCCAAAAGCATACTCCTCTCGCTTATTGCGCTTCTTCTCTTATCGGTTGCCTGCAAACAAACTGAAAACAATGCTAACTTTATAAAGCAATTCTTCTCAACCTATGCTCCCTGCATAGAACCTTTTTATTGCTATGAATATAAATTTGATGTGAAAGACGATACCTTAAAAATTGAATGGCGATTGTTTAATTATAAGGGAGTAAATGAAGATGAGAAGACATTGATAGAGGTTACAAACTTACTCATACCACGAAAGAAGATAAGTGAAGTGGATTATTTTTCTAATCACTCCGAGTATATTACTATCAAAATGATTGGTAACGATATAAAGAAAACAAAAAAGGGACAGAGCGAATTTGTTGACTACATCCCGATCGATTTTGATAAATTTAGATTAACTGCTGATTTAAAGATCGAGTTTAAAAATAAGTTTGGTACATTACTTCATAAATAGAAGAACTAACAATGCCTGCCAAACATAAAGTCCTAGCCCTCTGCGGCAGCACACGAAAAAATTCTACCAACTTGAATTTGATCAAAGCCATTGCAGATTTAACGAAAGAAAAATTTGAGATCATAGTTTTCGAAGGACTCACAGAAATCCCTCACTTCAATCCTGATTTAGATACAGACAATCCTCCTCAACTCGTAACTGATTTTCGCAAAAAACTAAGAGAAGTCAATGGCATCCTCATCTGCACACCGGAATACGCTATGGGTGTGCCAGGTACATTAAAAAATGTGATTGACTGGACAGTGTCTTCGATGGAATTTTCTAAAAAGCCAACTGCGCTCATTACAGCCTCATCAATGGGTGAAAAAGGTCATGCCTCGCTATTGGAAACGTTAAAAGTGATTGAAGCAGATATCACCGATGAAACTCAGTTGTTGATTCCCTTTGCAAAAACAAAAGTAAGCCAAGATTGCAAGATAACAGATTCAAAGACGTTGAGCGAAGTGAATGCCCTTCTGAATGCTTTCTTTGTTAAACTTTAACTGAAATGAAAGAAACCTCTAACTACTTAGTATGTTTTAGTCCAAAATGGGCATTCGAGGATATACCCGTATCCGCATATTCTTTTGACGGTTTCCCCCGTGAACCACCCCACCTCTGAATCGATGAACCACTGACCTCATCCATAGTCTTGTGGAGCTTGCTGGAGAAGGCGCGTTTCATCCTCCACCATATCTTTTCCGCGTGGTTCAGTTCGGGAGAGTACGGGATATAAAGAGCAGGCGGATGTTGTCGGGCGTTTCTCACCATCAACAAATCTGCACGTTAAATTCAACCGCATCAGGGATGCAAAATTTTCCGCATCAGGGACACAAAATTTTGCTTCCCTACGACATTAAATCCAATCGCGCGACATTTTCTACGTGCACGGTGTGTGGGAACATATCTACGGGTTGTACGGCAGAGATCGTGTATCGCTCGGAGAGAATTTTTAAATCGCGCGCTTGGGTGGCGGGGTTGCAACTCACGTACACAATTTTTTTAGGCAATGCTTTGAGCAACATTTTGCACACATCTTCGTGCATGCCTGCGCGGGGTGGATCGGTGATGACGACATCGGGGCGGCCGTGTTGCAAAAGAAAAGCATCGGTGAGTAGATCTTTCATGTCGCCTGCGAAAAATTCGGTATTGGTGACTTGGTTGAGTCGTGAATTTATTTTTGCGTCTTCGATAGCGGCCGCTACATATTCTAACCCGATTACTTTTTTTGTTGAGCCTGCCACAAAATTGGCAATGGTGCCCGTGCCTGTGTAGAGGTCATAAACTAGTTCATCGCCTTTCAAGTCGGCCATGTGCCAAGCTACTTTGTAAAGTTCATACGCTTGCGCGGAATTGGTTTGGTAAAATGATTTAGGGCCGATGCGAAATTGTAACTCACTTTTCCCATCGGGTCGAGACATTGTTTCGGTGATGTAGGGATTTCCTTTCCAGCAGATTACATCGAGATCGGCAAAGGTATCATTGCGCTTTGCGTTGATGATGTAATTGATGGAGGTGGCTTGTGGAAAATGATCGGCAATGGCCTGTAGTATTTTTTCTGTCCACTCTGCTTTATCGGAAGTGACTTGTAAGATGATCATGACCTCGCCAGCGAGAGTGCTGCGGATAGTAAGCGTGCGCAGAAATCCAACTTGATTACGCAAGTCGAAAAAAGAGATTTCATTTTCTAATGCAATTCTTCTTACTAATAAGCGGATGGCATCGGATGGATGTGGTTGTAAGTGACACTCGGCCACATCAAACACGCGATCGAAAGCACCTGGTAGGTGATACCCTAGACCCACCTCATATCTTTTTTCTTCTTTGGCTTTTGCGAGTTCCTCCTTTGTAAGCCAGCGATTAGCCGTAAAGGTGAAATCTAGTTTGTTGCGATAGTGATCAGTTTTTGTAGATGAGATGATGTGGCTGATAGAGGGGAGTTGCAGTCCGCCAATTCGCTCCAGGTTATCGATCACCTGCTGCTGTTTGTACTGAAGTTGTGTGCTATAATTAATGTGTTGCCATGAGCAACCACCACACATGCCGAAGTGTGAACAAAATGGCTCTGCGCGATGGGGCGAAAGTTTTTGGATCTGCGTTACGCGCCCTTCCAGAAAACTGCTTTTTATTTTGGTAAGCTCTATTTCTACCGTATCGCCAGGTGCCCCGCCTTGGATAAAAATGACCAAACCATTGTATTTGGCTATGCATTTGCCCTCCGCAGCCATGGTTTCGATGGCTATATTATCTAGTCTGTCGCCTTTCTTTAGCTGTTTGTCTTTTTTTTCCATTGGGTGGCGAAAATACGGAAACGCGATGGTTTCACCTGTGAAATGAAATAGTTATCTTTGAAATCACTATACAAATGAAAAAAGCTCTTCTTACACTTTTGCTTTTGATTGCCTTTCCCGTCTTGGCCTCGCACATTGTGGGGGGTGAGTTTGAGTTGCTGCACATCAGTGGAGATAGATATCGACTGAATCTTATTTATTATTTTGATGAGTTAAATGGAGCTCAAGCGAATAAGACCCAAGATAGGACCATATCCGCTAAAATATTCCGTTTTTCTGATGGGTTCTTAATGGACAATGTCTCCCTACCATTTGTGTCTCAAACATCTGTTTCCTATACACAACCTGCTTGCTCAAATGGAAAAATTGTTACCAGCAAACAATTCTACTCAACAGAAATTATTCTATCCCCAGACCGTTATAATGATTCGCAAGGTTATTATGTAGTTTGGGAGCGTTGCTGTAGAAATTATACCATTCAAAACATAATCAGCCAAAATCCTAATGGTGTCGCAAATTCCCCTAACGCTGCGGGTCAAACTTTTTATTTGAAATTCCCCCCTGTTGTAAAGAATGGAACTTCATTTATTAATTCATCTCCACATTTATTTCCTCCATTAAACGATTATGCCTGCCTGAATAGGCCTTACTATGTGAATTTTGCTGGAATTGACGATGACAATGACTCGTTGGTTTATTCTCTCACTACACCATTGGACACACAAGATCACACTTCTTACCCACAAATTAGTTCTGCGCCTTATCCAACTATTCGGTGGGTAAATCCATTCAGTCTGGATAAAGTTATGAATGCCCTTCCTAAATTGGCAATCAGTAAAGACGGATTACTAACGGTAACCCCTCAAAACCAAGAAGGTATTTTTGTTTTTGCTGTAAAGGTGGATGAATTCAGAGGTGGTGTAAAGATTGGTGAAAGTAGACGTGATTTTCAAATGCTGGTAATCGATTGCCCTAAAGCCGAGCCACCAGTAATTGTGGGAAAAAAATCATCTGACGCCTCATTTCCTGCGCCAAGTTCCAATTCTTTATCAGTTTCCTTTGCTAATACTATATCCGACAATGATCGATTTATTGAAGTAAAAGTTTCCGATAAAGATTCATTTAAAGACAAAGCTCCTGACTTTCTAAAGGAAAATATCAAAATCAGAGTGGTGCCTATCAACTTTAAAAGAAAAAGCACTGATACGTGGCCAGATGAAATAACCACGGTACTAAATAATGCTGCCGACAGTATAAAGACTTTTAAAATATATTTTCCCCAATGCCCATACATAAATGGTGATTATCAAGTCGGCATTATTGCAGGAGATGATGCCTGTAGCTTGCCATTGCTGGACACACTTAAAGTGATAGTGAGCGTGAAGCCTCCTACTAACACGCCCGCTTACTTCACAACAGCAAAATTAACAACAGCCCAAATTATTGAGGGAGATCCCCTTGTGAGATTTCCATTCATTGCCAAAGATGATGATTTGGATGACCTAGTTATTTCCGTGTTAACTGATGGTTTTGTGCTTAAGGATGCTGGCATGGCTATTACCTATACCACAGTGAAAGGCACCGGCCTTGCTACGGGAGAATTAACTTGGGACCCTCAATGCAATTTGTATGATTTTACTAAACGGACAGCATTCACAATAAAAATTTTAGCAAATGATCAAGACCTTTGCAATTTGAATGATCCTGATGTAGCTATTTATAAATTGAATATCAAATTGCCTGGTAATGCGGACCCGATCATTGATACCGATCTTACCAGTGCGCCCAGCGAACGGAAAGTAACACTTCAACGGAAAATTTTTGAAACCGTTAGTTTTAATGTGACTGGAAAAGACTTGGTTGACAACGATATTTTAGTTTTAAGTGGAAAAGGAGTTGGGTTTAGCATGAGCGATTATTCCGCGTCCTTTTCGCAGGTATCGAGTAGTGGATTGGTCTCCTCTAGATTTTATTGGAATATCTCTTGCGATAAAATTGATTTAAAGAAAAAGGATCAATACACTTTTCAATTTATTGTAGTTGACAATTCAAATAAGTGTCGTTTTTACAAAGCGGATACAGTAGATATAGTGGTAAAACTATCGCCACCCGATAATGCAAAACCTCAACTGACTGCTTTTAATGCCTCACTTCAGTCTGTGGTCAACAATTCGAGCTTGGAATATTTGCTAGGCCAGCCTATTGAAATAAATTTAGTTGGAACGGATGCCGATATCTTGCCAGTTAAAGATAACCTGACTCTTTCATTAATCAACGCCCCTGGTGATGTCGATCCGCAAGGGTACACTTTTCAAGAGGTAACTGGCACTTCGCCTGTACGATCTGTTTTAAGCTGGACTCCTGACTGTAGCATTTTCAAAAATCAAGTTTATGAAAACAACTATACTTTTCAATTTAAGCTGGCTGATAATAGATGCTTGAATGCAAAGGCAGATACCGTTTCAGTAAAACTAAAAATAAAAGATGTAGATGGCAGCGGCAAAGATTTTTATATGCCCAATGTATTTACTCCTAATGGAGATAATCACAATGATTATTTTGCGTTAGAAGGAATAGACGCAGATGGAGGTGAGGTGAATTTGGATGAGAAAATTTCGCTGCCAAAAGATAATTGTGCAGATCACTTTGAGTCAATAAAGATTTTTAATCGATGGGGCAAGCAGGTGTTTGAAAGTACCGATAGAAAGTTTAGGTGGTATGCACCCGATGAAAATGCGGGAGTGTACTACTACCGGGTGAAATACGCCAATAGAGAGTTTAAAAGTCCGTTGTCTATTCTCTACTAAAGAAGAAGAAATCAGTATCTTTCGATTAGTCTATTGTATGAGAAAAGTGCTTTTGGCAGTCTTTCTATTAATCCCCTACTTTACAAATGCCTCTCATATTGTAGGGGGTGAATTTGAATTACTTTATAGCAATGGTTTCTATCGGTTAAATCTGATTTTGTATTTCGATAGGATACATGGAAACCCCGATGCCAAGGATAGCCAAGCGATAGTATCCATCTATCGAAAAAGTGACAACGCCTTCATGAGGGACATAACACTTAACCTTCAAAGTGAAATTGATGTAGTCTTTACACAACCTTCTTGCACAAATACCCGCATAAAAACCACAAAACTAACTTACTCCTCTCTGTTAGAGCTCCCATCTAGTCTATTCAATGATCAAAAGGGTTACTATATGTCGTGGCAAAGGTGTTGCCGCAACGCTGACATAAGTAATATCTATAGCGTTGATATCAATCAAGACCCTGGCACTTCGCTGTATGGAGGCCAAACTTTTTACTTAGAGTTTCCTGCCGTTACAAAAGACGGAGCCCCATTTATCAACTCTTCTCCCAAACTGTTTTCTCCGCTTAGCGATTATGCTTGTCCGTTCAGGCCTTACTATGTTGACTTTTCTGGCATTGATGATGATAGAGACTCTTTGGTTTATTCGTTGGTTACTCCACTAAATACAAAATCAGGCAGCCCCTTACCCACGGCAGCTCCATTGCCATACCCCGATATAATATGGAAACCGACTTATTCGCTGAGCAATTTGATGAATGGGCTACCAGATTTGCGCATTAGCTCCAGTGGTTTGCTCACTTGTACTCCTACCATTCAAGGGCTTTTTGCTTTTGCCGTAAAAGTGGAGGAATTTAGAAATAAGAAAAAAATAGGAGAGACAAGACGTGACTATCAATTACTAGTAGATGTATGCCCACCTGCTTTCTCACCCAAAATCACAGGTAAAAATTTGACCGATGCTGACTTCACTTATGAAAATACTTTGACCGCTCGTTTCTCCAATACTGTAATGGATAAAGACAGATGCATTCAAGTAAGAGTATCGGATTTGGACTCTACCATGCCTGATCAAAATTTCACAGAAAACGTTGGGCTTCGTGTAGTCGGTATAAATTTTAAAAACCCTAATCTCAATAAGATTTTACCAGACATCTCTACAGCAGTTTTAAAAAATGGCAGTACTGCAGATTTCTTGATTTGCTTTCCGCAATGCCCTTACATCAAGGAGGGGCCTTACCAAATAGGCATCATTGCTTTTGATGATGCTTGTAGCCTACCTTTGACTGACACATTATGGGTAAAGGTGGATGTACAAATACCTGGTAGCAACAATCCCGCAATTGATACAGATATCACCGATAACCCCAATGAGCGAAAAGTAAGTATTCAACGAGAGGTTTTGGAGTCAGTTCGTTTCAAGTTGACAGGTCAAGATTTGATTGACAACGATTTTTTGGTTCTTAACGGAAAAGGAGTTGGTTTTAATTTGAGCGATTATGCTATTTCATTTCCCCAAATTACTGGCAATGGATTAATCTCAACAGACTTTATTTGGAATATTTTGTGCGACAAAATCGATTTGAAGAAAAAAGATAACTACAAGTTTCAATTTATTGTAATTGACAATGCCAATAAGTGCCTTTTTTACAAAGCTGATACCGTAGATATAGAGGTTAAGCTTTCGCTACCTCACAATGCAAAGCCCCAATTGAGTGCTTTTACTTCTTCGCTTCAGTCTGTAGCCAATACTAGTTTGGAATATGTACTTGGCCAACCCATTGAAGTAAATCTATTGGGTACAGATTCGGATGTTCTGCCGAGCGATCGCTTAACTCTTTCATTGATCGAAGCAAAGGGTGATCTGGAGCCTCAAGGTTATACATTCCAAAAAGTGGGTGGTGCCTCTCCCGTACAATCTATTTTGAGCTGGATTCCTGACTGCAGTATTTTTAAAAATCAGGTCTATGATAATAACTATGAATTTAAGTTTAGGTTAGCTGATGATAGATGCATGACCGCAAAGGCAGATACCATTTCGCTTAACCTGAAAATAAGAGACGTTGATGGGAGTGATCGAAAATTTTATATGCCCAATGTATTTACACCCAATGGTGATAACCGCAATGATTATTTTGCATTGGAAGGAATCGATAGTGAAGGAAATGAGGATTTGAACGAAAAAGTAGCCTTGCCAAAAGACAATTGCACAGATCACTTTGAGTCAATAAAGATTTTTAATCGTTGGGGCATGCAAGTGTTTGAAAGCACAGATAGGAAATTTAGATGGTATGCCCCCAATGAAGCCGCAGGGGTGTATTACTACAAACTGAAATATGCCAATAGAGAATTCAAGAGCCCTTTATCTATTAAGTATTAGGGCTTGGGTCATAGGCATTAGGCACTTGGAATTAAGAGACACCTGCAGAAATAGTTAGCGCTATCCTGATGCCAGTACCTTCGTTATATACTAATCGGCAGTACGCTGCTCTCTTTTATAAAAACATCTTTATCTTGCCACTTCACTTTTAGCCACACGTCTTTTTCGCCCACAATCGTTAGCCGATGCCCTTCTTCTACTATAGCTACTACCGATGCGCCTGCAGAGGGGCCGCTCATTAAATAAGTAGCGCTGTTTGATATAATGGCTAACGTTGGCTTATTCCCCCAATTGGTAACTACGAAAAGTAGGGCTGAAAAAAAAACAACAAAGAACATTGCCACTACAATACTAGTACCCTTGCGCTTTTGATAAAAAACTAAGGCAAAGAAGAAAAAAATGAAGACACTTAACGCCACTGTTATCTGTAACTTGTTTTTTTGAAAAAAATGGAGAATGCGAGAACCATCTGATGATTGATAACCTTCTAATCGATGCTTATTGGCCAGTTCTTCCATTTTAGTCACTGCTTGATGATCACCGGAAGCATGGTGATAAAGATTTAAGTAATAGAGACATAGCCCTTGATGGCCAAGGCCTTCTTGGATGTAGGCCATTTTCAATAGCGTAGCGGGTGAATACTGATTTTGCGCCAGCAGGGACTTATAAATGGTGTAAGATTGAGTGTATTGTTTTGCTCGATAGAGTGAATCAGCACAAACGATTTGTTGGCTGGCTTGCCCCATGCAGAAAATGGGAACGAGAAGTATTAGAAGAATTTTTAAAACCTTGGTTTGCATTATTTTCTTATTCGATTACCTTTGCGTCCTCAATTACGGAAAAGCCTTTTAAATGGGCAAATTCGTGGTTGATCCAGTAAAAAAATGATCTCGTAGCTCAGCTGGTAGAGCATTACACTTTTAATGTAAGGGTCCTGGGTTCGAATCCCAGCGGGGTCACAATTCGGAGGTCATCCGAAACCAAAGCCACTCAAAATCAATGATGAGTGGCTTTTTTCATTAGCAAGCCACTCAAAAAGTAACAATCAAATCCAACTGGTAGGGGACCTATTCGGGGACCATATCCATTTTTGTTACTTGGTCCCCGAGGAGTTGGCGTAAATACAAAAAAAAGTCAACAGAAATCTTCGGTTCGGGGCATTTGAAGTCAAAAAAGAACGGGTTCAGCAACTTAAAAAAATTAAGGCTATGAACTTTAATCAAACATTCTCGGTACTATTCTGGCTAAAGAAATCCAAAATGAACAAACAGGGCCTTGTACCTATCTGGGCAAGGATCACTGTTGCCGGTGAACGTGCAGAATTTTCAACCAAGAAGCAGGTCTATCCAGAGTTTTGGGATGCAGAAAACAATCTCGCTCTGAAACAGTTCAGCGAAGCAAAGGCTATTAATGATTATCTTACACTTGTCAAAGCAGACATCCTCAAACATTATAACATCCTGCTGTCAACAAAGGATGTCGTCTCAGCAGACGATGTTAAAAATAGTTACAGAGGCACCAAAGAAGTAAAGAAGACTTTCATTCAATTGTTCGATCAGTATATGCAGCACCTCCTCGAAAAAAAAGAGGCAGAAGATATTTCGGGAGGTCGGTTTAAGAGATTCGAAATACTCAAGGGGAAATGTGTTAGCTTCCTAAAGACCAAACTCAAGAAACCCGACATTTTATTGGAAGATACAAAACTGAGTTTTATCGCAGAATTTCAGCATCACTTGCGGACTGGGGAAAAAATCAGTCATAATACTGCCATGAAGTATGCAAAAGATCTAAAACAGATTCTCAAGTATGCGGTCACGCTGGAGTATATCATGGTCAGCCCTTTTGCAAATTTTAAATGCTCGTACAAAAATGTAAAGAGGGATTTCCTTGATCAAGAGGAATTGAATGCCATGTATGATAAAGAATTGATGGTGGAGCGACTTGCTGAAGTTCGAGACTGCTATATTTTCAGTTGCTATACTGGCTATGCGTATGGAGATGCGGAAGCCCTGAGCCCCGATGATGTGACCATTGGAATTGATGGGAACAAATGGATAATCCGCGACCGCAAGAAAACTGAAAATGTAGAGAATATCCCATTGTTGCCAATCCCCTTGGAAATTATTGAAAAATACAAAAACCATCCTTACTGCAAAGCCAACTTTCGTCTTCTGCCTATGAACAGCAACCAACGCTACAACGGGTACTTAAAGGAAATTGCTGATCTCTGTGGAATAAATAAAAAATTGACCACTCATACAGCCCGTCACACATTTGCGACCACGGTATTGTTGCTGAATGATGTACCAATGGAAACAGCCATGGAGTTGCTTGGTCATACCGATATCCGCACCACTCAGATTTACGGGAAAATCGTTCAGAAAAAAGTAAGCAATGATATGGAAAAACTTAAGGAGAGACTTTCCTCCTCACAAAAAAAAACTGTTTCGATGAAATAGGAAACTAGGCCTTAAAAGGTCTTAAGAGAATAAGTAAGGGATATTCCTAGATTTAGTCCATCAAGATCATTCGCTTTTGAAAGAGTTTAACTACCACAAGCCTTTGTACTACCCAAAATCTACTACAAAGTAATTGAGAAGAAAGTTAGCGGTGATATGTATGTCTTGCGCGAAAAGCTAGACTTGCAAAGTGCTTTAAAAGAAGAGCCTAGATCAACCCTTCTTCTGTGAATGAGAAATACCCCTCGGTAGTAATGATGATATGATCCAACAATTGGATTTCCAATAACTTTCCTCCTTCCTTCATCCTTTTTGTTAAATCAATATCTGCTTGGCTAGGTTGCAAGTTCCCTGATGGATGGTTATGGGCGAGTATAAACCCACAAGCATTAGCCTTGATTGCCGTTGCAAAGATCAGTTTGGGATCAGCAACTGTTCCTGTAACACCTCCAGTTGAGGCTTCCCAAATCCCAAGAACTTTGTTGGCTCTGTTCAACACTATTACTTTGAACTGCTCAACAAATTCAATCTTTGAATCATCCCAATTCTCAAGTAAAATGCTGTAAGCATCTCTTGATGAGGTGATCTTGGGGCGCAACGAGGGCTTGACGTTTGATTTGTAGGTAAGCTGAATCTCGGCTACCTGATACATTCTGTTTTCATTTGTGTTTTCCATAATTGGTTGGATTAATTATGGTTCGCACAGAGGCTTAGGATGGAATCTGCGCAAGGAGGAACGGAATAAATGGAATGTGTCAGGGTTGGCGGGTTTATGCCGGAAATTCCTTGCCAGCATATTCCAGACTAAGCCTAACTTTGTAGCATGATTACTAAATGGAGGTATAGATTACTACCTTGACACGGCTTTCAAAGAAGTAATTGTTTATCAAATCAATATTAGATTGATTTGAAGATATTGAAACGAATGTATTGAGAGTGATTGGAAGCAATTGTCTTCCTCAAAGTAGCTATTCTACTTTCTAGCAGCATTGAACCTATCCCACCATTCTTACCAACAAGCCGCCAATTGAGCTTGTCGCGGAAACTTTGTCAAGGGTGGCGATTCCATAGAAAATAAAATCACTAATCGCCACTCGTCTTGCCCTTTACAAAGTTTTCGCGACAGCCTACCTTTGGCTTGGGGGTGAAATGGTCTCTTTAATTTTCATTTGAAATACTGATATTCGTGTTTGAATATCCTGCAAAGCTTTTGCCGAAAGCATGATACAATAGTGCCATCAACAACCCATCATGCTTTCGACAAGTGCTTTGCAGGATTCAAACGCAATTATCAGAGCTACAAACACAAATTGAAAAGACCATTTCACCCCCAAGCCAAAGGTATGCCTGTTGCGAAACATTTGTCAAGGGTAATACGAGTGGCGATTGCTGATTTTTTATTAATGGATCGCCACCCTTGACAAATGTTTCGCAACAAGCTCATTGGCGGCTTGTGGGAAAAAATGGTAGGGTAAGGCTTATTGAACAAATAGTACTATTAGTCATCCTCAACATTGGATAGTAGAATTCATACTTCAGAACGAATATTTTGAGTCCGTCATATTTATGAAAAATATTATGATCCTTTGGTGACTATCATAGGAAATAGAGACCGCTCAGAACGGAATCCTTATCGAATAGATTCAAATGCCTTACAATTTTAGGCAATAGTATTTTTATTAATCATTAGTGCAAAGGTAAGCTGATGCTGGAATATGCTTGCAAGGAATTTCCGGCATAAACCCACCATCCCCGCGCGTTCCATTTATTCCGTTCCTCCTTGCGCAGGTTCACTTCTACCGATGCCTTTACAACCAGTGGTGCATTATCTAGCAGCGTGAGTGAATTATTATCCAATCAACTAAGCTATTGGCTCACGCAAGTAGATCAAAATTTAGAAATAGACTTTGACCTCGGCAATTTTGATCAAGAGTCATTCAATAGGCAAACGATCTTTGAATCTTCAAAAGACGAATTCTTGACCAAGTCTGAATACGAGTAGGTTGCAACAAAAGGGTTATCTACGGTAGGTGTTGCTACAATTGCAGGCTTGGTCGACTCATCGCAACTCGAGATAATCATGCAAGCAGCTAAAATTGCTCTGGCGTTCATGCAGGCTTAGTTATTAAAGTCTACATCAGGCCTAGCAATTTTTAAATCCTTTTTCTTTTTCGAAGAGGCAGCTCTATTGAGTGGCAGTGTTAATGTGATTTTATAAAAACGAATCTCTCTTCTATTTAATGAAGTTTGATACGTAGTTGGTTGATCATAAATAGCAATTTGCTTACGCGAATCAAAAATGTCGTTAATAGTGAAAAGCACACTTGCTTTGTTATTCCAAAAAGATTTTTTAAGAGCAAAGTCGGCAGCGAACACAGGGCTTCGATAGCCTTGTAATTGAGGAAACAAACTACTTCTACTAGTATTAAGTTGCGCTGAAATATTAAATGGAAAATTATACGTTACGTTTACTTTGGCATTGTAAGCCCATAAAGAGCGGTCTTGCGTATCGGTTTGCAACGATACATAGTAGCCATTAAAGTTTCCTAAAATACTTAACTTCTTTCCAATAGAAAATGTCAAGGTGTTGTCAAATCCCAATCTCACATCCGCTTTCACATTGGTGAATGTTGTAACGAGCACGTTCGGGTCAGTAACAGAAGGCTGCACGAAAGGCTTGATCGTATTATCCTCATAGATGTAATAAAATGTTGAGAGGAGGTTTATATTGTTCCACGCCTTGTTGTAATTCAATTCTGCCGTGTTTACAAATTCTGGTTGCAGGGCTGGATTGCCAATCGTAATGTTCTGTCGATCGCTCGATTGAATGCCTACAAAAAATTGTCGCCAGCCTGGCCTACCTATTTTTCTACTTAGGTTGAGTCCAATCTCCGATTCGCCCTTCAACTTTTTAGTAATAGCAAATGATGGGAAAAAAGCCTTGATGAAATTATCTCCGTTTGATTTGGGGTAATCGTATCCAAAAGTAGTAGCAGGATCAAAACGCGAAAGGCCACGTAAAAAAGACTCTTCAAAACGCAAACCTGCCTCCAGACTCAGACCTTTTTTTAACTTGGCACTATACAATCCGTAGATGGCATTGACACCTTCTGAAATGTCTGCATTCTGCGAATAGCTTGGTAGCAACGTCTCAACTTCAACAGGCGTGCTTTCATAAAAAAAATATTGTTGATCGCGGATGTATGTAAAACTCCGCAGGCCTACTTCCCACTTGGTGGAATCATTGACAGGATATGTATAATCTACTTGAGCTACAACCTGATTGCCGGTAGTGCGCCCTCTAATTACATTATTAATTGGGTAGCCATTTTGTGAATTTCCATTTGAATCAAACGAAGTGGTTAACCAAGCGTCTGCATTGGAAACAGAATTGCGATTATATCCTGACGTGATGCTTAAGATTCTTCCCTTTTGAGGAAAGTCATGTTTCCAATCCAGCTCTACGCCCGCGTTTGTATAATCGTTTTTCGGTTGAGTGGTTCTTGCGCCAGAGCTGGTGATGATACTGTTGGCATCTAAATATGTATACGTTTGATTTGAAATTTGATTGTACTGTCCAGTTACATACGTTCCCGCAAGAGCAATTGTATTTTTTTTATTGTATGAATAATCAACGGCAATTCTGGAGTTTTGAAAAACATTGTTCAGGTCAATGATCGTGTTCTGATTAAAATAATTTAGTGGAGTGCCATCGGCCAATCGATTTTTTTTGTACGCATAATTGTTAAGCGGATTCTTGGTTGAGTTGACACTGTATAAGGTGGTGATGTTCCACTTACCACGATTGTAATCTACACTAAGTGTTCCATCGAATCGCGAATTAGTGCCAACACTTGCACTTATCGTACCGTTGTAGCCTGCCTCTCTATTTTTTTTGAGTACTAAATTTACAATACCACCAGAAGCAGAGGCATCATACTTGGCAGATGGATTGGTCATTACCTCTACCGATTCAATTTGGTTGGCAGGAATTTGTGCCAACGAAAGTTGTGTTGGTTTTCCATTGATATAAATGGTTGTGGTCACATTCCGCAGAGTGGCAGAGCCATTGGCATCAATAGTTAAAGAAGGAATGTTTCTAAGAAGCGATTCAGCTGTGCCACCATTGGTAGTTAAATTTTTAGCTACGTTAAAAGTGCGTTTGTTCATGGCCATGTCCATTTGGGCTTTCTCAGCTTTTACCATAACCTCTTGTAGCACACTGGTTTCTGCTAGCATAGCAATGTTACCTAAGGGCAATTCTGAAACACCCGCTTTAATCTGAATGACTTGGCTCTGCGTTTGGTAGCCTAGGTAAGTGATTTGAACTTTCAATTGACCGGTTGGCAAATTGTCAATCAAAAAATAGCCAGCTTCTGAAGTTGGTGCTCCACCAATCAATAACTCGCCATTTGTGCTTTGTTGAAGTACTGCTACTGAAGCAAAGGGAAGTGGTTGATTGGTTGCAGCATCTATTACTTTACCTGAAATCTTTGCTTTGGCTTGCGCAAAACTTGGTGTGGCAATGAATAAATAAAGAACAAAACTAATAAAAGGGATGAGAAGGATGCGGCAAGAATTATTCGTTCGATTACTTTTCAATTTCGGTTAATTAGATCGGCAAACATATGCCTGTGTATAGTTTGATTTCAATTAAGCAAGCAAAGGTAGAAAGTTAAGATTGGCTTAACATACCATTCATATAAAGCAATCCTTATCTTTTTCTGTAGGGATTGTGGATTGATTTAAATCTCTTATAAAACTAAAAAACCCTTCCAGTGATAGGAAGGGTTATCTTGAAAAAGCTAAATACTATTCTTTTTTGATCAATGTTGATTGCCTGTTTTATCTATCTGGAATGCACCTATGTCTTTTCCTGGCGCAGTGATTGGCGATGTTCCAAAGTTTTTACTTTCTGGTATACCTGTTGCAACTGGTGTAAACCCTGTAAAGCCCTTACCAACTGCAGGTGATGTTGACTGCAAATGAAAATCAGAGGTTCCAACAAAACTGATATCACCTAACTTATTAGCTGTATTCCTCGGTAGAGTGAATCCAACAAATTGCGGATTGTTTTTACCGACTACGGAAGAACCATCGAACTTGTCACCTGGCTTGTAACCCGTGGGCAAGAAAGTACTAGGTGTTGGTATGTCTGTTGACTGAGGCTTGGTACCACACAACGTAGGATAAATTTCATTGGCACTAGCCAAGTCATCAACATAGCTGTAATTATTGCCATACTTTAGATTGGCGGTATCCGCTGCAACTAATGGATTGCCCGCATAGCTACCGGTAACTGCCACCACTCTTGTGCCGAACTTACAATTTATCAATAAGTTGTTGTAACAATATCCTTTCGAGTTTTCCTCATAAGATGTAGAACCGCCTCTTCCTGCTGCTGACCTACGGAAACCGCACTCAACAATTGTGTTGTTATAAAAATAAACGTTTGTGGCGGGGGAGCCTACGGCTGCTCCATTGTTAGAGGCTTTAGGGCCGTTAGTAGCCATACCAACTACTAAGTTGTACGCAAAATTTCCGATACAATTTGATTTAACATTAAAGGCCTCCCCTCCAGTCAATCCACATTTCTCGAACGTGTTTCTCATCATACTAAATTTGCAGCCGAAAGGACGGATAGGATCGTCTACCGAACCGTAAATCCAAGAGTCTTCCAAAACTAAGAAACCATTAGGGTTTTTACAGCTAATGGTGTACATCACTCCGCCATTTGCGATGAAAGAAACAGGAGTAACGGCCTCTCTACCTCCGCCAAATTCAAGGTGAGTCCATTTGATGATAATGCTCTTGAATGCAGTTTCTCCTAGGATACCGCCCCACAATCCTTTAAATGCAGGATCTTTGGTAACATCGGCACCATAGGTGTCTGTTTTTACCGCTGTTGGTACTGTGAAGTAAATGGGCTTTTCTTTAGTGCCAAGAGAAAGCAAAGTACCCTTTACAACAAAACTATAAACAGCCGTGCCTGGAAAATGAACCCTAGCACCTTGCTGAATAACCAGCGTATCATTCTCATTAATAATAACATCACCATTAACCGTGTATACTGAGTCACTTAACAGAGTACCTTTTATGATGCCTGACAAGGGCGTTTTTGTGCTTATCCCTGCACCTACTTTAAAAATTGGTTCGGAGACAGTCGGGTTTTCTGAACTATTGCAACCTACCATAGTTCCTAAAAATATAACAGAGAGCAGTAAGCCCAAGTTATACATTTTCGTTTTTAGTTTAATCACATTCATAATTTAATTGTTAATTGTTTAGTGTAAATCGTTTAGTACCTATAGCGCAAGCCTAACAAGTAGGTTTGGTTGAACGTGTCATTCTGGCGATCTGGCCAGATCGCGTTATTCGGTTTAGCCTTGAGCACATTGATAGTTATGACATTATTCAAAAGATTGGTTACTTTCAAGAACACTGAAAATTTCTTTCCCAACTGTTTCTCTGAGGAGAAGTCTAATTGATAGTTAGCGCGCTCAACAAAGTCCATTTCTTTGTAAGGAGCCACTACACTAATCCTATCGCCTGTGTATACCCAAGCCAATTGAGCATTGACTCCTTTTTTCTGATTTTTATAAATGAATGAAAGATTAGCGATATGATCCGATTGACCTTGTAATGGACGTGTTTGGTTCTCGCTTCTTGTCAACGAACCACCCCCGTTGGAGTCTTCATAATTTACAAATTTGGTGGTGGTGATTTGCGACTTGGTATACGTATAGTTACCAGATATGCCAAAGTTTTTGAAGAATTTTACAAATACCAACTCAATTCCAAAATTGGTGGCGTTACCAATATTTAAAGGCGTATAGTCAGTTCTTACATTGCTTTTTATTTCAAACCCATATTCAATTGGGTTCTGAATATTTTTATAAAAACCTCCTATCAATAATTGGCTGTTGCCACCTGGGAACAGTTCATATCTTAAATCAATATTATCCGCAGTGATATGTTTTACTCTTGGGTTTCCCGATTCGTTGTAAATATCCCCCTGAATAAGACCAGGGTTGAGTTCGCTAAAGCTTGGCCGAGAGATACCTTTGAAATATGACAAGCGTAGATTTTCCTTTTCTGAAAGAGTATATCTAAAATGAATGCTCGGCAATATATCAGTATAGTTGTTTCCAATTATTCGTCCGGGTTGAGTTTCCGGCACTTGAGTTTCCATATTAATTTTTGTGTTCTCTACTCTTACCCCACCTAAGACTTGCAATTTTCCAAAAGCGAATTTTCCTTGCAAATAACCAGCTCCTATTTGCTCCGTGGCCTTATAGTTATTGGCATCTGTATAGCTCGAAAAACCTAAGTTGCCCCTAAAGTCATCAAAAAATAAAGTGATATTGTCCAAGTCTGTATACTTCTGAATAGCACTACCTGGAGTCGTACCTACGGCTGGCTGTGCTTTTGAAAAACTGTAAATGTTGTAGTAGTTACTTCTTTCCTTATCTCTGTAAAGACCACCCATTGCCAATTCAATAGTTGGAGAAAGATCATAGGTGAGATTTAAATAACCAGTCATATCCCTATCCTCATTATGAGTCCAACGCTGAGTGACTCCACCAAGGTCTCGGCTAGTCTCAACAACATTACCGGCTGCATCCAAATCACTTGTATGTATGGTGATTGATAAATCAGACCAAGCTGGCCTTGTACTTGTGGCAAGCGAATAAACGCCAGACCAGTTTAACTTCAAGTTCTTTAGTAGAAAATGATCTCCTTGCAAGGTTGCATTGTAAATATTTTGTTTGCGATAAATAGAACGCTCGCTGGCACTTCTGTCACCCCTCGGTGCGGCATTCAAGTTGCCCATTACACTCCTATGCTGCCAATCTTCTAGTTGCATGAATAAACCCCATAGTTTAAGCTTGTTGTTCTTGTTAAAAGCATAATCGAAATTAATGTTTGACCCTATACGAGTTTGTTCATTTGAGTTAAGTCGACTTTCATTAGATAAAAAAATGGGTGTGTTTGGCTCAGGCTTTGAGCTTGGCTCAGTATTGAGAGTAACAAGATTAACATTACCCCCTCTATAAAAATGTTGATAGCTGCCTCCAGCGAAAACACCGAGCTTATGGTTGAAGACTCTATTACCAATGGAAAAACTCAAAAGACTATTGATCGGGGTCGAGACATTGTTGTACCTTAATGGCGTAAGCGAAAAATCTGTTGGTGGTGCGCCATATTGATCACTGCCTGCTTTTTCGGAAGGAGCTTTTGATTGATT
>JBJXEB010000117.1:0-21095 GCA_046155095.1 Cyclobacteriaceae bacterium
TGAACACCAACCTCTCTTTCAACAGATCATTCCAAGAGTCGGATGCCTAAAAAAACTCAATCAAAAAAATAGCGTAAGCTCCGCTGTTTTATACTTTTGAATGGCTCAATTTTAGGGGGAGCTTACATTTTGCCTTTTGTTTGTTGCCTTGAAACCCATACCAATTGGCCAGCCCGTACAATTTGGTCACTTCTTGGATCGACAGCTTTTCTATAGGCATAGCTTCGTCCACCAGTTCACTGGGTTTGATCACTCCTTTGTACAGCATCACTCTCCTAAAGTAAGCTTGATCTTGATCGGCTTTAAAATCTGGGGTTATGGTAGCAAGCAATTGTGCCGCCTTATTTTTCTCGCCATTTCGTTGATAAGAATTATAAAGCCAGTCTGTGGTACCTACTATCTCGTTGCCTTGATGCGCATCTTTTAGGCTTTTCTCAAATGCGGCCACTGCTTCTTTGTAAGACTTTTTTAAAAAGTAATAGACACCCAAGTGATATTCGATTTGATGCTGATACGTATCTGTCTGCTTGCCTTCTGCATCTACTTCCCAGCTATCGGGTTGTGATTTTATCAATCCTCTTGCTTTGAGTAAATCGATCATCACCAAATCCAACTTTCGCAAAGTCAGATAACGGTGACCACGCAGTCTCAGCAGTTTATAAGAATTGGGAAATTTATTCAGACCAATGGTGAAGTTTTCCACCGCTTCTTTGTAGCGGACCGTGGCCACAAGTTGTTTCCCGATCTCAATAAAATCATCTTCCCCTAACTCATGCTTCGCTTGGATGAAACGAATGACGCTATCGCTCTTCGCAAGTGATTTTGGTTCGAGTGGATTGGAGTAGAGTGGTTTACCTAAGAGCGAATAGGCTTGGGGTGTGGATTCAATTTTACTTTGACTATTTCCAATCTGCGGAATAAGCGCAACTAAAATGATAAAGAAAAAAACGACTTTCATACGATTCGAAAATTAATTAGATGCATTTGTCTATTCAGGTAAAAAAAATCTTTATTTGATTGTGAAGATAGTGATTTAATTCCTTCTTAAAAGCAAATATTAGAAACCACGTCAAAAATGCCTAGCAGATTTGCGCTCATAATCTATTTCAATACAGATGCTGATGCCTTACTTCTAAAACCTCCTAATATGATTTTTTTAATCTGTCTTCTTAAACGCCATCCCCTCAAAATTCAACTTCTCAATTTTGCCGCTGGCATCTAAGCTAAAAGTTGCATTGGCTTTTCCGTACCAATCTTTTTCATATTCTCCTCGAAAAGTATCGTAGTGCCAATGGCCTAGTGTTGCTTTCAAAAAATTGTTGGCGTTGACGAATAGCTTGTTGCCAACTAGAGTCACCTCCACTTCTCCATAAAGGGGATCAGCATATTTCCCTGCGTAGTCAGCTAATAGTTTTGATGAATTAGTGTTGGCCACTCGCTTCGCTTCAAAATCTTTTTCTTCTTTCTCACCATTCTCTTTGATGCCATTGTAGAGCGTTAAGAACTCCGCGCTCCAATCTCTGTTACCACCTAAGGCAAACAAATCAAAGGCTTTATATACTAGCGCATGACGCAACTCGGCATGATCATAGTTTCCAAAAACATAAATCCCCAATTTTGCATCGGGTAATTGCCCGTGTATAGCAATTTCTCCGGCCAAGCTTCCTGTGTGGTAATTTATTTTCTTGCCTTTGTAATCGTGTTGAAACCAGCCCAAGCCATAGGTTGTCCAATTGGGTTTGATGATCTTCATGGTTGGATAAAACTGACCAGCGGGAACAATTACTTGAGGCTTGAACAATTCCGTCCAAGTATTGGGTTTTAGCAATCGCCCACCTTCATACTTACTGCTATCAAGCATGCACACCACCCATTTGCTGATGTCATCAATACAAGAATAAACACTGCCCGCAGGCCCAACCTGATCTGCACTCGTAGCCTCGATCACTTTAATAGAACCATTCACTAAGTAATGAGGCTTTGATTGATTAGGGTCTTGAATACTTTTCAATGTGGAAAACGTGCGCTTCATTCCAAGTGGTTGAAAAATCCTCGACTGTATAAAATCCTCCCACTTCTGTCCTGAGATTTTCTCAATTACTTTCCCTGCGGCCAAGTAAAAAATATTTTGATAGATAAAACTAGAACGCAGCGAATAACTAGGTTTCACTTGTTGCATCTTCCGCAATATCTCTTCTGATGAAATATTCATCACACTCCATAAGAAATCTGCATTGCCCACACCACTATTATGAATAAACAAATCGCTGATTTTCAGTTCGCGTGTTACGGCAGGATCGTACAAATGAAATTCTGGCAAGTGTTTAATAACGGCATCATCCCAATTTACTTTTCCTTCATCCACTAATAAGGCCATGCACACGGCTGTCATGGCCTTGGTGGTAGAACCACAGCCGAAAATAGTTTGAGTGTCCACCAAATTCTTAGTGCCAAGTTGTGTTACACCAAAACCTTTTTTGAAAATAACTTTGCCATCTTTCACCACCGCCACTGCCATGCCTGGCATTTGCCAAGCCGCTCTTGATCTTTCTATATAAGAGTCAAATTCTTTTAGTTGGGTAGTGAGAGGTTGGGCTAGGAGGAAGTGGCTAATAAGACCGGCTAGTAAAAGAGTCAGAGCAAGTTTCATAATTTATTGTTTAAGTGGACTTTTGGCTTTATAGAGTTTGCCTTTTATTCAAAATACGAATTAGTGCTGGTATGGCAATGATCACCCACACTGTGTTGATAAACGTAAAAGGATATGCTTCTTTATAAATGCTGTTGATGATCAGTAAAATTCCACCCACCAAATTCATCAATTGAAAAACGAGCGAATCTGATTTTATTTTTTGATAGCTGTTGAAGCCGTAAGCACTGATTACTAAAACAGAACCAACCCAACCAAGTATGCTAATTAATGTGGCCATAATTGTTTAAAGATAATAAAAGTCGTCTGACCGCTTTTTGCTCAAGCCAGTAGCGGTCTGACGACTGTACTGTTGTCAGACTGAGCCTGCCGAAGTCATTTCCTGAGTTGAATTTTTAAAATATTCAAGTCGTTGGTTACAAAAAGTGTTTTGCCATCGGCAGTGAGGGCGCAGTTGGAGGTGGCTTCGAGCACTTTGATTTTTCCTAGCAACTCTCCGTTTCCACTAAATATCCAAATGCCTCCAGGGCCGGTGGCAAAAATATTTCCGTTGGCATCTACTTTCAATCCATCGGGCAAACCTTTTTCTGTTTTTGCCTCTGCGGTGGCATCGTACATGATTTTGCCTGAGGTGATTTGCATGAATGGATTCAATTCATATTCGTACCATCTTGCTTTTTCAGGATCGGAGTTGGCGATGTAGAGTTTTTTATTGTCAGGAGAAAAGGCGAGGCCATTGGGGCGCGTGAGAGAGTCGATCAACACCAATGTTTTTCTATTAGAGGTGAAGCGATAGACACCTTGAAAAGAAATTTCCTTCGAGGAATCTTCCTCATGTTTTACCAATCCATAAGGTGGATCAGTAAAATAATAATCGTTGTTGTTGAAGACTAAATCGTTAGGGCTATTGAAACGTTTGCCGTTTAATTCATACGCAATGGTAGTGAACTCTGCCTTAGGTTGATCGATGGGCGAGTTCATTAGCGCGATCCTGCGGTCGCCATGCTGGCAGAGAACGAGATGACCTTGCCCGTCTAATGTAAGCCCGTTGGAACCTGGCTCGCCTCCGCGCGGAGTAGTGCCGGTGTAGCCCGAGGGTTTTAAATAAACTTTCGCTCCGTCTTTTTCTGTCCACTGGTAAATAGTGTTGGTTGGCACGTCAGAGAACAAAAGCATTTGTTTGTCTTCTAGCCATAGTGGGCCTTCGCTCCATTGGTAGCCTTGCGCAATGATAGAAACTGTTACTTCATTAGACATGATGGCATCAAGCGATGGGCTTAACCGCTCAAACGAAACAGTGAGACTGGCTTGTTGCGTTTCTTTTTTGGGAGAACAATGGAAGAAGAGAAAGAGAAGAATGATGGAGTAGAGTTTTTTCATATTTTTTTTCTTGGACTTTTTCTTTTAGTTGATTAAACCTTCATGGACTGTTTGCTAGAGCGTTGATATCTTAGAGGCCTTTAATTTGGTTATAGGAAAGTTAGGGTTTTAGTTGACTAAACCTTCAAGGTCTGTTTGCCAGAGCATAGAGACCTTGAAGGTTTTTGATTTAGTTTTGGGAAAGTTAGGTTAGAAAATTTTATTCATGGCAAAAAAAATATTGTCAGCTGAAAAGCTACAAGCGGGCATCGGCCAGGGATAGCAGCGGAAAGCCCGAAGTGTGATGGCACTTGCGCGCGGCCGGACTTGCAGCGGATAGCCCGGTGCCACTGCGCCTCGCGTGGCAGGCCGCCCTCCTTCGCTGAAGCTTCGGAGGGGCCAACAACTGTAGAATCAAAACTATTTTTTCCATCGATGGTTATAATCTTGACTAAATTTAGACTTTATTTAGGGAATTAAAACAAAATGATGATGGAAGGAATTGCAGTGCCCGCGCGCCCGAAGCGTAAATTTTTACCGGAGGATTTTAAAGTGACTACGTGGGAGGAGTTGAAGCCGTACTTGGATGCGCTGGTGGATGAAAAAGTGGAGAGCCTTGCAGAGTTGAAGGCGTGGCTGCGCGACCGCAGTGAACTGGAAGCGGTGTTGAGCGAGGACATGGGCTGGCGGTACATTCGCATGACTTGCTACACGGAGAACGAGGAGTACAGCAAGAGCTATCAGGATTTTGTGCAGAACATTCAGCCGCAAGCGGCACCGTACTCTGATAGGCTTAATAAGAAGGCATTGGAGTCTCCTTATTTGAAAGAGTTGGAGAACGTGGCGGGCTACGATATGATGATCCGCAACCTGAAAAAAGAAGTAGAACTTTTTCGCGATGAAAATATTCCGTTGATGACGGAGATCACTACGGAGACGCAAAAGTATGCGACCATATCAGGAGCGATGACGGTGGAGATGAGCGGCCAAGAGTTGACGCTGCAACAAGCGGGTGTTATTTTGATGGACACGAACAGGAACAAACGCGAAGAGGTGTTTCATAAAATTTCTGTGCGAAGGTTGAAAGACAAAGAGACGCTGGACGAATTGTTTTCTAAGTTGATCGGGCTACGCCACCAAGTGGCGAAGAATGCCGACTTCCAAAATTTTCGTGATTATATGTGGAAGGCTTATGGACGATTTGATTATTCACCCAAGGATTGTTTTGCATTTCACGAAGCGATTGAAGCAGAGGTGGTGCCGATATTGAACGAACTAACAAAAGAACGAAAGCAACAATTAGGTGTGACTGAACTTCGCCCATGGGACAAAGCTGTGGATGCGGAAGGACGGGAGGCGCTGAAAGCGTTTAAAGATGGAAAGGAATTGACGGAGCGATCGATCGAATGTTTTACTAAGCTTGATCCCTATCTCGGGCAGTGTCTTTCGATTATGAAAGAGATGGGGCATCTGGATTTGGAATCGCGGAAAGGAAAAGCACCGGGAGGTTACAATTATCCGCTATCGGAAATTGGTGTGCCCTTTATTTTTATGAATGCCACATCCACCATGCGCGACATGACAACCATCATGCATGAAGGCGGCCATGCGGTGCATAATTTCCTTACGAAAGATTTGGAACTCAACGATTTCAAATCACCCCCGATGGAAGTGGCGGAGTTGGCGTCTATGTCGATGGAGTTGATCTCGATGGATCAATGGCAAATATTTTTCTCTAATGAAGAAGATTTGAAACGTGCGAAGCGCGAGCAGTTAGAAGATATAATCGAAACGTTGCCGTGGGTGGCCACGATAGATAAATTTCAACATTGGATTTATGAAAACCCAGAACATTCTTTGACTGACAGAAAGAAACATTGGAACGAAACGTTTGATCGGTTTGCCGACACGGTAACGGATTGGCAAGGCTTGCAAGAAGCGAAAGATTATTTGTGGCAGAAACAATTGCACTTGTATGAGGTGCCATTCTATTATATAGAGTATGGCATGGCGCAACTGGGTGCGATTGCCGTGTGGCGAAATTACAAACTCAACAAAGCGAAAGGATTGGAAGGCTACATGAATGCGTTGAAGCTTGGCTACATGAAATCGATACCCGAGATTTATAAAGCAGCAGGAATCAAATTTGATTTCAGCAAAGGGTATATTAAAGAGTTAATGGACTTTGTGAGAGAGGAGTTGGGGAAGATTTAGGAATCAAGTAGGCAGTATGCAATTGCAATAGGCAATCACCGTTTACCGCTTACCACTTACTTATTATTCTTGGTTTTGCCATTGCCTACTGCTCCTGCCTACTTATAATTTGTTACCCCCTACACTTATCCAACAAGTCACTCAATTCTGCAGCCTCCTCTTTCGTTAGATTGAAAGCTGTTACATCGGTTTGATCCATCAAGGCATCAATCTTTTTTAGTAAGGCTAAGCCACTCTCTGTAATCATTACATCTGCTGCCCGCTTGTCGTTAGGGCATTGGCTTTTGGTGACCAATTCTTTGGTGATGAGTCTGTCTATTAAACGCGATACATCAGAATTTTTATCGAGCATCCGATTTTTTATTTCAGCTCCAGAAATTTTATTGGGATGCTGACCGCGAAGGATGCGCAGAATATTAAACTGCTGCGTAGTGATACCGAAATCTTTGAAGAAGCTTTTGTTTTTGTCTCCCAGCCAGGCGGCTGTATAAAGCAAATTGATGGCTACCTTGTGGTGCACATTACGAAATTTGGATTGCTTTATTTCTTCTTCTATTTTCATCAGCAAAAGCAAGTAGTATAAAAAATCCATAGCTGCTTTACGCAGCTACGGATTTTAATTTTTTGATAAGACTATCCTTTTATGAATTCAGCATTCGCGGTGATCGCCACTTCATCACTCAAGACAGCACCAGGATATTTTGCTCCTAAATCAAAATCAGATCTCTTTATCGTACCCGATGCTTTGAAGCCAGCAATAGTCTTTTTATTGAAAGGGTGCACGACAGGGCCATTTACAGTTACATCTAATGTCACTGGTTTGGTTACACCGTGCATAGTAAGATCACCAGTCATCTTGTATTTTTTACCATCCACCTTTGTAAAAGACTTGCTTTTGAAAGACAAGGAAGCATGTTTGTCTGCATCGAAGAAATCAGGGCTCTTCAAATGGCCATCGCGCTTTTCGTCATTGGTGTTAATGCTCTTTGCTTCGGCAGAGAATTCAACAACAGCATCGCTGAAATCATCTTTTGTAGAAGCGATTTTGATGTCATAAGCATTAAAAGCTCCTTCTACATCAGAAATCATAAAGTGCGTGATACTGAAACCAACTTTGGCGTGAGATTTGTCCAACGTCCAAGTTTGTGCCATTGCTGTGCCCGCTACGAACAGAGCAACAATAAGAGTGTTAATTTTTTTCATAGTTTTTTTGATTTATGTGCAAGTATAACGCAAGTTTGAAAATATATGTTGCAACACACATTTTATTTGTGTTAAGTAATTGATAATCAAAAGTAAAGATTTTCTAAAGATTCAACCAGTAGGTGAATTTGAGCACAATGGCGCGGAGTTTTGGTTGGCCTAAGTAGAGGATGTTGCCATCTCTTCCTGCTTCAGCAAAATAGTTATCGGTGTAAACCAAAAAGAAGTCAGAAACAGGCTTGAAGCGCCACTGTAAACGTGAATTGATATTGAGGTTTGTGTTTTGACTATTGAATTGCACGAAGGTGGTCCAAAACAATTTGCGCGAGAACGTGAAATCAAACTTGGGACTGACCAACGCCAAGTCGGTAGAAGCATAGGGGCTAGGAAGATTTATTCTGTTCAAACTAAAATCAACAGAGAGTACGGCATGAGGTTGAATGCGATAGCTGATATTGCCATCTAAGTTAATTCGATGTCCATTAAAGTATTCGCCCGAGCGCGTTTGCGCGCTAAAGAAAAATCTTTTCCTCGTATTGGATTGGTAGCTCATGATAATGGAGTTGTAATAATAGTCGCTTCCCTTGGGCAGCTTTAGTCCATTGCTATTGGATGGATCAAAGGCATTAAAAAGATAAACGTAATCTCTGCGCACACGCATAAAAAAATTAGATGTGTTTTGAAATGCCATCTTATACCAAATATTCGCGTCCCAATCGGTAACACCATAAATATCATTACCAATAACATCCACATCAAAGCCAGGGCCATGATTGTTGATGATCTTAGATTTAGGGTACCAACTGTAATAAAGCTCAGGTGCAATGCGGTTGAAACGCGTGCGTGGTACATAGCCTACTTGCGGATCATAATTCGCACCAACTGTCTGCATAGTCAAATCAATTTCTAATTTAGGAACACTATATACAAAGGCAACCGTAGCTGCATACGCGCTGTCTTTTTTGTCTTGTGTAAATGAGCGGTGATAAAATGCCTTGCCGTTCCATTTATTATTCTTTGATGCAAGGTTATAATCAATGCCAATCAATCTGTTGTAATTAGTTGGAGACAGATTAAAGTCTGCTTGCTTATTAATCAACATCAAGCCAATGTTAGATCTGGCAAATACTTTTCGTTGGATAGCGGCTACTGTGTAATTGGTAGAAGGGAGATTGATCGATTCATCTTTGGCCGCTTGCATGGTTAACAAGCCCACGCGCCAGTTATTATTGATCTTGCCACTCAGTCTAAGTCCTGCATAAATTGGTATTAGTTTATTTTTGTTATTACTGTTCTTAGAAGTATCCTGTAAACCTATCCTACGCGAAAAAAATGGCCTCATATTTCCATACCCAAAACTGCTAAACAAATCGGCATTTTCTAAAAAGAATTGTCGCTTCTCTGGATAAGAAATTTCAAAACGACTGAGATTTGTTACCTGCTGATCTACTTCTACTTGAGAGAAATCTGGATTGACAGTTATATCTAAATTGAGTGCAGGACCAAGTCCAATTTTTGCATCACCTCCGAACGCTATTGATTGGTCTGTAGGTAATTTTTTTTCAAAATTATCAGTATTCTTAGCTGCAAGATAAGGGATGATGGAAATATTTCCTCCCGGGTGGCCAAGTGGTTTGTCCCAAAGCAGATCGCGATTGAATGCCAGCGTAGTAGGTGAGTACACTCGCGAAATAGGCGACCATGTACTTTGCTCGTTGTAATAACTATCGATGCGATAAAAGTTTACGTGCCATGAATCCAACCCTTCTTTGAAGCGAATGGTCTTAAACGGAATGGCCACTTCGCACACCCAACGGTCTTCTAAAATCTTTGCTTCCGAGTACCACTTATTATCCCAACTTAAATTCAGGTCGTCTCCATTACTGCCTCCGTTGGCAATCAATCCTTCGCGCTGCACGCCATACGGATTAATTCCAAAAAGAAAACCGTTCGTTCTATCTTTATATGTGTCAAAAACCATCGATAACCCATCGATGCCAGGCCCGCGATAATCGCGCTTGAGCGAGGGCGTTACATATTTACGTGGCCCCGAATTATACATGATGGCAAATACATAAATGAAACGATCATCGTATGTTACCCGCACCTCTGTTGGTACTTTGGCATATGAAGAATCAAACGGAAATAATTGCTTGAAATGATCAGCCACTTCGGCATCCTTCCAAGCTTCTTCGTCCATTACGCCATCTATGGTAATAGGCGAGATAGCTCTTTGAATATGCAACCCTGGCAATTGTGCCGATACAGTTGCCGAACAAAAAATGGAAAGGAGTAAAAGAAGTCCTCTGGTTATCAATTGCGTTAACTTAAACTGTAATGTTACCATTTTTTTGCAGCAAGAGTTTGAACAATTTGATGAGTGGCGTAAGGTACAATATGATTAAGGCTACAGTCCACATGCTTCAAGCCGTTCACAGTTTCAAATAAAATTCCTTCGTCAACTTTTTATAATCTTCCGACCAACTCTCCCCTACTCCATGCAAAATCAATGTCTCTTCATGGTTCTCGTCTTCACGAACCATCTCTTTTGAAAATTCAAACAACCACCGCTCTTGCGGTTTTTCCTTACGGGAATAAAAAGATAATTGTCGGCTTACAAAAAGACCGACTTCTTTAGCTAAGGAAACAAATAATTTACCTTCCTCAAAAGGAAGAACTACCGCCAACCTTCCTTTCGTTTTTAGTAACCTTACGGAATGATGAAGTAATTCTTTGTAGCTAAGCGAATCCGTGTGCCTCGCTTTCGCGCGATGGACTTTGGGAGGAAGTTGACTGTTATTAAAATACGGTGGATTGCTAACGATCAAATCGTATTTAAAAGGAGAGCGAAAAGTTTGCAGCGGATTGTGATGCATCAAAACCCGATTGCACCATCTTGTCTCCAACAAATTCTCTTCTGCTTGTTGGGCACTTTGTTCTTCAATTTCAATGCCTTCAATGTTCACATCTTCTTCCGTTCGCTGCGCCAGCATCAAGGCGATAATGCCACAACCAGTCCCAATATCCAAAATTCTTTTTACTCCTTTCAAATTTACCCACGCGCCTAGCAAAACCGCATCGGTGCCTACTTTCATGGCACAGTTGGAGTCTTCGATAGAGAATTGCTTGAAGCGGAACACTTTTAATTTTAAAGGTTAAAAGGCGTGATTGCAAAACTACTAAAAATGCTTACTAGTCGATTTCGTTGCGACTGTTGATTTTAATACCTTTAGGCTACAAACTATTCTCCCGTTATCTGGCAATAGATAAAAACATACCAACGATCGAAAAACTTTTTCACGAGCTATTCAAACCGCTATGTGGCTTCTCAATGAAGTATGTAGGTGATTTGGATGAAGCGAAAGGATTGGTGCATGAAGCCTTTGTTTCGCTATGGGAAAAATTTGACTCGCTACCTCAAGATGCTAATTTCCGTAGTTATTTATACACTGCTGTGAGGAACAAGTCACTCAATTACATTCGCGATAAGAAAAAGCAGGTAACGATGGAGCATGTCTCCGAACATGCGTTGTCAGAAGAAAATGATCATCTAGTCACCAAAGAATTAGAATTGGAAATTGAAATAGCCATTCAATCTTTGCCAGAGAAATGCAGAATAGTTTTTGAGTTGAATCGAATAGATGGCCTTAAATATTCGCAGATAGCGGAGAAAATGGCTATTTCCGTTAAGACGGTGGAGGCGCACATGTCAAAAGCGTTAAGCGTATTGCGAGAGCGGTTGGGTGAATTTCTTTCCTTATTACTTTTTGTGATTTTCGGGTAAGGGTAAGTGGTTACTAATGTGTTATGAAGGTAAAATTGATACTAGTTTGATTCGAAGGATATGGAAGATGAGTTAATCGTGCGGTATTTAAGCGGTGAAGCTTCTGATGAAGAGAAGAAGAAACTGCTTGCGTGGATTGCCCAAAGCCCAGAGAATGAGAAACAATTTCTATCTGCAAAGAAGTTATTTGAATTGAGCGATAGACATTATACAACTAGGAAAGCCCACTCGTTGGATATTAATGTGGATCAGGAATGGGATCATTTTGTCAATAGCATTGAGAAAAAGAAGGAAACGCCTGTGCGCTCGATTGCTGCAATCCAGCCATCCTTCGCGGGAAACTGGTTGCGAATAGCTGCTTCTGTTGCTTTGATATTGGTGTCGAGTGCTATTGTCTATTTCTTTGCTAGAGATAATGATGTGCATTATCAAACGGCTAATAACACGCTGATTGTCTCGCTCCCTGATGGGTCGAGTGTAGTTTTGAATGAGTATTCTGAATTATCTTACTCCACTTCTTTTGGAGAAAATAACAGGCAAGTGAAATTAAAAGGGCAGGGATTTTTTAATGTTGAAAAGGATAAGCAAAAACCTTTCGTCATTGACGCAAACCAAACGAAAGTGGAAGTGGTGGGAACTTCGTTTGATGTGCGAGCTTATGAAGATACAGAGGCAGTGGAAGTGGTTGTGCAAACTGGAGTGGTAAAATTTTCTGCACCTGCAACGAAAGGAGAAGTTGCCATTACCGCAGGCCAAAAAGGAATTTATTCCAAAGCCAAGCAACAAGTCAATAGCTTTGCGAATGAAGACCCAAATTTTAGTGCATGGAATACACGCACCATTGTTTTTACGGAAGATAATTTGCGCACGGTAATAGAAACGCTCAATAAAACATACCGCGCCAATATCGTAGCAACTGGTGAAATTTCAGCATCGTGTGTGGTAACTGTTACCTTCGATCATCAAACTTTAGAAGCAGTACTTAATGTACTAAAGACAACTCTCAATCTTACTTATCGGATCAACGGGAATAGAATTGAAATTACGCGCGCAGGATGTTAATCGACCCGATACAATAATGGATTCATTGCATGGGTAGCTTTTCGAAACAAGTTTGGTGCTTCATTCTTGCCAGCTTTATTTCGGGCTTGACAGGATACGCCCAAAAAAAATTGCCCGATGCGGTAATCAATCTTGATGTTAGTGAAACTCCTCTCTCCGAAATATTGTCAAATATTTCAAAGCAAAGCGAAATCCCATTTTCTTACAACCCCAAGCGAATAGATTCTGAACAAAAAATTTCATACAAGGCCGTAAATAAATCACTGACTGGAGTTCTCAATGACTTGTCCCAACTGGCAGGGTTGGACTATTCGTTTGTGGAAGATCAAATCATTTTGAAACCAGGAAAAAAACCAGAGAAGGCAGTTCAAAATGTTACCCTTAGCGGCTATTTACGCGATGTCAGCAATGGTGAAGCTTTAATTGGTGCTACAGTTTTGTTGAAGGAACTTCAAACAGGAACTGCCAGCAATGCATTCGGTTTTTATTCTATCACTATTCCGAAAGGGATTTATACGATCTCTTATTCTTTTATTGGTTACAAAGATATTGTCAAGTCATTTGACCTCAGCGTATCTTCTCAGAATGATGTTAACATGGCAGAAGCACCTCCTCTACTGCAACCAATTGTTGTCAGCAGTGAAATTTCGGTAAATGATCTAGTGGAGATACAGGCAAGCAAAAATAATTTACGGCCAACTTCAGTTGAACAACGTCCAGCTCTCTTTGGGGAAACAGATGTGGTGAAATCCCTAGAGTCAGTTCCAGGAATAAAGATGCATTCAGAGGGATCTACTTTTTATTCCGTTCGCGGTGGAAACCGTGATCAAAATCTCGTGTTCATTGATGATGCTCCTGTTTATAACCCCAGTCACATCTTGGGTTTCTTTTCCACCATTATACCTGATGCTGTCAACAACATTGATATTTATAAAGGTGACATGCCCGCCTCCATCGGTGGCCGCTTGTCGTCTGTCATGAATGTGCAAACGAAGAAAGGTAACGATCAGCACCTGCAAGTATGGGGGAACTTGGGCTTGATTTCTACCAAACTAGGTATTGAAGGTCCGCTGAAAAAAGATGCCAGCTCATTTCTTATTTCAGGCAGGTTCTCACGCCTGAAATGGTTTTTCCAGCAATTGGATAAGAACATTAAGACCTTTGACTTCTATGACATTACAGGTAAACTGAATTTCAAACTAAGCAAAAAAAACAATTTCTATTTTTCATTTTACACAGGAAGTGATGACTATTTTGGAAACAATAACGGGATAGCTTGGTCAAATTCCACGGCAACTTTGCGATGGAATCATCTTATTAGTGATAGACTATTTGTGAATACAACCATTGCAGGAGGCAGCTATGATTATTCTTTGTACACCGATGTAGCATCAAACTCACGGTGGAAATCACATATATCCAACATTACCTTAAAAACCGATTTCAGTTATTTTATCAATCCCCAAAACGAAGTGACGTTTGGTTTGGCACTGAATGGGTATAATTTCAATCCCGGAAATTTTTTTACGGGTTCAGCCAATACACAAGTTTCCAATGTATCTGTAAAAAATTCATCGGAGTTCATCCTATATGGCAACCATGAAATTAATTTGGACAAACATTGGGGGTTTAACTATGGCCTTCGCATGTCTTCATGGAGCAATATGGGGCAGGCATTTGAATTTGTTTTTGATAAAAATAGAAACCCCATTGACACACTTTTCTATCAAACATCAGAGCGATACTCGAATTACTTTAATGTAGAGCCTCGCGTTACTGCTCGCTATTTGCTGAATGAAAAATCTTCTTTCAAAGCTACGTTTTCGCGCAACATTCAAAATGCTCACTTGATCACCAATTCCATTAGTCCGTTTACATCTATGGAAGTTTGGTTGCCGAGCAGCACTAACATTCGACCACAAGCAGCTAACCAAATTACTCTCGGTTACAATCGTTCATTGCCGAGACTTGGAGCTTCCTTCACTGCTGAAGCCTATTACAAAAAAATGTATAACCAAATAGACTATAGCTCACACGCATCAATACTATTAAATCCGCTGATGGAGCGCGAGCTTCGTTTTGGTGAGGCCACTGCGTATGGAATAGAACTGCAAATAAAAAAAGAAACAGGACGCTTGCGCGGATGGGCGGGGTATACGTATTCGAGAACTCAACAACAATTTGCTGAGTTGAATGATGGTAGGGCATTCAATTCCTTTTACGACAGGCCACATCAAATAAATCTCATGGCAGCCTATGATATCAGCTCTCGCTGGAACGTAGGTATAAATTGGAATTACTCTACAGGTGCACCCTTCACATCACCGGTTGGTTTTTATTCATTCAATGGGCAAGAGATACCCATCTATGGACAAAAGAACAATGACCGTCTGCCCGATTTCCACCGATTGGATGTTTCGGCTACGTTGAAGCTAAATAAGAATCCTGAAAAAAAGTTTCAACATGACTTTACCTTGTCGATTTACAATCTATACGGAAGGAGCAATACTCTTTTTATTAATTACAATAAAGCAGAAGTGAATACGAATGACTTCTCGATTCCTTCCAATTTGCTCGATGCCAATAGAGTAACCACACAATATTATTTGTTTAGTGTAGCTCCTTCAATATCTTATAATTTCAAATGGCGATGAAAGGAAATCATATACTAACTATTTTTATTGTCATGATGGTCGCATGCGAAAGGCCAATTGATCGGCCTGTTCAGTTGGGCGATAGAAACACATTGATCGTGGAGGGAATTATCACGAACGAAAAGAAAAGTCACTTCATCAAGCTCTCGCATCCGCATGCTCAAAACGGTGGTCAAGTACCCGTAAGTGGCGCAATTCTTCAAATAGTAGAGGGCAGCAATATTTATTTAGCAAGCGAGTCTCCTGCAGGTTCAGGCACTTATGTTACTCAGGTAATGCAGGCAACGTTTGGCAAAACTTATTTGCTGCGCATTCAGTATCAAGGCAAGGAATACACTGCGCAAGATAGTTCTGTTCCAGTAGAACCATTCGTAGCGTTGAGCTATCGAAAAGCAAATGATCTTTACACATTGAATTCCATCCAATCGGGGAGCGGCCCCAACTTTATTGATCACAGCATCATCTGGAAGAATACGAATTTTTGCACTTCAGGAAATACCTGTGAAGGCAGGATTATCTTTTATGATTTAAAGACAGCAGATGTGAACGAACTTTTTAAGCCAAGCAAGAAAGAGTTTGTTTTCCCCTTGGGTTCAACGGTCATCCGAAAAAAATATTCATGCAGTCCAGCCTTCCAAAATTTTCTACGATCTGTGCTTTCAGAAACAGAGTGGAGAGGTGGAGTATTTGATGTGCAACGCGCCAATGCCACTACGAACCTATCAAACGGGGCAATTGGTTTTTTCGCGGTTTCTACTGTGTTGTCAGACACTACCGTAATTAACCCGTAATTGAGGATTAGCCCTTAAAAACCGCGTTGGCATCGTTTTGTCAGTTTATTCTTATAAAACAAAAAAGATTTTTAAAGAGACATAGGGTAAAGGCAGTCCTCTGTGTTTTATATGCGAAAGGGAAGTTCTAGGCTCCCCAAAAGTAAACTGAAACATAATAAACTAAACAAAAAAGGATTATGAAGACTGTGAAATGTATGTCGTTAATCGTTATGGTTGGGCTTTTTTCTTTGGTGCTATCCTCTTGCGAAAGCAACAAGGATATCAAACCTCAGGAAGATATTCTTCCCAATTCGTTCAGGGTGAATATTCCATCTTCTATCAGCAATAGAAATTTTGTGAGTGGAGGAAGAATTGGTGTACGTTCTAAAACCGATTCGCTGAAGGGGAATGATATCTACAAAAACTTGGGCACCTTCATTGCGATTGGTGAAGAAGGATCAGAACTAGTAGAGAACATTATAAAGGGCATCAAAAAATATCGCATTGATAGGATCGTATCATTGACCTTCGTCAGCGATGATGACAAGCGGACGAAAAACCTTGTAGTGGTTTCTGCCGTAGAATTTGAAGGCCAAACGTGGGATTATCAATTAACCGTTACAGATGCTGATTCGCAAGGAAAAGCAGATGGAGGCAAGGCCATGCAAGTTTTTTGGAACAAGAGCCAGTCAATAAAAGGCATTGCTATTATCAAGCCTTATAATTTCGATCGCTCTCAAAATGCAAATGCTCCCGATGCTCTTTACAGAGTTGATTACTCAGAGGGTGGCAATCTCGGATACGATTCTCAAATGGAAGTGCGCATTGCAGGTTTGCCAGTGAGTAACCCTCTCGATAATCCCTTCGCAATTGGTTCTCTACAAATGTTTGCAGGCAAGAAAGGTGATGTGGTAGATGTTTATGGTAACAGTAATCACCCCAACGCTATTTTGTTCTCTGGTCAAGTAGGATTTGATTGGGCGTTTGTGGCCTCTGGTAATGATCCCAAAGATTTAGGAGTAGCAGAAGTGGGCTTACCTCCTAGTACTCTTAACAGTGCAGATCGCTCGGTGCTTCTGAAAGATTATTCTATTAAGAATGTGTTCACTACCGAAATCAATAAAGCATGGCCTGGACTTGACCCTTTACTGTTGGCCAAGTATCTAGCCAACACTGCTGCACCAGGATATTTCAGCGACAAAAAAGGTTTTATTTCAGGAGGAGTATCACCCGGTGCTGAATGGAATGTATTAGTGGATAGGATAGCATCGCTAAAGCCTTACAATCCTAAGAACATCAGCGAGCTTACTATTAATTTCAAATAGGAATAGGAGAAGTACTTAGTTAGTTAAATAAAAACCCCTGGTAATTGCCAGGGGTTTTTTATTTTTAACCTGAACTCGCAGCGGCTCGCTCCGAGTTTAGCTCTCATCAGCTTGTAGCTTGTAGCAGGAGGCCTTCAGCCAATTAAAGTCTTCTGAACAACTTCTCAATGCTCTCAATCGTCACCTTTTCTTTCCAGTCTGCTCCAATAGCGTGGTTCCACATGTGGGAGAGATTGTACGAAACATGTGCCATTTGAGTGATCTGCTCATCTGTCCACTCTTTTGATAAGCCTTGTGGCAAATCAATTTTATGTTTGGCTATCATCGTTTTAAATTCCTTCACGCCTTCTGGATAATAATCTTCTAGGTGATTGAAGGCAATACAGTTTGCATAGCAATGTCTTGTTCCTAAAATTTTGGAAAGCCCGTACGACAACGCATGGCACACACCTACTTCAGAATACGTCAAACTCAACCCACCCATCAGCGAAGCCACCATCAACTTATCATCATTCTCAGCAGTCTGTCCGCTCTTATCACCTATAAATATTTCTCTACAAAGTTTCAACGATTGTTCTGCGTATGCATGGCTATATGCATTGTTCAATGTTCCGTTTTCAGATTCAATGCAATGGATGTACGTATCCATACCTGTATAGAACCACCAGTTGCGCGGCACACTCGCAATCAAATCAGGGTCGAGTATTACTTGATTAAAAACGGTCCACTCACATTTCAATCCCAGTTTTTTTTCAGGACCAGTGAGTACTGCTGTCATGGAGACTTCAGCACCCGTTCCTGAAATAGTTGGCACCCCAATGTGATAGATGCCTGGCTTCTTGATCAAGTTTAGCCCCTGATACAATTGAGAAGAACCCTCGTTGGTAAACATTAACGAAACCGCTTTTGCAATATCCATGATCGATCCACCGCCAATGCCAATGGCAGCTGCAGGAATCCCTCTTGTCTTTTTTACTGAATCACGAATTGAATCGATCTGTTGAGTGGTAGGTTCGTACTGATCTACATCAATATACATCACCGTATCGCCAGCTTTCATTGGGATCCTATTCGCTAATTCTTTTCCTTTAAAATAGTTATCAACAAGGTAAAGCATAAACCCATCGTTCTGATGGCGCTGTGCTTCCACAATCTCACTCAACTGATTGAAACTACCACGACCGAATACAGTCTTTTCTATTCCTTTGAAATTTTTATGCATCGTCTAATTATTTTGATCTTCGTCTTTACTGTTAAAGCCAATTCGCTTCCTTTGTTTATAATCTAACTCCTGCTTTTCTTTTTGCTTGTCCTTTCGTAATAAATAATTGATGGCTTCGTAAACGTCCTTAAATTTTTTGTTGTACTTCTTTTCAACTTCTTGGAGTTTAGCGGTCAGCTCTTTGTAAGAAACAATGAATTGTTTAATTGCAATAAATGCTCGAACAATGGCTACACTTGTTTGCCGTGCTTTTTTGCTTTTCAATACATTGGCAAGCATGGTTACTCCATGTTCTGTGAAGGCCAACGGCAGTGAGGTCTTGGGTCTTTTAACTGGGTATGTCATCACAATTTGTGATGACATATTTTTCCATTCTTTAGCAGTAAGTTGGAAAAGGAAATCTTCAGGAAAAATGTCAATGTTCCGTTTTACAGTTTGATTCAAAACGCGTGTTTCCACCTCATAAAGTTCGGCCAAATCGAAATCAAGCATTACTTTTTGACCTCTGATTTCGTAAATCTTGCTTTGAATAGTTTTAAGTTGCATAGATTAAAGAATCACAGTTCAAACATCTCAGCTAGCGTATCTTTTATTCCGTCAATTTCATCCTGCTTCAATCTTCCCAAACTATTTTTTGACAATCTACTTTCATCAACAGCTCTCATTTGGTCAAGGCAAACTTCACAGAACTTACTTTGAAATCGAATCTCTATCCGCGAAGGATAGCGTCTTAAAGTAGTTGTCATCGGTGCTACGATCACTGTGCCAAGAACGGAATTCATCTCTGATGGTGAGACAATAACACAGGGTCTTGTTTTTTTAATTTCCAGACCGACAGTTGGATCAAGATTTACTAAGTAGACTTCAAATGCCCTTACCATGTCCACTCGGTCTCGTCAAAACGGTTAACGACAAAATCTGATTTTATCTTCCTTACTTTTTTGAAATCAGACCATTTCTTTTTAGCAGGTTTATCGGCAGAAGAAATCATGATGATACTGTTCTCTACTGAAATCTTTACTGTATTTCTTATACCACTTTCTTCAAGGATTGCTTTAGAAAATAATATTCCCCGAGAGTTCCCGATTTTCCTGATTTTAGCAATGGCAGCGGTCATAATGGTATAATTAAAAGGAAGTTATAACTCAAAGTTATAACTTTTAATTTCAAACTCAAAATAGGCTAAACGGTGATTACGGCCATTGCCTTTTCAATACACGCCCCAACCTTCCCCGCCAGCGCCTTCACTTCCTCTTCCTTCCACGTGCAACGAATACCAAACGAAATCAATCGACCTACCGTCTCTTGTGATTTTGGCAAATGCAGATTGTTATAATCTTGAGGCGCACCCAAAATATGAATCGGCAACTTTGCAGGCGATTTCAAATCCCTCAAATGATTCCACTGATTGATGAAGTGGTACATGTTTGTGAACCAATAATTGAAACCCGTCACACCCGCTTTGTTAAATTCATCTACCGTGCGCTTAGCCGCTTCCGTATCGGGCAACAAAATATTTAAAAAAGTAGCCGAGTCACCAGCAGGATCAACGAGCGTGCTGAAATCAACTCCTGCTATTTTTGAAAGCTCTTGCACCAATAATTTTTTATGCTCGCGATTCTTCTCTAAAATAAAAGGCACTTTGCGCGTTTGCGCCAAGCCAATCGCAGCATTGATCTCACCAATCCGATAATTAAATCCAAGCACAGGATGGTTTTCCATTCCACGATTGTTGCCCACATGGTCATGACCGTGATCCGAATAACTGTCAGCATAATGATACGCTTGCGCATCGTTCGTCACCATCACACCACCTTCGCCACACGTAGCTATTTTAAAAAAGTCAAACGAGTAGCAACCCGTTTTTCCAAACAGGCCTACCGATGTTCCTTTATAAGATGCACCAAACGCCTGGCCCGCATCTTCGATGAGCGTCAAATTATTTTCCTTACAGATTTTCAAAATCTCATCCAACCGCGCCATGCCCCCGCACATGTGCACGAGCATAATCGCTTTTGTCTTGGGTGTGATGGCCGCACGAATTCCCTCAGGGCTCAAGCAAAGTGTCTCATCAATTTCGGCAAACACTGGCAGCGCACCTGCAAACAACACCGCCTCTACCGAAGCGATGTACGTAAACGGAGGCACAATCACCTCATCGCCTGCGCCCACACCTGCGGCATATAGCGCGCAAGCCACAGCCGTAGAGCCGCTGCTCACCGCGTGCGCATACTTCGCGCCCGTTATTTTTTTCACCTCCGCTTCAAACTCTCGCGCCTTCCAAATATTGTTGCGCTGCGCATCATGGTTGTAGCGAAAGAGGATGCCCGTTTCCAGCACATCATTTACCTCTTTGCGTTCTTCTATTCCAAACAGTTCGGTTCCTGGCATAATTGATAAAATTAAGTGGCAAAAATACGAATTTCTGTGTACGCAATTAACAAAAAGTTAATGAGGCGGGCTGTCCGCGCGAGGCGCAGCGGCCACCGGGCTATACGTTCCAAGTCCGTCCTGCGCACAAACCACACACACGCTTCGGGCTTTCCACTACTATCCCTGCCCGGTGCCAGCACCTAGCTATTACTTACTCATTGATCTTGCGACTAAAGGCGAAATAGGCGCACCTCGGTTGCGTATATTCCCTATATTTGGGTGTATAGGCGCAACTGAGTTGCGTGTGTACTAATGTTGGTGGCGATTCATTCATCGGGACTTGAAAGACTAGAAGTCGGAAAAAGATTCGTGGGCCGCGAAGCAGAGAGAAGGATAGTGCACCTACGATGACGGCCCCTTGCGCATTTCATAGTCCGTGACGAAGCCACGCCCGCGGGACAGCTCGCAGCCTTTCC
>JBJXEB010000118.1:0-23046 GCA_046155095.1 Cyclobacteriaceae bacterium
TCATTACCATACTTGGAAAAATAGGGAAGGATGCCAACGCAGCCGAGCGATCTATAAGCCGAATTTTAAAAATCAATCGCAACCAAGATGTGGTGTATGCGGCAGAGGCTGCGCTGCAGTCGATAAAGTAAAGTCATGCCACCACTTCGAGCAGTGGCACGACTTGGTATTTGTACTAGCTGTGCTAATGTTTCGGTTTGATTATACTCACAAATCAAATCGTATAGGTGGATTGGTGAAAACAAAGACCACGTGCAAATGCTCATTGCTCCAACGTTGGCAGTTAACCTATTTTATAAGAACTTCGGCAGAACTGTTTAACGCGCTTACCTGAAAAACGCCCAACCCGCCATTGGAAATATTGGTCCTTGGGTTGGCAGGCGGAGAAGAAAATAACCCTCCATCACTCGTCAATAAATTTTGCAAATCAGAATAATAAAGATAAGCGCCTCTACTAAGACTGTATACTTCAGCCTTGGCCTTATCTCCTTCAGCAAAGAAAACATTTAGCCCAAGGTCAGTTACCGTGGCGGCTAAACCATCGTCACTACTAACAAACACATCGCTGGGCGAAAATTGATGACGTACCCCGTTGCGATAAAATTTGAATAAATAGTAGTCAACGGTTTCTTGTGGCTCGTTTAGCGAGATGAGCAATTTGTAAAATTGGCCAGCTACTTTTGGATCTTTCTTTTGTTCATCATCTATACCAGGTATGGCTTTATCAATAGTTGTTACACTTACCAAATTGTCTTCGGCTGTATAAGTTTGTCCATCTACTGTTACCGAAAGTTTGTAGCGCCTACCGACAACGCCTTTAAAACTGCCTCCAGAATACCTGCCCACGCTGTCGGGCTTGTTGGTAGGGTTGTGAGCAAAAGTAAATACATTGCCCAAGTTGTCTTCCACCTTCACAGTAGCATTCGTAATTCTTTGCGTCTTGCCTGATTGATAAAAACTGGCGCTGCGACTCACCATCACATATTGCTTTCCCGCCACGTTAGTAACAAGACCATCAATCACTACTTTAGAAGGCACTTGGCTCAAATCCAAAATAACAGTTTGCTCATTGCACGCTAAGATTAATGAACTTAATAAAATCAATAGGGCTATCTTTTTCATTAGAATTTAAAGTTATAAGTAACAGATGGAAGAATCGGGAACAACGAAGTAAGCCTTGCTTCTTTCTGAGTGCCATCGCCAATTACATTGCCTTTGCTGTCTTGAGCAACGCGTGTATAAAGGCTAAATGGATTATTGTTGTTGTACACATTGTAGATTGAAAACACCCATTGCCCTTTCCACCTACGGTCTTTTTTAGCAGTAGGGGTATAAGTGGCCGAAATATCCAATCGATGAAAATCAGGTAAGCGATACCCATTGCGGCTTGATATCAAGTCGACATTGTATCCGTCTAATTCATAACGGCCAGATGGAAGTGTAATCGGCCTGCCCGTAGAGTAAGTGAAGTTCATACCAAAAGCCCATTTTGTGTTTAAATCAAACGTGCTGGTGAGATTGACTACATTTCTTCTATCATAATTTGCGGGAAATGGATTGCCCTGATTAACTCCCGGAACGGTGCGCGTTGCTTCGGAAAGAGTATAACTCAATGAACCTGTCAATCTTCCTTCTTTTTTCTGAAGAGAAAGCTCAATCCCTTTGGCTTGTGACTTTCCTTGCCGGTATTCTGCTGCTAAATCTTTGTTAAAGAAAACCTGTGCATTGTCTTTGAAGTCGGTTACGTTATCAAGGTCTTTGTAGTAAGCCTCTACCGATACTTCAAACTTGTTGTTTGCAAAATTCTTGAAATAACCAATGGCATATTGATCGGCTATTTGCGGTTTTAAATAAGTGCCGCTTGGAGCCCATGTATTGAAAGGCAGTGGAATAGTACCACTTGAAATAAGGTGGGTGTTTTGAACCATTCGATTGTAGGAAGCCTTTATCGAACTGCTTTCATTTAGCAGGTAGTGAAAAGATACACGTGGTTCCCAGTTCACATACGTTTTGATCACTTCAAATTCCTTGTACTTAATGGTATCCGATCGAGTGATTTTGGTATCGTTTGTTCGATCGCCATACACAATTACGTTTGACTGGCCAACGTTTTGAAAGATGGAAAGGCGCACGCCATAGCTGACCGTTACACGGTCGCTCAGTTTCTGTTTGTTATCTAAATATAGTGCATGGTCTAGCGCGCCTTCTTTTTCAAGCTCTACCGTACTGAAGAGTGAAGCAGCCGTGTTGGGGGAGATAGTGCCAGGTTGAAACTTGCGGTAACTTAAATGGTAGCCGAAACTGATTTCATTTTTCAAGTTGAGATAGTAAGTGAAATCGTTATTCAACGAAAGTTGCTGAATTTGCGATTTCCATATATACCCTTGAGAAGGGTCTTTCGACTCGAGCTTGTAATCAAAATTACTGTAAATAAAAGTTGCGTTTAAGAAGAGCCGATCGTTAAACACATGATTCCATCGACCAGTGGCCGTGGTATTGCCCCAACCAAAGGTGGAGGTTTTATTCACGCCCAACTGATCGCGCCCGCTATAGAAGGCAAAGAAAATTCTATTGTTGTTGTTGATCCTCCAGTTTACCTTTCCATTCAAATCATAGAAGTAAACTTTGTTTTCAGTTTGAAAGAGGTCCACATAAGACCTTCGGCCCGACAGAATGAAAGAACTTTTGTCTTTTACAATAGGGCCTTCAATAGCAAGCCTGCTGGCCAAGAGGCCAATGCCACCCGTGCCGGCAAATTTCTTATCGTTTCCATCTTTTGTTCTTACTTCTAAAATGGAAGAAAGCCTTCCACCAAAGCGGGCGGGAATGCCACCTCGGTATAATTCTGAGGCTTTTACGACATCTGAATTGAATACGGAGAACAAGCCAAACAAATGAGATGGATCGTAAACAGGTGCCTCATCTATCAAGATCAGATTTTGATCTGACCCACCGCCACGAACAAAAAAACTAGAAGTGCCTTCACCTGCCGAAATAACACCCGGCTGTATTTGAACATTCTTTATAATATCTGATTCACCGAATGCGGCCGGTAGCTTTCGTATTTGATCCAAGTTCAAGGTAGTCTTGCTCATTTGAAGCTCTTTTACATTCGCATCAGATTTTTCAGCTTTCACTACCACTTCTGTTAGTTCCTGTGCCTCGGTTACCAATTCAATGTTCTTTGAAATATTTTGGTCAAGCTTAAGGGGCATCAACTGGGAGGTATAGCCGATGTAACTGTATTGTACATTGTAAGTGCCGGGCGTTAGTGTGATGGAGTAAAATCCATAAGGGTTGGTGGTAGTACCCGTAGCCAATTCTTTAATGTACACGGTTACGCCTATTAGCTCTTCACCATTTGAGGCATCCTTCACATAGCCACTAAGGGTTAGTTTTTGTTGCCCGTGGGTAAGGATAGAAACAAATGTTAATACGATTAATAAATTCTTTTTCATTTTAATAAATAGATGTGGAGGTAGAATGATACGCTTAATTTTGAAAGATGCTATTTCGTAGCAATTTGCTACCAAAGACGCTCTAAATGATTAAAGGTTATGTGTGACGGGGTCATTTTATATCAATGGCGTTTGTATAATTTTGTTTTTTCAATAAGTAATAGGAGTTATCTATGAGGTATTATTTAGGGTAAGCGTTAGGGCGATGAAAATTTTTTCTTACGAAAATATCTGGGTTCGGAACATCGCGTTTTACGCGATTATGTTTGGAATATTTTGGTTTCAAAATAGTACCATTCCTGATTCACCAGGGGTAAAAGAGACAAGTTTTATTGAGGAGCTTGCTTTTTTTACTTTTACTTATTTATTGATTTTTGCTTTTAATTTTGTTGCCGTAAAGAAATTACTTTTTGCTAAGAAGTTTAAGTGGTTTTCTTTTGCTGTGGTTGTCACCATTTTTGTATTTGCCAGTGTGGTAAACCTAGTTGGAAGCTGGCTTGGTTACCCAATGACTTTTATTAGCGATGTGTTTACCGCCTTTTTTTTATTGTTGATAGGGGCCTCCGTCAACATCTTTAACATTTGGATATTAGAAAATGTAATCGATACTAAAAAGAAACTCTTGCGGAAAGAGGCAGAACTTGATTTCCTAAAGCAGCAACTGAGCCCGCATTTTTTGTTTAATGCATTGAATAACTTGTATGGGACTTCGCTCGCTACACCTCAAGTAACACCCGAGAAAATTTTGGAACTTTCTAATTTACTCCGCTATCAAGTAGAATCAACCTCGCGCGAAATAGTTAAGATTGAACGCGAGTTGGACTTTATTAAAGGCTATTTGGATTATGCCAATTATCGGAGCAATAAATTATTAGTTACCCATGAGGGAACTGAGAAAGTAAAGGGCTTGTACCTTCCGCCATTGTTATTTTTACCGTTATTAGAAAACGCCATTAAGTATTCTGCGGAATCGGATACACCGTTTATTCATATTCGATGGAAGTATGAGGAAGAAGCTCTTTCGCTCAGCATCGAAAATAGTTGCCGTACGAGCGGCTCAAAAATCAATGGAACAAAAATTGGTTTTGAGAACTTAAAGAAGCGTCTGGAGATTTTGAAAATCAAACACGTGTTTGAGGTCGATAAAAAATTGAATAATGTTTTTAAAATTAATCTAAAACTATGGGGGCTATCTACAAATGCTTGATAGTGGACGATGAGAGCCCCGCACACTTGGTGCTGACTTCCCACATATCCAACTGCGAAGAGCTCACGCATGCAGCTAGTGCCTATAATGGTAAGGAGGCCATTCAACTTTTGTCAAATAGTGAATTTGATATTGTTTTTTTGGACATCAATATGCCTTTGGTCACAGGGATGGAAGTCATGCAAACACTTGCCAAAAGGCCGGCCACAATTGTCACTACTGCCTATGATTCATTCGCTTTTGATGCCTACCAATATGACGCGGTCGATTATTTGCTCAAGCCAATTTCCTTTCCTCGTTTTTTGAAAGCGGTGGAAAAGGCAAAACACTTTGTGGAAGCCCCACCAAAGCTTACAAGAAAAATGGATATTTCATTTCGGGTGAACGGTGAAGTGAAGGAGATACCACTCCAATCAATTTTGTATTTTCAAAGCATTGGTAACTACATTAAAGTTTTTCTAAAAGAGCAAGGGAAGACACTTGTAGTCTACGAAACACTTAAAAACATTTTAGTGAATACGCCACCCGATTTGTTTACTCAGATCCACAAGTCCTACGTGGTGAATATATCTTCGATTGAGGAAGTGAGTAAAGATCGTGTAGTTATAGATGGCGGCACCCAGTTGCCATTGGGTAGAAAATATGAACTACTCTTAAACAAATTGAGACCACGCTAATTTGCTTCAACCGTTAAAAATACTCTGAGAGTTGGTCAAAATATTTAGGAAACTTTGGCCACGGCATTTTTCTTTCGCTGTTGCCAAGCCGCACGATAATCAAATTTTTGACAAGTTCATTGCAACTCTTTGCAAGCTATATATAGTTCACAAAACTCCAAAACTTCACAACCTACATAATGGATGTCCTTACTTCTTTATGATATTAGTTAACTTTATTGTTTTGTGAAATCTATTGAGGCATGTATATTTAAGTAGTCAGTGAAGAATTTTCTAATTATCCATTAATCAGACAGAATGAAAACGGACAGTAAAACGCCTTGGATAGTATGTGGGTATCAAACTTTTGCGAAAGAAGGACCCAATGGACTGAAGATAGAAGTGATTGCGCGAGAAGTAAACAAGAACAAATCTTCATTCTATCATCATTTTGCAGACCTCAACATTTTTATGGAAGTTCTACTCGATTATCACATGGAGCGAGCCAAGATTATTTCGAGCCAAGAAGCTCTTTGTAAAAATGTAGTTCCAGACCTATTGAATCTATTAGTAACCATCAAGACAGATTTATTGTTTAATCGCCAGTTAAGAATAAACAGAACGAATGAGCAATTTAAAAGCTGCTTCCAAAAATCAAGCAGGATGGTTGGAGAGTCAATTTTGGATATTTGGGCTGAAATGCTAGGATTGACAGACAACTCGGACTTGGCTAGAATGGTGCTAAATCTAAGTATAGAGAATTTTTATTTACAAATAACTGAAGAAACATTGACCTACGAGTGGCTTGAAAACTATATGGCAGAATTAAAAAATATGTCAGAAGAGTTTAACAAAAATGTAACGCGGCAAGCGGTGCTGAACGGTAGCGTCTAAAATTTAGGTGAGCATCTTACGACTTTTGTAGTGATAAATTTTCCTAACCACTATTTAAAACCATTGTAAGATGAAAAATTCAAAACTGATTTTGTTTGTAGCCCTAGGGGCAGCCTTTTGGTATCAGGCATCCCTGATTATTAAATTCTTCGGAGAAAGTGTGTTTACACAAAACAATCCAAAGCTACTATTGTTTTTTTTTCTTGCCATTCCGTTGACAATAGCCTCTATGTACATTACGGCATTACTATGTAAGTTAAAATTTTACGAACTTCTACGGCCAGTAGTAATTATGACTTTAACGGCCACATTTTTAGATGCAATGGCGCTCATTTGGTTTAGGCAAATCTATAGCGACTCATTTGAAGTGGCCATGCATGGCGCAGCGTGGATACTTTGGGGTGTTGGGATAGGCCTTTTATTCGCTTACATTTTAGAAAGTAGAAAACCAACAGCATGAAGAAAAATTGCTTTGCTTGTGAATGAAATAATAAATGAATTTTCTTCTTCGCAGAATCTCCGCCTCGGGACTCTACCTCGCCTGTGTTGGTGTTCTTCACCAACATGGGTACCTAAAATTCATTTGCTGAGTACATTTCTATATGGTTTTATTCAAGGATGCGATTGTGAACTTGATTCCGCCCCCTACTTGGTCGAATTCTGGGTTTGTTGCTCGGAAAACCAATTTAGCATATTGCTTTACACAGCATTCTCAAAAGCTGATGGATAAAGTCTAGATGGAGTAAACTGATAATAATATCCAGTGCTTGAAAAAATATTTCATCAATATATATCATACTGTTTTCTTTTAGCTTGCCGTACGTAAGTGAATTTGCTTCCCCAATGGTTTTAGGGAGTTTGGGCTAGCTTCAATTTCCACTTCTATTTTCATTTCGGTAGCGAAGTCCTCTTGCTCCTCATGTATTGGAAGTAAAATAATCTTGGTATCGTATTTTAAACTCATTCTTTCAATCGATGACTCGATAAGAATGAATATACCCTTTAAGATTAAACCTGCGATGAATAAAAATGCAAGGATGTTCATGGTTTCAACTCTGTTTAATATTGGCAGCCAGCTTAAATAAATTTTGAACGGGCGCAACAGCAACAGGTGTTGAATTGAATCCTTTCACCACGAGCCAGATGCCCAGCGAAAATTCAAACAGCGCAACGGGAACTGCGGACAGGGCTGCCAAGGGGGAAATTCTGTCGATGACACCAAAAAGTATAGCCATATAGCCAACGATGAGTAGTGGTGCTCCGATGATTCCGATAAGGGAAAGAGCTCGTGGTACCAAGCGAGATTTGTACAATAGAAATCCTAACAGCATGTCGCATATTGCTGGCATGAAGCTTTGCCCGAGTAGGAAGATGCGATCGTATAGTGTGATCAACGCGCGGCTGGTCATCAAAGCATCTGCTCCCGCTCCTGTTTGTCGCAAGGTGACGATGGATAAAATAAATGCTACACCAACGAAGATGGTGCTAGATTCCAAAATTCGAGCGGCCACGAGACCTAGCGCAGCTTCTTCATTTTGTTTCTTGAGCACGGGGAATAGTACAATGGCAGTGCTGATGCCTGCGAGGGCCACGATGATCTCCAGCACACCACCAATTATGACAGGAGTGTTCGATCCTAAAGAGCTAATGATGTAGTTGGGATTGTGTATCGAACCGTAGAGCGCGAGAGTGGGGATGGAGACAAAGGTGAGCAAGTAGAGTATGCCCGCGGTCAGCGAGGTCTTTCGAAGTGAGCTCATCGGTGCTCGTTCTGTTGATATGCCAGTGACAATATTTTTGTTTGAATTCATTTTTTTATTTGTTTAAGGATTTTAAAATAAAATTTTCTGTTTATGATTTCTTATTTCTTCTGAGTGGATTTGTTTTCCAAGGTTTAGAAAAATGCAAGCTGATAATCAGGCTTCTGTTATACATTTCTTTGCCGTTGGAGATATCAGTCAAACCATAATTGTATCGCACATCCAATAGAATACTTTTTCTTTTGGTGTGAAATCGGTAGCCTCCCCCCATTTGAACGCCAGCTTCCCACCGTTTAAAACTTTCGCTTGAGTTATTAAATGACAGATCGGAAGTAGCGTTTTCAATTTTCTGAGATCCATACATGTTATATGCAATAGATGGCCCCGCATTTACATGGAATTTGCCAAAATGAAAACGAGCCAGTACGGGCAATTCTAAAGTATATAAGCGGATGTTTGTGTTGTAGGTAGTAAGTGGATTATTAGCTTTTAATTCGCCACCCTTCATAAAAAAGTATAACTCAGAGACGAGCGAAAATCTTGGTGTAATGCCCGCTTGAAATGACACTCCGACTTGCGCCCCCAGTACCGCTTTCTTATAATCGGCTAAAGCACTGTTCAACTTTCCATAATTAAGGTTTGTACCAACCACATTCAGCACAAAGTCTAAATAGGTTTCTGTTACTCTATCAGCCTTGATTTTTGCTGACCCCGATTCAGTTGTTTGACCAAATGAATTTCCGCTTAGGATAATCATACCTAGTATGAGTCCTACTTGTAGATTTTTTTTCATAATTCTTTTTGTTTGCTCAAAAGAACATGAACGAGTAGGGTCTTACAATTCTATTATGCAAAGCAGGGGAAGATGTCTGCATCCTGAGGATTTCAGTCTGCCAAATAACGGGAGGTTTATTGCCTGCTATTGATGAGCTGAAAGAAAGAGTCTTTGTACGTTTCCGAAATAGGGATTAATTGGTCAGCGATTTTTATTCTGTTCCGCTCGATAGATACGATTTTATTAAGGGCCACCATAAATGATTTATGCACCCGGCACACTATACTGGATGGTATTATTGTTTCAAACTCACTGAAATTCTGCAATGTCATTATCTTTTTATTCACCGTATGAATTCTTCGGTAATCTCTCATTCCCTCTATATAAACGATTTCATCAAGCATGATTTTCTCCAACCTGTTTTCTGTCCTTACGAAAATGAAGTTGGGTTGAGATTCAGAAGAGTGACGAACTAGATTTTCCTGCGCTTTATTTACCGCTTGTAGAAAACGATTAAATGAAAATGGCTTTAAAAGATAATCGGTGATTTGCAGTTCGTAGCCTTTTAGTGCATACTCTTGGTAGGCTGTTGTAATAATTACCTGACTGTTTATTTTAGAACTTTCAAGCAATTCGATGCCAGATAGTTCATCCATGTTGATATCCAAAAAAAGTAAATCAATCTTGTTGCTATTTAGATAAGCAAGCCCAAGCAGAGCATTGTCGAAGGTTGCACTCAAATGCAAAAAGGGAACTTTGTTTACAAAGTCCCTAGTCTTATCAAGTGCCAGAGGTTCATCTTCAATGATGATGCACGTGTATTTAATCATTGGGAATTGTTAAGTTGACTCTATACAGTTCATCGCTTTTATGCACTTCCAACGAGTGCTTTCCAGCATAAATAAGTTCCAATCGTTTTTGAACAAGCCCATTACCTAAACCGCCAATAGGTTGCTTTAGCGACATTGAATCAAATTTATTTTCGCATATCAGTTGTATGGTTCCTTCTTTTATGATAATGTTGATGGTAATAGCATTTTCTATTTTCTTGTTGTTGGTATGCTTAAAGGCATTTTCGATGAAAGGAATAAAGACCATTGGGGCAATTCGTTTACCGCCCATACTGCCAGTTACTGAAAAGTTTACATACGTTTCGTTCGATGTTCTTATTTTTTGCAAGGCGATATACTTTCCTATGTACTCGATTTCTTGTGAAAGAAGGATTTTATCGGCCTTTGTTTCATACAGCACAAAGCGCATAATATCTGACAACCTATTCAAATATTCGGATGCCTTTACTGCATCTTTTAAAATTAACGAGTCGATATTATTAATGGTGTTAAATAAAAGATGCGGGTCGATTTGTGATTTTATCAACGCCATTTCCATTTCATGATTTTTTTCCTTCAACATCTGTTTCAATTTAATTTCATTGAACCAGGTTATGAATCCTCTTAAAACCAATGCCACGATGCCACATATCACGCCTATTAAGGTCATGGCAGTGATCACGATCATAGCAGTAGATCTGCCTTTTTTACCACCACTATCCATATCAATAATACGACCCGTTTCTATTAAATACCGAAGCAGGATGTATCCTGTCACGGCTGCTGCTGTAGTAATTAGGATGCCGTAAAGTATCGAAAGAAGAAACCTCTTCTGCTGAACGTATTTCGGAAATAAATAAAAATAGAACAGATTAAATGAAATGAAGGAAGGAAAAAACGCGAAGAAAAAAAGGCTTTTTAACGCATTTACAGTACGTAATTCGCGATCACTTATGGTAGCGCTATTTCTATAAGCTACAGATAATATGATTAGAATCGACAAAAGATAGCACGCCCAAAAACCGATGTGTAATAAAACAACAAATGACTTCTTCATGATTTGAAATTAGCCAATAAGTAGATAAACGTCTCACTTTCTTTTGGCATTGGCTAAGCTGATCTGCAAACTGGTCAAATTCGTCTGCAAAATAGAAGTTTATAGCTGCTGAGCCACAACCGATTTCCTTCTTTAGAAAAGAGAAGCTGTGCAACAGCTAGCTCTAGCTTATTTCTTTCGTCCTACAAATCTTATTACTGAGCCTATTCCGCTATGAAACTGGCCTTCGTTCAATTCGATCTCTTTTTCTAGCAACTCAATGAATTCATAATTAGGAAAATCTGCTTTTAACTCATCTATTGAAAACAAGGAGGGGATGTCTCTTGGGCCGCCAACGTTAGGATTTTTAGAAACATAGTAAATATGATTTTTACTAAAAGCCTCAAAAATAATTATCCCTTCCTTTCGCAAGTATTTGTCAAGCGTCTTGTGGTAGAACGATTTAATATCTGCTGGAAAGTGTGCATAAATTAGCGCAATGGCATCAAATTGTTCGGGCTTATAATTCAACGTCTGCAACTCACCAACTTGATAGTCGATTTTCACTTTACTCGTTTCTGCCAGTCGAACGGCTTTCCTTTTTCCTTCTATGCTTATGTCAAACGCTGAAACTGCCCAACCAAGCTTGGCTGCAAAAACTGCATTGCGTCCTTCACCCTCTGCTGGAAAAAGTATTGTTCCAATAGGTAATTTCTCTAATTGCTCTTTCAGATAGTTGTTGGGCTTTTCGCCAAAAGCAAACTCCTCTTTGCTATATCTATCATTCCATTTATCGATCCAAGGGTCATTCATATTCTTATTTGATTTATTTCCTTGCCGCTGAAATACGCGAGACAACATAATCCACGAACGGCACTCCAGCAAATACAACCCAGGGAACTAGCGAAAGAGTTAGTATTCCTGTTCTTTGGTACAATGGTAAAACAGATAATGTTTCTCCAAATAGAAAAAGAAACAGAGTGATCGATGGGTAAATTGCAGCCCATATCTTTAAAGATGCAATCAATTTCATTTTTGTTTTCATTTTTTTTATGTTTAAATTATTTATGCAACAAAAGTACTGCCTGATGCACTCTGCTGGATAGGACAAAAATGAAGGTGAATAGGACTTACTTGAAGTTCTGCCTGAATGCCTCAGGTGAATGGCCAGTATGCTTTTTAAAGAGCCTGATAAAGTAGGAAACATCTTCATAACCCAGGTGATAGGCTATTTGGTTTACCTGATTGGATGTGGCAAGAAGTAATCGCTTAGACTCAAGAATAATAAATTCATTGATAAGTTCTGAACACGTTTTGCCTAGCGTTGCCTTTGTAATGGCATTAAGTTGATAAGAAGAAAGATTCAACATATCTGCATAGTGTGATACTTGCTTATGCATAGCGATATGGGTCTCTATAAGTTCCAGAAATTGCTCCACACGTTCCTGTGGGTAAAGAGTGCTGTCACTCGAAGAGTTTTCTTTATTCTGCCGATGCCTGACAAGCTCAATAAAGAAAATGCCCAGGTTCGCCTTTATTACTTCTTGATATCCTTCTTGCTTATCGGTATACTCTTGAAAAATAGAATTCAAAGTTATCAGTAACTTTTTAACTCTATTAGCATCAAGTTGACAAAGGTTTTTATTACTTGCCCTGCGCAATAACTGATTGGATACTTTGTCGTGCGGATAATAGAAATCAGTATTAAACTCCATCAAGTACCCTGCACTCCCTGCTTTTAATGTTATCTGATGTACTTGACCAGGCCGTATGAAGAAAACAGAATGGTCACCAACTTTGTAGGAAGTAAAATCTATTTCGTGACTGCCTCTTCCCTTCTTCAAAGCTAGAATATAAAAAAAATCATGCCTGTGAAGTTCCTGAACCATATCTTTTCCAGCCAGCAAATCCTCCACATCGCGTATGCTAAAACTTCCAGAAAGGCTCGGCTCTTTTTGGGTTGTGTTAATATGCCGAATGGGGATGGGCTTCATTTAGGTTTAGTGAGGTCAACGTGAGTGCATATTCAGTGGAGAGCTTTGAAACCACATACCGTCCCACGTGACCAAACGTAATTTGAAAACTAAACTACAAATTTACACTGAACGCCAGCAATGTTTTATACACTTTGTTGCCGGCTGTTCTATTTCCACTTGTCGGAGATGTCGTTAAGTGTTTTTTGTGAACCACTATACTTAAACAGTGTCGGATTACTGAGTATTGATTCTTTATACATTTCTCCAGCTTTTTCAGTCTGTCCGTTCTTAAGTAATAAATCCAAGTGATTCAGAAGTACACCATAAAATGTCCCAAGTTGTCTCTGGTTATAGGATTCAAGTTTTTTATAACCAATCCATTCAAAGTCTTCATAGTTGAAATCCTTATAATAGTAGTACTCCTTACCATTAACCTTAGGAAGTCGTTTTATCACTGATTCCGGGTCACCCTTTCCTGTAAATTTCATAACAGAAAGCCTTTGTCCACAAGTATTAATGATGAACATAACAAACATTGCTCTCTCTGTTTCATTTTTTAATCCGAGCGTCTCAAGTCTGAAGTCATGCTTACTTAAGTCGGCCGTATTAAACAACATTCCAATTCTATTAGAAAGTCTGTAGTAGTAATTGTCCAACAACCAACGGTCATCAATTTTCTCCTTTGTCAACCAGTCCAAAACCTGGTCTTTTGTTTTCTTTAATGAGTCTGGCTCTGAGTTGTTGTAATGAAACTCTCTAACAACATACCAATACATTAATTCTTCGTCTGTCGGTCGTTGTAGATACTTTTTTTTTAGAACCTCGTGAGAGTCATCTTTGCTTGCGATTAACTGGTCAATGAAAATATGAAACTTAGTCGGAGATTGTTTCTTTAATTGTTTTAAGTATTTCTCCTTGCTTGGCTGACTGTATTGTGAACAAATGTCCTTTAATACTTCTCTCTCGTCATTTGTCAAACTGAGTTGTCCAAATGAATAGTTAAAAAATATCAGTCCTAAGATTGTTAATGTTAGTCTCATCGTTTTAAATAAAATTGCCGGCAACTCCTAAATATACGCAAGTTTTAGTTTTACGAAAAGGTATGTATAGCTTCTAACTTGTTTAAAATCTACGACAATACAAAAATGCGCAATCGATTAGGCGATTGCGCCAATACAACTACCGTTCTTGGCCTAACTCATTTCATTTGCGAGCCTCTCGAATCAAGATATGAACTGCGTGCTGGCATCGGCCAGGGATTGAAGTGGAAAGCCCGCTAATGGTAGGCGATGCGTGGCGCGGACTTGTAACGAAAAGCCCGTTGGCCACCTCGCTTCGAGTGGCCAGGCCGCATCTTTCTAAAACTCTTTTCCTTTTTTGCTGTTTAATTGTCATGAAGATTTACAACCTCACCCGCACACAAGTGTTGCCCATTACAGTAGCGGAAGCGTGGGAGTTTTTCTCTACGCCCAAAAACCTTTCGAAGATTACACCTGAGCACATGGGCTTTCAGATTTTGTACATTTCGGGTGGTGATAAAGCGTATGCGGGACAGCTGATCAGATATAAGGTAAGTGTGTTGCCCGGCATTAAGGTGCATTGGGTAACGGAGATCACGCAGGTGAAGGAGCCGCTGCATTTTATTGACGAGCAGCGTTTCGGGCCGTACGCGCTGTGGCACCATCAGCATCATTTTAAAGAAGTAGCTGGCGGGGTAGAAATGACGGATGAAGTAAACTATGCCATTGGCTTTGGGTTTATTGGGCGGCTGGCTCATTGGCTTTTTGTGGGCAAGGAGGTAAATCGTATTTTTGAGCATAGGTATAAGGTGTTGGAGGAGTATTTTTCTAAATAAATAGGCAATAGGCAATCTACAATAGGCAAAAATTGCTTACTGCTTTTTGCCTACTGCCTACTAACATAAATTGATCGATCGTTTTATAAAATTATCTATGACCATCCTTCTTTGCTCCGCCATCACCATCGGAACATTTCTTTTTATGGAAGGGGTGGCGTGGTTTACACACAAGTATGTGATGCACGGGTTTCTGTGGACATGGCATCGCTCGCACCACAGCGTGCATGACCACGCGCTAGAGCGCAATGATTTGTTTGCAGTCGTCTTTAGCGTACCTTCTATTATTCTATTGGTTGTATCTACTTCTATTTATCCAAGTGCGTATCTTTTTTCGGTGGGGATTGGGATTTTGTGTTATGGCATTTTCTATTTGATCTTTCACGACATTATTGTGCATCAGCGCGTAAAATGGATACCAAAAAAAAGGAGTACATATTTGCAACGGATGATGCACGCGCACTACATCCATCATGCCAAGCACACGAAAGAAAATTGTGAGGCCTTTGGGTTTTTGTATGCGCCCAAGAAGTTTGAGCCTAAGAAATTTATTTTGAAGAAAGAAAGACAGGAAACGCAGTAAGCTCCTAATACTCGCCTGACATTACTTCCCAGAGTAAACAAGAGAGTTCCCAAAACAATTCTCTTGTTTAATTGTTGTCATCTTGATCGAGCCGTGGAGTCTCACTATTTTATTTTAATGAAGAAGGTGATCATCATAGGAACTGGCATTGCAGGCATAGCCAGTGCCCTTCGGCTCAGGCATAAAGGATATGAGGTTACAGTCTTCGAGGCCAATGCCTATGCGGGTGGGAAGCTTCATGCCATTAACCAAGAAGGCTTTCGATTTGATTTAGGGCCATCGCTATTCACCATGCCTCATTTGGTGGATGAGCTATTTAAATTATACGGCATCAACCCGCGCGGACACTTTAACTATTCTAAAAAAGAGGTAGTCTGCAATTACTTCTGGAGTGACGGCACTACTTTTTCTGCATCCGCAAACAAAGAAGAATTTGTTAAAAGTGCTTCAGAAAAATTTGATACTCCACAGCGCATTCTACATCAATACTTGGATAGAAATAAAGAGAAGTATGATCTTACAGCCGATATCTTCCTAAATAAATCGCTGCACAGATGGAGCACGTATCTGTCTTTTAATACAATCAAGTCGTTAGTGCAAGCGGGTAAACTTCATATTAACAAAACACTTAATGAGGTAAATGAGCAATACTTCTCCAATCCGAAATTAGTGCAGCTTTTCAATCGGTATGCTACCTACAATGGTTCTTCACCATACGCTACGCCAGGTATCATGTCCATGATTCCACACTTGGAAATGCACTACGGTACGTTTTATCCAACAGGAGGTATGCACGAAATCTCTCAAAGCCTTTTTAAGTTGGCAGAAAAGGTTGGGGTTCAATTTCATTTTGAAGAGGCGGTCAACACTATTAATTATATCAACGATAAGGCAACAAGTGTTGTCACTTCAAAAACCACGTATGAGGCCGATGTGGTGGTCTCTAATATGGATGTATTCTCTACTTACAAACATTTATTAAAGTCAGTAAAGCAGCCGCTAAGAATACTAAAGCAAGAGCGATCTAGTTCAGCATTGATATTTTATTGGGGCATCAGCAAAATATTTCCTACACTTGATTTACATAATATCTTCTTTTCTGATGACTATGAAGCAGAGTTTACAGAACTATTTAAAAACAAAAGTCTTCATACTGATCCCACCATCTATATTAACATCACAAGTAAAGAAGACGCTTCTGATGCGCCAGCGAATTGCGAAAATTGGTTTGTGATGATCAATGCGCCTGGAAATTTTGTACAAGATTGGCCTGAATTGATAAAGAAGGCAAGAGCAAACATTATTAGTAAAATCAATAAAATACTCGATATCGATATTGAAAAGCTCATTCTAACTGAATACATATTAGATCCTGTCAACATTGAGCAGCAAACAAAATCACATCAGGGGTCGCTCTATGGAACGTCAAGCAATTCCAAGTTTGCTGCTTTTCTAAGGCATCCCAATTTTTCTAGTCAGTTCAAAAACCTCTATTTCTGCGGAGGATCTGTGCATCCAGGTGGTGGCATTCCGTTGTGTTTACTATCTGCTAAAATTGCTACTGACCAAATTGAAAAGGCATGAGCACGTTGGACATTGTCAAAAAAAATAGTAATCTTAAATCGCTCTTCATTTTCATCATTTGGATATTTCAATTATCTGCCATCATTGGCATTTCACTGGGCCACTACGATTGGTTTATAAGTAAAACCCCGCTCAATCTTATTATCACTGCTGTATTATTGACGATCCATTTTCCGATTGACAATTTCAAGAAAGTAGTTGTTGCGTTAGTCATCTTTACATCTAGTCTATTAATAGAATGGATAGGTGTTCACTTTGGTTTTTTATTCGGAGTGTATGAGTACGGAAGAAATCTTGGATTGAAAATAGATGGTGTGCCACTGCTTATTGGTATTAACTGGGCGGTTCTCATTCTTTCTACCGCTGCTATTGCTGATAAACTAGTAGGGAACTCATTTTTGAAAATCACGGTAGGGGCATTGCTGATGGTATTTATGGATTTTTTCATTGAAACATCTGCGCCACCGTTTGATTTTTGGATTTGGGCATCCGGTGCAGCACCACTCCGCAATTACATATCATGGTTTATTGTTTCTGTATTATTGCATACGTTCTATCACCGAACAAAAATGAAAGGGGATTTCACTTTTTCTTGTCATCTTTACGCTGCTCAATTATTATTTTTTATCTACTTCTATGGATTCCACCGTATATGATTATGCCATAGTTGGAGCAGGCGCGGCTGGTTTGCATTTAGCGATGGCGATGTCAAACGACAAATTCTTCGATTCAAAAAAGATTGTTATTCTTGAAAAATCACAAAAAGAATTGAATGACAAGACTTGGTGCTTTTGGGAAAAAGGAGCAGGCAAATGGGATGGCATTGCAACAAAAATTTGGGAGCAGGCGCAATTTATGGCTACCGATCAGCAGATCGATCTGAATATGGGCGACTATAGGTACAAGATGTTAGCCTCACTTGATTTTTATACTTACACAAAAACTGAATTAAAAAATAAAGAGAATATCACCTGGGTAAATGCTGAAGTTGGAAATATAACACAAGGTGAAACCAACACGATAGAAACAAACGGCCAGTCTTATATGGCCAATCATGTATTTGACAGTATCATCTCCCCTGAGTTCTTTAAATCAAAAGATAAATACACAAGGTTGCTTCAACACTTCAAGGGTTGGGTGATCGAAGCGGATGAAGAAGTCTTTGATGAGAAGTCTTTTGTGATGATGGATTTTAGAATTACAGTACCCAATACAACTTGCTTTACCTACGTGCTCCCCATCAACAGCAAAAAAGCGTTAATTGAATTCACTTTTTTTTCTCCCGCGTTAGTTGAAGATGAGAGCTACGAAAATCTATTAAGTAGATATGTAAAGGAAATATTACAAATTGAAAAATATCAAATTCTAACAAAGGAAAAAGGAGTAATTCCGATGAGTGATTATCCCTTTCACAAAGAAAATAATCAATACTTAACTAAAATTGGAACTGCAGGCGGATGGGTCAAGCCCGCTTCGGGATACTCTTTTAAAAATGCTGAACGATACAGTCAACGCATTGTAAGCAATATCAAGAATAACCGATCACCCAGTCATAAATTACTAAATACCTTATTTAGAAAATATGATGTGCTTTTTATTGATGTGCTTTATCATCACAACAACCTGGGAGTAGGCTTGTTTGAAACCATGTACAGTAAAAATGAAGCTCATCGAATATTAGCCTTCCTTGATGAAGAAACCACTCGGGCTGAAGAATTCAAAATCATAAACTCCTTTTCGCCCTGGCCCTTTATGCGTGCGCTCTTTAAAAAACTATTTCTTACTTGGGGTAGAGTAAAGCGTTAGGCGCCCAAAGAAAAAAACTAAAGAAGGTGTTGAATTGGATTCATTCCCTCCCAAGTCCCAATCGATTTATAGGGCTTGAATCGCGCAAAGAGTTCTTCTTTGTACCACTTCAACTGTCTTGTCTTATTGATTGCCTCTCGATGCTCCTTACTGTTGTAGGCAAAATTATTTAAAGACTCTATATCCTTCCAAACACTTAAAGTCGCCATTTGAATAATGGGCAGTTCCCCTACTCCCTTTGTATAAATCAGTCCATTATTATCTTTTAGGGGTTGATGTGATGTAGGCACGTATCGCCAAAAAGAAACAAGTTTGTGCCACTTAATTGTTGCACGTGTCAACACAAAAATGATTTGTGTATTAGGCAATAATTCCTCTGCCTGAAATGGATTGCCACCATCCCACAGACCGTGTGCTGAAACATTTTTTAAATAGACAGTCCATATTTCTGTTGTTCGCTTCCGATAGTGTTGAAAAATTTCAGCGGTATCAAAAAAAACGTGAGCGGCCTCTTCACTCTCCCATACCTGCAATAGGACATACGTTGACCAATCTGGAAAGGCATTGAAGCCCAGCCCGCGACCGCTACCCATCAATTTATAAAATGATTGACCCACTACTTTTTTCAAACTCTTGTGGGCAAGTTGCATCATCGACAACGACCATACCATAGTATTTATCGTTTTGAATTTGAAAAAGGTTATCGTAGTGGTCTGCGACATATATTCTTAACAACGGCTTTGGGGATGTGTTTAATTCTTTGAAATGATTTTTCTTAAACTATCTCAAAACAACTTCATGCTCTAACGCAATTTGGTTAGACAATACTTGAGAGACTACAAAAAGAAAGAGCGCCAAGAAAAATCTTGGCGCTCTTTGAAATTACTTTTCTTTAAAATTAAGCAGTCACAAGCTCTTCTTTCTTGCGTTGTGTCTTGCTCTTAACTTTACTTACCTTCTTCGAATCCTTTTTCATCTGTTTTGCTACTACTGCTGATAATTTTTTGGCACTTCTTGCCACTAACTTATCTGCTTTCTTAGATGATTTAGATACACCCAACGTTTGAATTGTTTGATGCATTGAATCAACCAATAAGTTTTTAATTTCCTTTTTTCCTTTTAGAATAAGTTTTTCCATAAAAAAATGTTTTTAGCTTGTTGTTGAATACAAAAATATCGTGTTAAGCTAATATTACCAAAAAGTTAAAAAAACATAACATTGGACTATTTTTTCTTCTCAATTTGCTTGATTTCGGGGTTTTTACGTATCAGTTTAAGAATAAATCCGAAGCAATGGTTACATCAGATAAAATTCATCTAAGAATTGCTTCCTATCAATGCCTAGAATACGGAGGTGGTTTTTTACAATAAACTCAGGCACAGGATCGATGTGGCTTTGTAAGGTTAGCGGCCTAGAAAGGTCATGCCTTGTAAAGTGCTCGTGCCCACCTTTTCTTCTTGTACACCTACATCCAATATGCTCTAAGTATTTACGATAATCATCAAGATCAATATTTCGTAAGTGTTGGCTTGACATCTAAGCAATGGAAGGGAGGGATAGCTTTTCATCTGTCTTATGAAATTTCTTCTCTGTAAATATCTCTTCAAGATAAGATCTATTCTGGATTAGCTTGGAAAGTGTTGGTGCCGAAATTTTCTTCTTTTTAGAAATTGTCCACCCTAGTCTTTCCAATTCTTTTAAAAGAGTTTGCTTATTGTAAGTGTATTTCATGAATTCCTCAACAGTAAGATTGTATGAATCACGTGCTTCTGTTTTTGTTTTTCCATAGCCCGTAATATCCAAGGCTGGGGAATAAAAAAAATGAAGACCATCTTCCTTAAATTCAATGATGGCCACTTCAACATCAATTTGCACTATTTTTTTCGCCATTACGGTTTATTATATTACAAGGTAGTAGCATGACACCCACTTTTGCAACCCTTTTTATATTATTTGCTCCCAGATTATCTTTTCGCCTCAACTTTCTTGATTTCGGGGTTTTTGCGTATCAATTCAAACTGGCTTTGCACTTCTTCTAATCGTTTCACAGTTAACTCATATACTTCACCTTGTTGGTCGGTGGGCGGAGAATCGGCACTGAAAACTTGGCTCTCTTTGCCTAAGGCCAAAAATCGTTCGAGCAATTGCGCACCGCTTCTAAAAATATCCCACCGAGCACCTGTTTGATTAATATCAAATAGCACAGCCTCCAATTGGTAGATCTTTTCCTCGAGGGCTGCAGCTTTCTTATCTCCTTTCTTCGCAAGCAATACAGTGCGCATTTTTTCCATGTCATCAATTAATTGCAAAGCTGTTTTAATGGATGCGTACAACTTCACACCCAGTTGATATTGCTTAGTCATATTTTCAACTGAGGAAACAGTATTGGGGTCTTTTAGCAGTGAAAGGTTTTGTTTGTACTCTTTACCATTTGCTTTCAACACAATAGTATAGTTACCGACAGGCACTATGGGTGGTGTAAGCCCTGGGCCAATATCTAAATCTGGAATAAATAAATTGCGCTCGCTTTTATCATCCAACTCCACCCATTCCTTGCCACGTGGTCGTGTGAGTAGTTTAGGCATAGTATGTTCTTGCAAGCGCATGTTCCACCACACGCGCTGAAGGCCAGCTTGATTTTTGGTTTTTAGTTTTTGTACTAACTCTCCGTTTGCATTCAATACTTGTAACTCCACGCTGTCTTTCGACTTTTCTTTTAGATAATAAGAAATCGCGGCACCATCGGGTGGGTTTTGTCCGTTAACAAAACTGTCATCAGTCTTTATTCCATTGATATCTTGAAAACGATAGGTAGGTCGAATAGAAAACAAATGAGCATCTGAGCTTTGAACTTGTTCGCTAAACTCACGAATGGGAGTAATATCATCTAAAATATAAATTCCTCTTCCATACGTTCCAATTACCAAGTCTCTAAAGTTTTTCTGAATTTCAATTCCATAAATCGGAACGGGCGGCAAATTATTTTTTAAATGAATCCAGTTTTTTCCGTCATCTGGAGAAAAGTACAACGACTTGTCTGTACCCAGCCAAAGTAAGCCTCGCATGGAAGGGTCTTCTTTTATTTGATTGACAAAGTTGGAGTTGGATGCAGGCAATTCAATCTTCAATCGCGTCCATGATTTACCAAAATCAGAAGTCTTGAAAACATACGAACCAAAATCGCTTACGTGATGTGCATCTACTGATAAGTAGCAAGTGCCTGCATCAAAGTTGGAGGCATCTATATTTCGGATGGTACCCCAAGTTGGCAACCCTGGAATATTGGTAGAAACATTTGTCCAAGTTTTACCACCGTCTTGTGTTACATGCACTCGCCCATCGTTACTACCTGTCCACAACACTCCTTGCTTCACGGGAGATTCCGCCATAGAGTATAAAGTACAACCATCCCAAGTCATCAAATTATCATTCGCAATGCCACCCGAATTTTGTTGATGCGTTTTATCATTGGTTGTCAAATCAGGACTGATCACTTGCCAATTTTGGCCAACGCTATTTGTTTCATGTACAAACTGACTGCCCACCCACACACGGCCTTTCACATGTTTTGATAGCACCATGGGGAAATTCCAATGCCAACGATATTTTGCATCTGCAGGCTTCGATCCAATTTGAGTTTGCGGCCACACACGTACATCGCGCGGGTGCATGGTCTTCAAATCGAACACATCCAATCCACCATCGTAACAACCACTCCATACAATAGTATTATCGAATGGATCAGGTTGAGCAAAACCACTTTCGCAACCGCCCACACCATGCCATGCACCAAGCGGAATAGAACCCCCACCTAAATATCTACTTGGTCCTCGATAACTCCATGCATCTTGTCGATTAGAGTAAACATAATACGGCACTTGATTATCAACCGCCACGTGATACATCTGCGCTATGGGAAGATTGATGTTCTTCCAAGTCTTGCCTTCATTGAAAGTCATGTTCAGACAACCATCATGAGCGCACATGATTCGTTTGCCATCTTTTGGGTCAAACCACATATCATGGTTATCACCACCTGGCGCCCATTGATTAAATTTTTTATCAAAAGTTTTCCCACCATCGGTGGTTTTCATAATGCCTACCGAAATAGTATACACGGTGTTTTCATCTGCTGTGGAAACACGCAAGCGAGTATAATATCCTGCGCGTTGCCCCATGCCGTGATGTTTGTGCATCAACTTCCAACTGTCTCCGCCATCTTCTGATCGATACAAGCGAGGTTCTTTATCTTCAACTAAAGCATACACTATTTTAGGATTTGAATAAGCCACATCCACCGAAGTTTTGCCAACTGGATGACCAGGTCCACTTTCAATTCCATTGCGAAGCGCTTGCCACGTCTTTCCTCCATCTTTCGAGCGATAGATTCCGCTCCCAGCTCCCCCACTATTCAATTTCCATGTTTTGATTTCAACTTGCCACATGGCAGCATAAAGCGTATTGGGATCTTTGGGATCAATAGCAAGGTCAGAGCAACCAGTATTTTCATCGACAAAGAAAACGCGTTCCCAATTCTTTCCTCCATTAATAGTTTTATACACGCCACGCTCTTGCTGCGGCCCATGTGTGTGACCAAGAGAAGCAACGTAAACTGTATTGGTATC
>JBJXEB010000119.1:0-6668 GCA_046155095.1 Cyclobacteriaceae bacterium
TGCAACCTTACCCTCAACAAATGCGTCTTTAAAAGAAAACCCAACCCAAAAGCAACCTTTTAATCCATACTAAGTCTATTAAACGTATTGATTGAAATGAAGCAACATAACCTTAAAACAATATGAAAAAGTTAATCACCTTATTATTTGTAGCCCTCATCGGTTTCGGCAGCTCATTTGCCCAAAACAGAGAAACCCGCAGCGTTGGCACCTTTACAAAAATTTCCTTCCGCGTGCCCGGCAAGTTAGTCCTTCGCCAAGGCAGTCCACAAAAAGTGGAGCTAGAAGGTGACAAAGAAACCCTTTCAAAAATTGAAACCGAAGTGAAAGGCGATCGGCTCTCCATCGGCAACGAAGAAAGATGGAACTGGGGCTGGAGCAGCAATGATAAAGTGATGGTGTACATCACCGTTAAAGATATTTCTGCATTGAGTGTATCTGGCTCTGGCGATTTGATTACAGAAGGAAAGATCACTACCGATCAACTTGACTTAGCCGTAAGCGGCTCGGGCTCTCTTCAAACAGATGTAAGGGCATCGGGCGAAATGGAAGCCAATGTTTCCGGTTCTGGCCGCATTGAAGTGAAAGGTTCTTGCCAAAGTCTCAATAGCGATATCAGTGGATCAGGAAAAATAAATGCCACGCTCACTATTACGCAAAATATAGATGTAGATATTTCCGGATCTGGAAAATTTGAGGCCAGTGGCTCTGCCAAAGAAATCAAAACTGAGATTAGCGGTTCAGGCAAAGTGTACGCTTCAGAGTTAGAAGTAGACAAATGCAACGTGCGCATCTCTGGCTCAGGTGATGTGGAAATCAATGTAAAGAGTGAATTGGACGCTAATATCTCTGGCAGTGGCACGGTATCTTATAAAGGAAATCCCAGTCATGTGAATGGCAATTCTTCTGGAAGTGGAAAAGTGAGGAAGATGTGAGGAGAAGAAGTTAGAATTTAGAAGTTAGAATTTAGAAGTTAGAAGCGAAAGAATTGGCTAAGGCGGAAAAGTTGCCGCGGCCTTTAGGCCGTGGGTAAAATCAGAGTAAGTATGGCAAGGGCTTTAGCCCTTTCCTAACACAGGGAAAAAACAAAAGCAGAAGATACATCTTCTGCTTTTTTCATTTGCTCAATATCTGACTACATTTCCTATAAAATTCATCTGTTATGGACATGAATGTTGATTTAGAACTCGGACTGCGACTGCTCATCTCATTTGTCATTGGAACTGCTATTGGGCTTGAGAGAGAATATCGCAGCAAGGCCGCGGGGTTGCGCACCATGATCATGATTTGTCTAGGCTCTACTATTTTCACAGAGCTATCTATTTCTATGGGCGGAGCAAATGCAGATCGCATCGCCTCCACCATTGTTACAGGCGTTGGGTTCTTAGGTGCGGGCGTCATCTTCAAAGATGGAATGACCATCACCGGCATTACCACTGCCACCACGATTTGGATTTCGGCCGCACTAGGCATGGCCGTTGGTGCAGGCGAATATTTTATTGCCATCGTCAGTTCGTTTGTTGTTCTAATCGTTTTGATTGCCTTTGAAAAACTGCAATGGTTAGTTGAGCGCAGTCATCAATCACGGACGTATAAAATCATCACCGACCATAGTAACTTTCTTGACCATTTAGAAAAAGATCTTAAAAAGTTAGACCTAGGCTTCAAGAAAAAAAGGGACTTAAAAGAAAACAATCATTTTGTTTTGCACTATGAAGTATTCGGGAAAGAGAAAAAACTAGATCACTTTAACACACTCTTAAAAGAAGATGAGCGTGTAAGCTCATATGACTATTAACAGATGTTACGCAAAATAACCCATACGCTCAGTTTGAGCTTGTCGAAAACTGGTTACCTGAACTTTAAAGGGACTTCGATAAACTCAGTCTGACATTTGTTTAACTATTTTGCCTAACATCAGCTATTAACTATTATCTGAATTCTTTTCATGGGCAAGCATACCCTCCACAATTAAAAACTGTGCCGCGCAATACGTTATCATAACTAGCACACCTGCCTCTGCAAATGGCTGAAGAAACCTATTGATGGCCAGCATAGAGTCAGAAGCCATAAATAGAATTGCGCCCAAGAAAATAAATAAAAAACTTTTCATCGAAGTTCTACCATAACGGAACAAAGCATTCAACACCATCAGTGTAAGCACCAGCGCATAGATCATCACCGGTATTTTTAAATCACCCAGTACTGGAAATAAGATTACCACCAATCCTGTGCCGTATAAGACAATAGGAAGTGAAAACCGAACTTTCTGTGGCCCTAATAATTCTTTAGTCTTATCTGCGAATTGAAATTGGCGATAGCAAACAATGTACAACACATGGCCGATCAAAAAACTAATCAGCCCTGCTATAAAGAACATCTCTCCTTGAAATAAAAGCAACACATCACCTGCCCAGCAAAAGAGAAGTGCCAAAATAAAAACGAAAGATCTATTGGTAGATTGAAAATAATAATGGCCGATCAATCCAAGCACAATCAACGGCTTGGCAATTAGATGAATCTCGTTCCAGTCAAAAATAAAAGAGGCAATCTCCAATGAAGATGCAAGTACAAAAACAAAAAATGAAAATCGTTTCATGATTCGACAACGACAAAGAATGTTTATTTTTTTACCACATAGGCACAGTAGAAATATAGGAATGCACACATAGGCTTCTATGTGAAAGTTCTATTTGTCTATGTTTCTATGTGGTTCATTTTAACCCTCGGCTTCACCACCAAATACAAAAATGCCGCTCCACACAATCCTGCACACACACTAAAGGTAATAAAAAACTTAGCCGGGTCGTTTCCATAAATCCATGCCGAGATAAACGCACCCAGCCCAATCCCCATCTCCATAAAAATATAAAAGAACGCAATGCCTCTGCCGCGATGTAGATCGTTACATAAATCAGTTGCCCACGCAAGCAGTGCTGGTGAAGTAGAACCCTGCGCCAATCCGTACAACGATGCCCCAATGATCAATTGCAGTTGCGTACTCGCAGAGCCAATCGTAAACATAGAAACAATCATGAGCGGAACCGACAAACGCAAAACGGCCACGCGCCCATACCGATCAGATGCTTTGCCCGCCAACAACCGAACAACTAACGAAGCCACCGTAATAAAAGTAAAAATCAATCCCTTGTTTTTGATACCTACAAAAACAGCAAAGTCGGGTATGATCGTAAAAACAGCTCCATAAGAAAAAGCCGTTAGCACCATCACAAGCGCAGGCGCCAGCACCAGTGGCTCAATAATATCTTGCTTCGTTACTTTCAACACACGCCACGTTACTTCTTTTTTTACTTTCAGCGTTTCGTTCACCTGCATAATGATGATTACCGAAACCAATGCGAAAAAAGACGACACATAAAACATTGTGCTCAATCCAAAATTATTTGCTACCGCTCCGCCAATAGCAGGGCCACCTGCCATGCCGAGCGCACCCGCTGTGCCTATCCATCCCATCGCTTCTCCGCGTTTGGCGGCAGGAATAGTATCGGTGATGTACGCGGCCACACCCGTTGGCGAAAAGCCCGTGCTAAAACCATGCACCAATCGCAACATCAAAAAACCGGCTACCGTTGTCAACACTGGATAAAAAAAACTACAGATCAAACACACCACACCGCCCACCATCATCACGGGCCTGCGACCAAGGCTATCAGTAAGTTTTCCACTAAACGGGCGCGAAGCCATGGCCGTAATGGTGAACAACGAAATGATCAGGCCCTTGTATTCTGCTCCACCCAACTTTGTTAAAAATTCGGGCAGCTCGGGAATGAGCATGTTGAAGCTCGCAAAAAAAAGAATCGTGCTAATGCACAAAAGCCAAAACTGTGAAGTATAAGTTGATGCTTGGGTTTTAGCAGCTAATGTCTTACTCATCTTTAGTAACCGCTGCCTCTTGGCCTTCTAATAAATATGCTTTGATAAAATCATCGAGGTCGCCATCCAATACCGATTGTGCATCGTGGCTCTCTACTCCCGTTCGCGCGTCCTTCACTAATTTGTATGGGTGCAACACATAATTTCTTATCTGAGAACCAAAATCAATTTTCATTTTTCCTGCTTCCACTTTGTCGCGTGCTGCGTTGCGCCTTTCTATCTCGCGTTGGTACAGTTTTGATTTCAACATCTGCATGGCACGCTCGCGGTTGGCATGTTGGCTGCGCTCCACTTGGCACACAATCACAATGCCCGAAGGCTTGTGCGTGAGCTGCACCTTCGTCTCCACTTTATTTACGTTCTGCCCTCCTGCCCCACCCGAGCGCGAAGTTTGAATCTCTACATCCGCAGGGTTCACTTCAATCTCAATCGTGTTGTCAACTTTCGGGTAAACAAACACCGAAGCGAACGAGGTATGCCTTCGCTGATTAGAATCGAACGGAGAAATGCGCACCAACCGATGCACACCTATTTCTGATTTTAACTTTCCGTATGCGAACGGTCCCTCGATTTCCAGCGTAGCCGATTTGATGCCCGCCACCTCGCCCGACTGATAATCGATCTGCGAAACTTTGTAGCCGCTCTTCTCGCCCCACATAATGTACATGCGATTGATCATGTCTGCCCAGTCGTTGCTCTCCGTGCCGCCCGCACCCGGATTGATCTCCAGCACCGCACTCAATTGATCTTCCTCTCCACTTAGCATTTTTTTGAATTCCAAATCCTCTACCGCTTTGGCCACTTTCGGAAATTCTACATCCAATTCCTCTTCGCTCACATCGCCCGCTTCGTGAAATTCGTTCAGTACCTCTAGGTCGTCCACCAATTTGCTCACGCGCGCATAGGCATCCGTCCACACTTTTTTGGTGCGAATGTTTTTTAAAATCACCTCTGCCTCCTTGGGCCTGTTCCAAAAATCTGCTTGGTGGGTAATACGTTCTTCGTCCTGGATTTCTACAATCTTACGGTCGTAGTCAAAGATACCGCCTGAGGGCGGCAACACGGGCTTTCAAGTCCTTTAGCTGTTCGGTGGTCATCGAGTAAAAAAATTAGGACGTAAAAGTAAGAAACCTGAGAGGTATAAAAAAGACAAAGGTATCCGCTACGAGTCCGACAACACGCAAACCAAGGACACTTCGGGCTTTTCGCTTCTATCCCTTGCCGATGCCAGCACGAAAAGTTGCCGCCAAATTTGTTACTTTGCAATACTAACTATCATAAGAGGAGGAATGAAACTAATTGACATAAAGCTTACTAACTTTAAAAAACTAAGTAATATTCCTGAACCGACTATTTCCTTTAAAGAGGACATTACTGTTTTGGTTGGAGCTAACAATGCTGGCAAAACGAGCATTCTTAAATCCATTCAAAAATTGTTTAGAACAGAAGAAGTCAACCCAGTAAAGGATTTGAACTATCTAATTGAAGATGGAAATTTAGTTATTGATGCAACCATCAAATTGACACAGGAACAATGGCGGTCATACTTGCGTTTATCATTGGGAAGCTTACCGCACATACCATTAGACTCAATTAATATTGATGACCTTGCAAAAAAAATGGTTGATAGTCCAATAACCCTTAAACACACCATTCCCTACATCAAAAAAAAGCAATCGAATTATTTTATAACTGCTGATTTACCCGAGACGGCTTATGATCGTTCAAATTTTGAAGGCAACCCACGAAGTGTGATTCAAAAGGCTCTGAATCAATTTGCACATTCAGACACCTACAATGTTTATCACACGCCTCTTTACCTCGATTCTAAGGGTGAGATTCAAGAGCAAGAAATGTTCATTCCGCTTAGTCAAATAAAGAATCAGAGAGGCAATGGCAATAAAGTCAACATTCGTGGACTACTCTATTCGCTAAAGAAAGAAGAGCCTGAGCAGTTTGATGATTTTAAAAAGCGACTACTTGAAATTTTTACGGAATTACAAGACGTTGATGTACGCAACAATGAAGAGTTAGGACAATTCGAATTAGTCCTTTACGAAAAACTAAAAAAGAATGGAGATAGTCAATTAGTTGATTACGATATAATAAATGTTGGCCAAGGAATGCAAACTCTGGTTTTGATGCTTTCCAACATTCTGCTTTTGAAGCCCAGCATTGTGCTTATGGACGAACCCGAAGTTCACATGCACCCTTCGCTGATAAAAGAGTTTGTAAAATACATCAAACAACTTTCAACCGATACGCAATTTATTATTACAACACATAGCGTTGTGCTGATGAATGAGGTGGGTTTGGATAAACTATTTTCCTTGAAATATGAAGCAGAACAAAAAGGTGTTATCGCCACACCTGTTGATGACCGAAACAAATTATTGGATGCTGTGAACGCCTTGGGTTATAATGTTGATTCATTAACCTATACACTCAAGCCAAAAGTATTTGTTTTCACAGAAGGTCCAAGCGATAAGGACTTGATTCTTGCTTTTGCGGCTAAGAAAGGATTGAGCCACGACATAAATACATTTACAATTGGGTTTATCTCAATGGGCGGAAAAGGGAATCGGTACAAGCTGGCAGGACTTATTGACAAAATGAATAAGGAGTTTATTGATTCACCTCTGCTAATGATTTTAGACAAAGATGAAACTGCTCCTGAACAAGTGGAAGACATCAAAAATAAATTTTTTAGTAAAAATCCAAAGCGTTTACACTATCTAAGTAAAAGACAAATTGAAAATTACTTGTTAGATGAA
>JBJXEB010000120.1:0-21537 GCA_046155095.1 Cyclobacteriaceae bacterium
GCAAACATTTTTAACATACGCGTCAATACTTCTTTATCATCAAAAGGATGTTTCACACCCTTTATCTCTTGGTAGTTTTCATGGCCTTTGCCTGCTACAATAATTATATCCTTCTCTTTCGCCAACATACAAGCTGTCTTAATCGCTTCTTCCCGATCCACCATCACCAATGTTTTTTTTGCATCCGTTGGGCCTACCCCCAATTGCATTTCTTTGATGATCTGCATCGGGTCTTCACTGCGCGGGTTATCTGAAGTAAAAATTATTTTGTTAGAATACTTACAAGCCACTGCCGCCATGAGTGGCCGCTTTGTTTTATCGCGATCTCCTCCGCATCCCACTACTGCAATCACTTGCTCTTGCCCAGTGCGGAAATGCTCAATGGTCTCTAATACATTTTTCAATGCATCGGGTGTATGCGCGTAATCAACAATGGCTGTGAACTTTGAACCAGGCATCACTAGCTCAAATCTTCCTGGTGCACTCGTCAATGCAGAAAGTTTCATCAACACCATTTCAGGATCTTCACCCAACAAGCAAGCAGCTCCGTAAACAGTTAATAAATTATATGCGTTGAAATCGCCAATTAGTTTGAACCATACATCACGCTCTCCTATCTCTAGCTGCAATCCCTCAATGGAGTTTGTGATGATTTTCCCTTTGTAATCGGCCATCTTCTTCAAGCCGAACGTCACTTTCTTAGCTTTAGTGTTTTGCAGCATCACCATGCCTCGCTTGTCATCTACATTGACTAAAGCAAAAGCATCAGATGACAGGCCGTCAAAAAAACCCTTCTTAGCTCTGATGTAACTTTCGAATGTGCGGTGGTAATCCAGGTGGTCATGAGTAATGTTTGTAAATAATGCTCCAATAAAATGTAAACCTTCAATGCGTCCTTGCGCAACTGCATGAGAACTCACCTCCATAAAACAATGAGTGCATTTCGCCTCAATCATTTTTACCAACAACTCATTAATTTGAATTGGGTCTGGAGTTGTATGAGTTGCATGAATATCTTTATCAACAATTTTATTCACAACTGTGGATAACATTCCACAGCGGTAACCGAGCGAAGAAAACAATTTATACAGCAGCGTTGCTACCGTTGTCTTTCCATTCGTACCTGTTACACCCACTAATTTTATTTTAGTGGATGGGTTACCATAGAAATTGGAAGCAATAATGCCGAGTGCCTTTGCGGAATCCTTTACAGTGATGCACGTAATCTTATCAGAAATGACTTCTGGCATTTTTTCAGCAACAACAGCTGCTGCACCACTCGCTATTGCCTTATCAATAAATTCATGCCCATCCGATTGTGTTCCTTTGATTGCTATAAACAAAGAACCTGATTGTACTTTTCGCGAGTCAAAGCAAATACCATTCACCTCTACATTCATGCTACCTGATGTAGACGTGATGTGTACTTTATATAATATGTCTTTTAACTCTGCCATTAACTCAATCTTAAATAAATTTTGGCTCCTCTGCTAATTCTCACGCCTGGCGAAAGCGACTGCTCACTCACACGCCCCTTACCTTCATAAGATACACGCAAGCCTGATTTCTCCAATAAATAAATAGCATCACGGAAAGTCATGCCCATCACATCAGGCACATGATCTTTTACCACTACGTTCTTCTTCCACACAATAGCATTTCCATTTTTTTGCGTTTTAGTCCACTCTTCCTCAGTGGCTGAGTGGTTGGACACTCCCAATTCGTTTGTCAACATTGCCAGTTCATCCTGCTTGCCCGCGCGAATGGTTGGAAACACACCTGGCTCCATCGTTTTTGCTTTCTCCATGGCTGTATGCAAGTTGATATCGCGCGAATAAATATTATCGGCAATATCTTTGAACACGGGACCAGCTACACTATTCCCGTACTGATGAATACCTCTTGGATTTTTGACCAATACTATTGCAGAATATTTTGGAGCATGTGCAGGGAAATATCCTACAAAAGAGGTGATATACTTTTTCTCATAATGACCATCTTTCAAAATCTGAGCAGTACCTGTCTTTCCTGCAATGCGATAGTAGGAGTTCTTCAAATTCTTTGCTGTTCCTTGATCTACCACTCCTTCCAACAATAGCTTCAGCTGGTTTAATGTTTTAGAAGAGCAAATTTTTGAATTCAACGTTTCCGTTTCAAATTCTTGTTTCACGTTATCCGCTTGACTAATTGAAGTAACGAAGACAGGCTTGATCATTTTGCCATCGTTCGCCACAGCATTGTACAGTGTCAATGTGTGCAACGGAGAAATTTCAAAGCCGTAACCGTAAGCCATCCAAGGCAATGTGATACCACTCCAATTTTTATCTTTTGGCCGAGTGATTTTAGGATAGGCCTCTCCTACTATCTGCAAACCCAATGGTTTAGAAAGTTTCAGTTTGTCTACATAGTCAATAAACTTGGAGGGCTTCGTACCGAAGTGTTTGTCAATCAATTTTGCCATCGCAATATTTGAGGAAACTTCAAAAGCTCGTTTGATACTGATCTTGCCATAGCCACCTTCCTCGTGATCACGCACTTTTCTATTATAGAATAAATATTCACCATCACCTGTATTGATGGTGTCGCTCAATTCTATATTAGTCTCTTCCAACAACGCCATCATTGTAACTAATTTGAAAGTAGACCCTGGTTCAATTGAACCACCGACTGCAGTATTCAGTTCTTCTTGAAAACCTCCGTTGCCATCACTCGTCAAATTTGAAATCGCCTTGATATGCCCCGTCTTTACTTCCATCACTACCACTGTTCCCTCATCGGCATTGTGTGCTTGCATGGCGCGATAAAGCGAAGTCTCTGCTACATCTTGCAAATTGATGTCGATGGTAGTTTGAATATCCATGCCATCAATTGCCTTGATATTATTTCCGTCAAATACTGGCTTCCATGTGCTGCCTGCAATTTTTTGAAACAGTGCCTCACCATCTTGTCCGCCCAAGGCAGAATTAAAACTATACTCCAGGCCTGCGCCCTTGCCATCTTCGTTTACAAAACCAACTGTTCTTCTGCTTAAATTGGAGAATGGGCGATAGCGCACGTCCATTTTTTCAAAAATTACTCCGCCCTTGTATCTACCCTCACGAATGATAGGCCACTCCATCATTTCTTTCTTGGTTTGATAGTTGATCTGCCTTCGACTAATAATTACGTATTGCTTACCCGTTGCTCTCGCATCTTTTAGCAACTCTTTGTATTCCTTAGTAGATTTATCTTTATAGTGACGAGATAAAAGCATCGACAATGAATCGATTCCCTTTCTGAAAATTTCTTCTTTCGCTAATGTGGGATCAATCGCTACTTTATAAAATGGTAAACTGGTGGCAAGCAAGCTTCCATTGTCAGAATAGATATTGCCACGGGTAGCTTTTACTTTTTTATAATCGAAGTTAATCTCTTCACTCATCTTAGCCCACTTCTCTCCTTCTACAATTTGTATATGGCCAATCTTAGCAGCTACGCAAACAGCAAAAATCAGCACGCCTAAAAATGCTACTCGAACTCTTACTAATATGGATTTTTTAATATTCATTAATCTTCTACAACTATTTTAAACGGAGGATTCAAACTCTCCTTCAATCCCAATGTCTTCACCCTTCTTGCCACTTCACTTTGCTTACTGGCAAACATCACATCTGATTTCAGTGTGGTATAGTCAGCACGCAGGTCTTCTACTTCACTTTGTGCACGGTCAATTTGTCTTGTTGTCTTCTCCGCATAATGCGTATTGCTGATGTAGATCAAGCTCAAAAAAACAACAAACAAAATCTTTGGCAGATATTGAACAGGAAAGCCCGCTTCAAAATAGCTCTCCAACTTCAACCGCTTCTCTAAACCAGAAAACACACTTTTACCATTGCCGCTTGCTTTCGCTTGTGGCTTCACCCGCATTTCATTCGTCTTCTGCGGTGGTTCTATTCTGAATTTGTTCTCCATTCTGCTGACCGGTATTAGTTAATAGTTATCAGTTCTTCCCTATTAACTGTTCATTCATAACTTCTCTGCGACTCTCAATTTCGCGCTACGCGCCCTGTTATTTTCTTTCACTTCTTCTTCTGATGCCTCAATCGGCTTTCGATTCACCGCCTCGAAAGGTTTTATTTTATTACCGTAAAAATCTTTTTCAACATCTCCATACATTTTGCCACTGTTGATGTAGTTCTTGACTAGCCTATCTTCCAGCGAGTGGTAACTCATCACTACTAGCCTTCCTCCCACTTCCATTACCTCGCCACATTGGTGCAAAAAATCTTCAAGTGCCTGCATCTCTTCATTTACTACGATGCGCAGCGCCTGAAACACCTGGGCGAAATATTTAAACTCCTTTCCTCGCGGAGCAACTGTTTTCAATAAGTCGATCAAATCGTTTATTCGATCAAATTTCTTCACTGCTCGTTGTTTGACTATCAATCCAGCCAAAGTCTTCGCATTCTTCACTTCTCCATACATGCCGAGTATCTTGTGCAACTCACTTTCTGAATATTCATTCAATACCTTCGCTGCACTCAGCGATCCTTTCTTATCCATCCGCATATCCAGCGGCCCATCAAAACGCGTTGAAAAACCGCGCTCTGCCGAATCAATCTGGTGCGATGAAATGCCTAAGTCGGCCAAAATGCCATTGACTTTAGTCACCCCATTCAACTTCAAATACTGTTTCATATACCTGAAGTTTGCCTGGCAAAATGTAAAAGAACGACTCTCAATATTTTCCGCTTGCTTCTTCGCATCCTCATCCTGATCGAAGGCAATCAATCTGCCTTCTTTCAACTGTTCGAGAATTCTTAAGCTATGCCCACCTCCACCAAATGTTACATCTACATAGATGCCATCTGGCTTGATCTTCAAGGCATCGATACATTCGTTGAGCATGACGGGCTTATGATACGTGGAGCCCATTTGTCATTTACTCATTAAGGTATTTCTCTGCCAACTTCGACAACTCACTTTGATCTTGGATAATGTGCTTCTCATAGGTTATAGGATTCCAAATCTCAACTTTGCTACCTGTGCCTACGAGCATCGCATCTTTTTCAATCTGCGCATACGTGAGCATGTTCTTGGGGATGAGGAAGCGGCCGTTGCCATCTAACTCTACTGTAACTACCCCCGACAAAAAATTCCGCTGGAGCTTGCGGTACTCTTCGTTGAACTCGCTGAGACCCGAAATTTTTGAGAAGACCTTTTTGAACTCCACCATCGGATACACGATCAAGCATGGCTCAAAGCCTCTGCGGATGACAAGCTCCTGACTATCCCCCTCGGGTAGCTGGGCTTTGATCCGCGCAGGCAGAACAATCCTGCCTTTGGCATCAAGTTTACTCTCGTATTCGCTAGTGAAGAAAGTCATAGACTGTAGTGGTTGCCTTTTTCTCCTAAACAAACGTAGGGAAAAATCTCCCACTTTCAACCACTTTATGCCACTTTTTTACATTTTAGGGCAAAATAATTTCAAAAAGCAAGTTTCATCAAGGCTTTTTGGTTGTTAATGGAAATTTGGGCGGCTGCTCGGCTTGCCTACTGAAGGGTTACTGATCTTTTGGTTTTGAATTGAAGGCGGGTGAAAATGGGGAGAGAAATGCTTCAATTAAACGAGGGCTCTCGCAAAGCGGAGCCATCCCTACAAGTCCGTCCACGTGCAACCCTATCTCACTTTGGACTTTCCACTTCTCCTGAGGACACTGTTTATAAAGGCATTAACTGAATATCCAATTTAAAGATGAGCAGCCACTTCTTCTACTTGCATCCCACACTCACAACTGTGCATCGCGTGAGCCGCTGATTAAGAAACTGGTAAGTTCCAATCACCACTTACCACTACCAAACACCACCTCCCCTATTGTAACTTCACACAATTCTTTCAACCTTCACGCACAATCTAATGAAACGTTATGGCAGAAAATCGCGCGCAGTGGGGTTCTAAGTTTGGGTTTATCATGGCTGCGGCCGGCTCGGCTGTGGGACTGGGAAATATTTGGAGGTTTCCGTACCTGACGGGCGAAAATGGCGGTGCCGCGTTTGTGCTTGTGTATATTATTTGTGTGGTGCTGGTGGCGGTGCCGATGCTCATCAACGAGATTGCGATGGGCCGGCTCACAGGAAAAAACCCCGTTGGCGCGGTGCAAAAATTGGGCGGCAACAAAGTGTGGGTGGCACTGGTGGGCGCGCTGCCGCTGATCGTTACGTTTGTGGTGCTCAGTTACTACAGCACCATTGCGGGCTGGACGGTGGGCTATATTTTTACTTCGCTGTTCTCTATCAATATTCCGTTTGCCGAATTTATTGCGAACCCTTCTTACGTGATTCCACTCGGTGGCTTTGTGATTTTGATGACCGCCTTGATTGTGTTGGGTGGTGTATCTGGCGGAATTGAAAAGGCAACGAAGATTATGATGCCGATACTTTTTGTGTTGTTGATCGTGGTGATCTTTCGCAGTGTAACGCTGCCTGGCGCAATGAAAGGTGTGGAGTACTATTTGGTTCCTGATTTTTCTAAGATCAATGGGCATGTGGTGTTGGCGGCATTGACGCAGGCGTTTTTTTCGCTGGGTGTGGGTTGGGGCATGATGATCACGTACGGATCGTATTTGCCCAAGAGCCAGAACATTGTTACATCTAGCTTGTGGGTGAGTGCGATGGATACTTCGGTGGCGTTGCTGGCGGGCTTCATGGTTTTCCCTGCGGTGTTTGCATTCAATCAAGAGCCTACGCAAGGACCCACACTGGTGTTCACGGTGTTGGCAAATATTTTTCAGCAGATGCCGCTCGGAAACATTGCTGGGGCATTGTTCTTCTTGTTGTTATTTTTTGCTGCCATCACTTCTACCATTTCGATGCTGGAGGCGCCATCGGCATATTTTATGGATCAGAAAAAATGGAATAGAAAAAAAGCGGCATGGACGGTGGCGGCTGTTGCGTTCTTAGTTGGTATTCCCTCGGCATTGTCAACTGGCGCGGTGGAAGGTTTGTCTGTAATGCAAGTGGATTTTTTGGGCGTGATCAAAACGGGCTTCATGGATGCATTCGATTATCTGTTCGGCAGTTTGCTTATGATGTTGGTGGTGCTTTCCACTTGCTTGTTCACCGGTTGGTTTATGAAAACGGAGTTGATCGTGGATGAAATAGAACAGGGGATGCCGTCATTTAAGACGGGAAGCATCTTGGGCATTGCTCCCTACAAAATCTGGTTGTTTATGGTGCGGTTTGTTTGCCCTGTGATTATTGGGTTGGTGATCTTGAATATGTTTGGGGTGTTTGGGGTGTAGAGGGTGGACGTTCGAGGTTAGAAGCGGAAAGTTTAAAGTAGAAAGCTTTTAATCCAAGATTTCAGTAATGGGCTGCCCGGTACACCCATTCGGGAATTTGATTTTCAACAATACAGAAAGCGTGGGCGCAATATCTGTGATCGGGTGATAGTTGGAAGACTTTCCTTTTTTGATTCCCTTGCCGAAAAAGAGCATAGGCACATGGGTATCATAACTGTAGCCAGAACCGTGCGTGGTTCCCTGCGCTCCTCCTCCTGTTACCCAGCCTGGTTCTAGTTGATAAGCAATATCACCACTGCGTTTGAAATTGTATCCGCGCACGATCATGCCCTTGATGCTCGTCTCGTTGTAAGCGCTTTGTTTGATAATTGTTTTTGTAAATACCTGTGCGATGCCCTCCACCGATTGAAGATAGTTGGTGATCAATTCCGTAGCGATAAGCAAATCAATGCCAGAAGTTTTAGGATCCCCCGTGAATAAATCTTGATTGAGAAACACTTGATCGTTGCTAATTTTGTCAATCACTTTCTTGCCAGGGAAATATTTTTGCAGAAAATCAGTAAGGCCTGCTTCCATATTTGATTGAGAAAAATTGCCGCCCGAAATGCGATTGTCTTTCAAGGATTGAGGAACATCTACCACTGCGTGATCGGCCGTAAGGAATACCATGTAGTTTCCCTGACCAACTTCTTGATCTAGTTTTTTCAATAAGTCTTCAATGTTCCTGTCTAGTCGAATGTAAGTATCTTCGATCTCAATAGAGTTAGGCCCCATGGCATGGCCAATAATATCTGGAGAAGAAAACGAGAGTGTAAGAAAATCGGTATCGACATCTTTGCCCAATTGCTCGCCCGCAAGACTGGCTTTGGCTAATTCGGTCAAGAGATCATCCCCGAAAGGAGTTTCGGGCAACAGATCGAAATTATCATTGGTCTTTCTTAGCTCTTTAAGGTCATACGGGAAAACTGATTTATCTTTTCCATCGAATTTTCTTTCGTAAGGCGAATCATCCGCACTGCTTTCTGAATATTGAGCGATAGGCAAAATAGTATTCCAAGTCTTATTCAAATAACTATCTGCTAATTTGAGTGAATTGAAATTTTCAACCCAAGTGGGCAAAATAGTTTTATAATACGTGCTAGTAATAAATTTTCCCGATTTGCCATCGTACCAATAAGCACCATCGGCCATGTGGCCAGCGGGCAACACTGCACCACGGTCTTTCATAGACATCCCTATCACTTTTGATTTTTTTTGCGAAGAGATTTTTAGCTCATCAGTAATAGTAGAAGATAACATTCGCCACGGAGACACATCTCCATTGCCTTCTGGGTTGCCAACTGGCTTTTGGCGTTCATCTTCCACGCAATTGACGCTCTTCCTCAAATTTTTGTCCCACCAATCATTGCCAATGATGCCGTGTGTAGCTGGCGTAGTACCAGAAAAAATGGAGGCATGGCCTGGTCCTGTATAAGTAGGCACGTAGTTATAATGTGCATTGGTGAGCATGAAGCCATTGTTCATCAATCGTTTGAAGCCGCCTTCGCCAAATTTGCTCTCAAAGCGGTATAGATATTCTTGTCGCATTTGGTCTACCACGATACCCACTACTAGTTTCGTACGATCTTGCGCTTTAGAAACAATTGCACATCCAACACATATTGATAAAAGTATAATTTTTTTCATAGCTCAAGTATCAGAAAAAAAATTGAATTAAATGGAAACAGAAAATTAAAGTTACATAAACAATTTTCGAACATGCGATTGATATGAAATTTCAAGATGTACGCCAGTTTTGAAACTAAACGTCAAATAATATTAGGTCTGCACTGCCTGCCAATAAGACCTCACTTCTATGTTGCTTACCTGTGGCACGCTTCATTGGAGGCCAAAAATACTATACCATGTGAAAACCTATGTTGCTAAAGCTCAAAGTCCTAATCCCCAAGTCCCAATATTAAAAAGAATCGCTCTCTCGATACGCACTGATCAACGCCATCTCTCCTTCTTTACCTGGAAGTGCATTGCCATGCTCCATGCCTAGCACACCTTTGTATCCTTTGCCATGCAAGTGCTTAAAAATATTTTTGTAGTTGATCTCACCAGTAGTAGGTTCATTGCGGCCGGGGTTGTCACCAATTTGTATGTAGGCGATCTCATTCCAACATGCATCAATGTTGTTGATCACATTGCCCTCGTTACGCTGCATGTGGTAGATGTCGAACAAAATTTTACACGCGGGGCTTTTCACTGTTTTGCAAATAGAAAAAGTTTGATCGGAGTTGCGCAAAAAAAGTTCTGGCGTATCACTCAAAGGTTCAAGTACCATGATTAAACCATGTGGTTCAAAAATTTCTGCGCCCCTGCGCAAGATGTCAACTACGTTGGCTGTTTGTATGCCAATTGGTATAATGCGCTCAAAAAAACCAGGTACTACCGTCATCCATTTCGCGTTCACTCGCTTGGCTGCCTCTACACTTAGTTTACAAGTTTTTATAAAGTTGTCTTTGAATTCTTGTTTTCCCGTAGTGAAAGAAATCTTCCAATTGTCGCCACCTTCCACTACGAATACGCCCATGGTCATGCCCAGTTGCGACAATGTTTTTCCAATTCGCTCTTGCTCGGCCGCTGGCCTGCCCAACAACCCATTGTCCTCGATGGAACGAAAACCTTGGTCGGCCATGAACTTTATTTGATCTACAAAATCATTGCCTGCGTGGTTTTTAAACATGCCATCGTGCGGGGCGTAGTTTAGTTTGAAGGGTTTGGCCACGAGAGAACTACTTGATTTCTTGTCGCTTTGAGCGAAGCCTGTTCCCATCATTAAAGTTGAAACAGCCGTGAGGCTAGTGCCAATAAAATTTCTGCGTTTCATAAAAGTTTTGATTTGGTTCAAGTGAAATGTAGTTCAAAAATTGGAACTGAGCAAAATAAAAAAAGGGTAAGGCTGCAAATCCACGATAGAATAAAAATTTGTACATTTACAATAGAAATTAAAAAAAATGAAATCCACTGTGTTCCCTTTATCGCCCTTGCAATTAGAGCTTTTGCGAGTGTACTCCTTTGAGCCAGATGAATCCGAATTGTTGGAAATTAAATCAATGCTGGGAAAGTATTTTGCGAAAAGACTTACTCAACTCGCCAATGAAGCCGTTCGCACCAAAAATATTTCCGAACAAGAATTAGAGAGCTGGCTCAGTGAAGACTAGACCATTGCGCATCGTTTTGGATACCAACGTACTATTGGTTTCTCTTGTTTCACATTTCAAGTATTATTGGGTATATGAGTATCTTCAAAAGGAAGCCTATAATCTTTGTGTGAGCAATGAAATCTTAACCGAATATTTAGAAAAGGCAGTTGAGAAGTATGGCTTTGAACGTAGCGCAGCGACTTTCTGACTCAGCCCTATTTCCGTTGGGATTTGATAAAACAAGATGCCGATGACAATAAATTTGTTGATTGTGCCATCGCGAGCAATAGTGATTATATTGTGACAAATGATAGACATTTTGAGATACTCAAAACTATTGAATTCCCTAAAGTCCAAATAGTGAACGTGAATGAATTCAAAGAACTATTGACGACTAGGAGTTAATTGAAATTCTAAAACCATTTTCTGATGAGATCGCTTTTTCTCGTGCTAGTAATCCATCTTTTTATCCAGCTTCGTGCACAAGATTTCAAATCGTACGATCAAACGATCTCTAGTTCTTCTATAAAATTTACGATGGCTGCCATTACGAGTGGAAAATTTCAGATGGGCAGCAAAAGCATGATGGCCGATAACGATGAAAGCCCTGTGAAGGAAATTGAAGTATCGCCTTTTTGGATGGGTGCCAAAGAAGTAACATTTGCCGAATGGGATTTATATTTTAAAGACACGCGCTTGCCGCAGAGCAAAACGATTGATGGCGTTACACGTGCCACACCACAATACATTGACCTGACATGGGGCATGGGGCGCGATGCCACGCACCCGACCAACAGCATGAGCCACACTGCGGCTGTCATGTATTGCAAATGGCTTTATTCAAAGACTGGTTTTTTCTTTCGCTTGCCTACGGAGGCCGAGTGGGAATACGCTTGCAAAGCAAATGCCCCCGCCATTGCCATCGATGCGAAAATTTTGGGTGAGCATGGCTACTTCAAAGAAAATAGCGACTCGAAATTCCATCACGTAGGAGAAAAGAAACCTAACGCCTTTGGTCTTTATGATATGCTTGGTAACCTGAGCGAGTGGACGATCGACCAATATGATCCAAGCTATCTCACCAAAATAGAAACGAAAGATCCGCTCAATCCGCCCGCATCCAAATATCCAAAAACAGTAAAGGGTGGCTCGTACCTCGACAAAGCAACTGAACTGCGATGCTCCAATCGAATTGCTTCCAATGCAGATTGGAACCAACGAGACCCGCAAATACCCAAAAGCAAGTGGTGGCTTACCGAAGGCATGTTCGTTGGCTTTCGCGTAGTGCGCCCGGTCAAACAGCCCAGCAAGGAAGAGATCGAAAAGTTTTATAACTTGTACTTGAAATAGAATTGATAGCCACAGATTCACAGATTTTTTGATAAGTAATCTGAGAGCCAATGGCAAGTGGGGGATGGTCTCAGTCACAGATTTATCTGTGAATCTGCGGCAATTGTTTTCGCGGATTTTATCCTAATTTTAAATCTGTGAATCTGTGGCGAAAAATCATCGGCCGAAATTTTAACCAGAATCAATATGAAAGAGTTTGGTCAACATGAATACCCTCTTCAAGAAGAAACTTATTTACTGAACAGAATTGCAATGGAAGTTCACCGAATTCTCGGAAGAGGATTTTTGGAAGTTGTTTACAAAGATGCGTTGGAATATGAACTTAAGGAGAGAGAAATTCCATATAAACGAGAGAAGGAATATACCATTCAATACAAAAAAGCAGTTCTGCCTCGAAAATATAATGCGGATTTTATAGTATTCGATCAGATCATCGTTGAGGCCAAAGCTCAAAGGGGGATTGCAGAAGACCATTATAGCCAAACATTAAATTATTTAGCTGTATCAAAATGTAAAATTGGTTTGATTTATAACTTTGGAGAGCCATCTTTAGTAATTAAAAGAGTAATTCTATAATTCAGTTCAAAAAAATAAACTTATTCAACAATACTATGAAAACCGAATCCGCACAATCTCGCAGGGAATTTGTAAAGCAAACTTCCCTCATCGCCACTACGCTCATGGGTTTGCCCATGATTTCGAAAGCTGATTTTTTTAACAACTCCGTTGACGATTCCATCAAGATTGCATTGATCGGCTGCGGAGGCCGAGGCACAGGCGCAGCCATGCAGGCATTGCTCACCAAACAAAATGTAAAATTGGTAGCGATGGCTGATGCCTTCAAAGACAGATTGGATGATTGCTACAAAGCGCTAAACTCAGATGATCTCTCTGACTGGTCGGGCACGGCAGGAAATGTAAAAGCGAAATTGGCTGTAAAAGAAGAAAATAAATTTGTGGGCTTTGATGGATACAAGAAAGCTATTGCTTTGGCCGATGTAGTAATCTTGACCACACCGCCTGGCTTTAGACCAATCCATTTTGAAGAAGCGATCAACCAAGGTAAGCACATATTCATGGAAAAACCCGTGGCCACCGATCCTGCTGGTATCAAAAAAGTGTTGGACATGGCTGAAGTGGCCAAGCAGAAAAAATTGAATGTAGTGGTGGGCTTGCAACGTCACTATCAAAATTCATATCGCGAATTGTATAAAAGACTTAAAGAAGGAATGATTGGTGAAATTGTTTCCGCGCAGGCGTGGTGGAACAATGAGGGCGTGTGGGTGAATGCGCGCAAATACGCACAAACAGAAATGGAGTATCAAATGCGCAACTGGTACTACTTTAATTGGCTGTGTGGCGATCATATCACCGAGCAACACATTCACAATATTGATGTGGTCAATTGGTTCAAAGGCAGCTACCCCGTGAAGGCACAAGGTATGGGAGGACGAGAGGTGCGCAAGGGCAAAGAGTTTGGCGAAATTTTCGATCATCACTATGTAGAGTTTCAATATGCCGATGGCAGTGTACTCAACAGTCAGTGCCGCCACATCAAAGGCACCATGAGCAAAGTGGACGAACAGATCATGGGCACGAAGGGAAATATCTATTGTGGCGCGGCCAACATCACTGATAGAAAAGGGAAAGTGATTTACCAATATGATAAAACGAAAGAAAACAATCCATATCAAACCGAACATGATGAACTGTTTGAGGCCATTGCGAAAAAGGAATACAAATTCGCTGATGCTGAAAATGGTGCAAGGAGTACGATGACTTCCATATTGGGCAGAATGGCCACGTACAGTGGGCAAGTAATTGATTGGGACAAAGCAATCAACTCGGGCATTAGCATCATGCCTTCTCAATTTGATTTCAATGCCACACCCCCCATCTTGCCAGACTCTGAAGGGTTTTATCCAGTAGCTGTGCCGGGGGTTACGCATTATTCAGTCTAAAAAAAATAACCACAGGAGTCACAGAGAATCACAGAGGATGTCTCTGTGATCTCTGTGGTTAAAAAAAGCTCTCCCTTTTAAATGACTCGCGACTTACTTTACATTTTCTTAGGTGGTGGGTTAGGTAGTGTTGTAAGGTTTGCTACCGGCAAATGGATTAGTTCATTGCATAGTCAACAATTTCCTTATGGCACATTAGCCGCAAATATTGCCGCCTGTCTTATCTTAGGTTTTGTCATTGGCTTGGCCGATCACAAACAAATCATCTCACCGCAAGCACGATTGTTTTGGACAGTTGGTTTTTGTGGCGGCTTTAGTACGTTCTCAACTTTCAGTGCAGAAACAATTACACTTTTACAAAATAGTTTTCATTTGTCGACAGTGATTTACATTGTCGGGAGTTTGCTGTTCTGTATAACTGCTACCTATGCAGGGTTATATTTGGGGGAACAAGTTTAATCGAAAATAAATCCTGCCTATTGCCCGTGCCTACTGCCTATTAATTGTATATCGGCATGTAAACAATCTTCTTTGTCAGGAAAAATTCTTCTTTAAAATAATCAGGTAGTTCGTAGATACTGTAACGTTTTTTCATTTCGTTCATCTCTTCTTCTAAATCACCGCCTTTCAAATATAAGATTCCGTTGTCGAGCGAATGTTTTGATTCAGGCTTTACTTTGTGCTGTACCCAATCGTAAAATTCTTTCATGCGTGTAACGGCACGGCTCACAACAAAATCATATTTATTTTTTATCTCCTCTGCGCGGATTTGGTCTGCGTTCATATTTTCCAAACCAATGGATTGAGCAATCTCATTCACTACCTTTATTTTCTTTCCGATGGAATCCACTAAATGAAATTCTGTTTTCGGGAAAAGGATAGCCAACGGAATGCCTGGGAAACCTCCGCCTGTGCCTACATCTAATACGGAAGCTTCGGGTTCGAATTGAATAACTTTGGCAATAGCAAGAGAATGTAGGATATGGTTGATGTACAGATTATCAATGTCTTTTCGGGAAATTACGTTGATCTTTTCGTTCCAGTCCTTATACAGTGAGCCTAGTTGTGTAAACTGGCTCTTTTGCTTCTCGCTCAAATCAGGAAAATACTGGAATATAATGGATGCGTCTTGCAAATGGTGAAAATTTAGATTTACTTCAAAAACTGGACTTACGCAAAACAAATAGAATTGTCAGTTTGAGCTTGTCGAAAACTGACAATTCCGGCTCCGAATTGACTTCGATAAACTCAGTCTGACATTTGTTTCATTGTTTTGCCTAAGTCCAGTTCAAAAATATAAACTCAAAAATAATGAATGCCTTTGTAAAACTACTCTATTCCATCTTGTTTGCATCAATTCTTTTTTGTGGATGCAGCTCAAAGGCAAAGCCGCCTGTTGCCAAGTCATTTACAGAAAGAGCAGATTCAATTATGGCTACCTATCCAGATTTCAGTGGCGTGGTTTTATTAGCCGATAAAGGCAATTCCATTTATCATAAAACATTTGGCTTTCGCAATTTTGAAACGAAAACAACTTTGGATACAGCAAGCCTTTTCGAATTGGCTTCTGTCTCCAAACAATTTACTGCCATGATCATTATGATGCTGAAGGAAGAAGGCAAACTAAACTACGATGACCTAGTGGAGAAATATATTCCTCACCTCCCCTATCCAAACATCACAATCAGACATTTGTTAAACCATACTTCAGGTCTGCCTGATTACCAAGCCATCATGGACGCTCATTGGGACAAAACCAAAGTGGCCAACAATAACGATATCATCGAATTCTTAGAGAAATATCATCCTGAAAAATTATTTGTGCCCAATACAAAATATGAATACAGCAACACGGGTTATGTGCTGCTTGCCAGCATTGCTGAAAAAGCCTCTGGAAAAGATTTTATAACTATGAGTCAACAACAAATTTTCGTTCCTCTTAAAATGACTTCTACCAACATTCGCAGTTTAGAAGAAAAAAAAGGAATTGAAAACTTTGCATTGGGTCATATCTATGTTGAAGAAAAGAAGAGATTCGTTCGAGCCGATTCATTCCCCTCATCCAATTACACGATATGGTTGGGCAATCGCAAAGGGCCAGGAAGGATCAGCTCAACAGCTACTGATTTATTGAAATGGGATCAAGCATTATACACAGAACAACTGGTAAAAAAAGAAACATTGACTGAAGCGTTCGCTCCAACTAAACTTAAAAATGATTCTATCTCCTATTATGGATTTGGTTGGGAGATTAAAGACGATGGCCACACCGTATTGCACACGGGTGATAATCCTGGTTATAAAACAGAGATAATTCGTTATATTGATCAAAACAAAACTCTGGTTATCCTTTGTAATAATGCCTATCCGGGTTTTCAAAATATCATCAATTCGCTCGACTCTCTTTTGAAGAATGAATAATGTAACAATCGTCATTGCTAGCGATCTGGATGGAATCAGGATCATTCAAAAAATGAGGCGCGAAATATTTGGCCAAGAGCAAGGGATACCAGAGCAAATGGATTTGGATGGCAAGGACGAGAGTAGCATCCATTTACTTTTGTACAAAGTCAATAGCCCAGAGCCAATTGCAAGCGGGAGATTGACTATCGAAGGAAATACGGGCACTTTATCACGCATCGCTGTGGGTAAAGATTTTAGAGGCACAGGGGTTGGGAAAAGAGTTGTACAAGAATTAGAAAAGATTGCTAAAGAAAAGAAGGTTAAAAAATTGACCCTCGATCCACATGTCTACTTAGAAAAATTTTATACAGATTTGGGCTATGAAAAAATACCGGGCTTCAAGCAAGTAATGCAACATCAACTTATTACCATGATAAAAAATATTTAACTCAAATGATTTCCCATCGTCTTGACATTCACACGATAGAAAAAGCCAGTCAAATTATTGATCCTGTCTTTCTTCAATCCCCACAGTTTCTCCATGAGCCATTGAGCGATTTACTTGGCTGTAAACTTTTATTGAAAGTAGAAACCATCAATCCCATCCGATGCTTCAAAGGGCGCGGGGCAGATTTTTTAGTTTCGCAAGCAAAAGAAAATGAATTGGTTTGTGCAAGTGCAGGCAACTTCGGACAAGCAATGGCGTATGCTTGTCGCAAGGCCAATAAAAAACTAACTGTGTACGCTAGTACGAAAGCCAACCCGCTGAAAATAGAACGCATGCAAAGTTTGGGAGCGGAAGTAATTTTGAGTGGAGAAGATTTTGATGCGGCCAAGTCCATGGCGAAGCAAGTGGCTAAAGAAAAGAATTTGCGTTTTGTGGAAGATGGTTTGGATATTGAAACTTTGGCAGGTGCAGGTTCTATTGGACTAGAGCTAACAAAGCAATTTTCAAACATTGATTCAATCTTAATCCCCCTGGGAAATGGTGCATTGCTCAACGGAGTAGCGCGTGTGTTCAAAGAAAAAAGTCCAAGTACTATAGCCATCGCCATTCAGGCCGCAGGTGCCCCCGCGATGGTAGAATCTTGGAAAGAAAATAAATTAATCTCGCATTCGCACATCAACACTATTGCCGATGGTATTGGTGTGCGCATCCCTATCGCTCAAGCATTGGAAGACATGAAAGGATTGGCAGATGACGGGATGTTGGTAAGCGAAGCAAGCATCATTGAAGCGATGAAGCTATTACACATTCATGCAGGTCTAGTAGTAGAACCATCAGGTGCAGTTGGGCTAGCAGCCATTTTAGAAAACAAAAATGATTTCAAAAATAAAACGGTGGCGACTATTGTTTGCGGTGGCAATCTTACGGAAGAGCAAATCAAAAAGTGGCTATCTTAATAACAGCTCAAGCAAATCATCCCACTTCTATTTTTCAAGGAGCGTTCTAAATAAACTTGGTTTTTTTTCACGCAGCCTATTCAATTTACTAAGCAACTCTGGCATTAAAGCCTTCTCTATTTCTGCCATCCTTTCTGCAGACAAATCATTAACAGGAAGACTTCGATCATCGAAAGCTGATTTAAAGTTATATGATTTTTTTTCTGACATATTTCACATCGTTAAGTATGAAAAAAGATATCCAAATGTAGTGAATAATTTCAACATCCTTTTCATGAAGGCTAATCTCGTTTCTAGCTATCGCCTTCATTGCAGTATCTTCTGCAAGGGCTTGGCTTTCTTCATATTGTCTCTTCGTTTTATCCTCCGAAAAATCTATTCCCCATCCATTTACCGGTCTATTGATTTGGTAAATAAAATCCATTGTAACCAGAATCAGTTCTTTAGCATCATAAGAGCAAATTGCCTGCACATCTTCAATAGAAAAAGATGATCCATGAGGATGGTTGTGTACAACAATCGCGTCCTTCATTTCCCTTAAGTAAAGTTCTTCGATTGTAATTCTGTTCTCTTCACCTTCAAATCTCCTTACCTGCCTTCCTTGCTTAAAAACATAGAGATTTTCAAAAGAAGAGTACCTAATCTTTAAGACTGCTTCATCTGGCGTTTTTACACCATCCTTAGGGCTTGGCTTGTGGATTGGGAAATCACTCATATCATAGCTGGCTACTGCTGCTGTTGTCTTTGCATAAATATCTCATACGACTCTAATGCGCCTTGCTTAAAACGCATTTGTTGCTCAGGCGAAACTTCTTTGGGCAGTAACTGATCGGCCGAAAAAGTTGAAGAGCTAAACTGTACCGTTACTTCCAACAAATGTTCGAGTGAGCCTTTGTAAGTTCCTTTGGCAGGCGTGCAGTCGCTAAAATTTCTGCCCACGGCCAAGCGCACGTGCCGCTCGCCTGCTAGGCATTTATTAGTGGGGTCAATGCCCACCCAACCTACATCTGGCAGCCATGCTTCTGCCCACGCATGCGTTGCGCCTTCCCCTCGCCACTCGCTATTGCCTGGGCAAATGTACCCGCTCACATAGCGGCATGGCACACCGCGCAGCCTCATCATATACAATAGCAAGTGTGCAAAGTCTTGGCAAACACCTGCTTTCAATCTCCATAGTTCATCAATGTCTGTCTCAATGGTGGTCACACCTTTCTTGTATTCAAAATTTTCATAAATGAAATCAGAAAGGTGAAGCAATTCATCCAATGGATGTTTATCTTGGTTGACGCTAACAATGCCTTCCACTTCTTGTTGGCTTTGGGTGGCTTCTGCATGGAGGTAATCGTGCCACTTTACTTGAAAATTCTGATCTGAAAATAATTTCCAAACTTCTGCGCTGGCACTTCTCTGCGGCAGCGGCTTATTGATCATCTCCACTCTAAGAAAACTTTCTATCGATAACTCGCGATGAGGCTGGATGATTGAGAAAAAGCCAGTTTTGTTTCCAAAATAATCTTTAATGATGTGCGTCTGGGGATTGTGAGAAATAACCAATCGATGCTCCAACACTCGTTGCCGATCATCATCTATGGGATACAGTTTAATCTGATTTGCAGAGTCCACCACCCAATTGCGATAATGATAATGAGTGCGGTGGTGGATGTAGAATAGGGGCATGTTTACGTTTCTATCTGTATTTTTGGTTACCAGTTTCAGGTTAAAGGAACGAGGTACGAATTACGAAGTATGACTTTGACCATATAATAATTCGCATCGCGTACTTTTCAATAATGATGCTGAATCAACTTGTCACAATACTAGGATAACCAAAATACAAAGTTGCCAGTCGATTGTTGAGATTGGTGAATTGCAAGCGGAGATCAGGGATCAGTTTTTCTATTACCGATGCACCTTTTTCCTTTTGATACTCTTGAATGGTACTGATTAGTTGTTTCATCAACTGATCAATTTCAGTAAAGTGACTGGGGTGAGAAAAATCTTTCAAGCGCTGAAAATACCGGTCCATCTGCGCCAAGCTATAACCTACCGAATGAGGAAATTGCAAATTGTAAAGAACTTGATGTATGACCTCCTCTGTCTGCAATGCATTCTTATAAAATTTTGTATGGAACTCATATCCTGACAAAGCATACAACAGATACTTCCAATAGATAGATTCATTATCAGACTTTGCCATTTGGGTTCTCTTAAACTCTAATGTATCTATACTTTGCAAGGCTCGCTCTAGGTATTTGCCCAAGTTAAGAAAAGTGTACCCCTCGCCACGACTCATTGTTACGTCTACCGTACCATAAAAAATAATGCTCTCGCGGAGTAAAATATCAAAAGCTGTAACAGGATCATTGCGGTTAATTAAACTCTCCGTTTGCGGATCGCGCACACGATGATAATAATCGTTTAGCGACTGCCACAACTCTTTGGTAATATAATCTTGCACTGAGCGTGCATTCTCTCTCACGCGAACAATATTATTAAACACCGAACTTTCATGTTGGCGGCTTAGTACCAAATGATGCAGCGCATCGCGGTACGAACTCATGGACATTTTCTGTTTGGGCACATCTCCAAATGTATCGGCCAGCAATTGCCAATTGTAATCTACCAATTCATCTTGTGAAGCAATGTAATCGGTGCGCAACACACGCAATAAATTATCTGTTCGCTCGAGGTAACGAGCCATCCAAAAAACAGAATCAGCTACTCTACTTAACATTTTTAGATTTAAGAATTAAGATTTAAGAGGTTAGATTTTGGGTTCACGTTTAAAGTTAGACTTGGGCTTTGATGGATGAATCTGTAAGCATGAAATCTTAAATCTAACATCTCAAATCTTAAGTTAACTACCTAGCACCCACGTATCCTTGCTCCCTCCGCCCTGCGATGAATTAACAACCAGCGAACCTTCGCGCAAGGCAACACGCGTCAATCCGCCTGGCACAATTTCAATACCTGAAGGACCGTATAAGGCGAACGGTCTCAAATCTACATGGCGCGGCTGCATTTTTTTGTTGATGAAGCACGGTACGGAAGAAAGATGGATCATGGGCTGCGCAATAAACTGTCGTGGGTCTTTCTCCACTTCTAATTTATAATCGGCAATTTGTTGGTCGCTCGCATCATGCCCCATCAACATGCCATAGCCACCACTTCCATTTGTTTTCTTGATCACCATTTTTCTTACTTCACCGAACACGTGATCGAAATGTTCCCGATTGTCCATGTAGTAAGTAGGAACGGTTTTTAAAATGGGTTCTTCGTTGAGGTAATATTTAATCATGCTCGGCACGTAGGTATATACGGCTTTGTCATCGGCCACGCCATTACCTGGTGCGTTGATGATAGCCACATGGCCCGCGCGATAAGCATAGTACAAGCCCGAGACACCCAGCATACTTGTTGGGTTGAAAACAAGCGGATCTAAAAATTCATCATCTACCCTGCGGTAGATCACATCTACTTGCTTAAGGCCTGCGGTAGTCTTCATAAAGACTTTTGTGTCATGCACTACCAAGTCGCGGCCCTCCACCAACTCCACACCCATCAAGCGAGCGAGCGTAGTATGTTCAAAATAAGCAGAGTTGAAAATACCAGGAGTCAACAGCACTACGGTAGGGTTGCTCACTTGTCGGTTGGACAAGGCCAATAAATTTTTTAAGAGCAGATCAGGATAATCTTTTACTGATCGCACATTGTTCTTAGGCAACAGACCAGGAAAAATGCGATACGTCATATTCCTATTCTCCAACATGTACGACACGCCCGATGGCGTTCGCAAATTATCTTCCAATACATAAAATGATCCATCGCTATCACGGATAAGGTCAATGCCTGAGATGTGCGTATAGATATCAAACGGAACATCTACGCCTACCATTTCTTTCAAAAAATTAGGGCATGATTGGATCAACTCTGCTGGAATAATTTTGT
>JBJXEB010000121.1:0-55757 GCA_046155095.1 Cyclobacteriaceae bacterium
AACGAAAAAAACGAGGTAAATGGAATTGAATTCTTAGAAACGATAATCCAAGACAGAAAAAAGAATCCAATAGAAAATTCTTACACTAACCAATTACTTAGCAAAGGGATCAACAAAGTAGCGCAAAAAGTAGGAGAAGAAGCAGTTGAATTAGTGATTGAAGCCAAGGATAATAACGGAGAACTCTTCCTTGGCGAAGCCGCTGATTTGATGTATCATTATCTTGTATTACTGGCAGCAAAAAATTTCACGCTTAGCGATGTAGAGAAAGTGTTAAGACAGCGACATGAAAAATGATCTGAAAAATTGAATTAAAAGATCTACGGCATCCAATTACTCACTCGTTTGTCTTGGCAAATACATTTTTACAAATATCAATTCATTCTATTTACTGATTGATCTTACATTAAGTCAATATATCCATGCAGCAAGTTAAAGTAATAAATGGGTACCCTTTCGAGTTCTTCAAAGGGAAAACCAACTCTCCAGAAGAGATGATTATTTTAAGTGATGAGTTCTATAGCAAAATGAACCAGCGCAGATCAGTACGAGATTTCTCAAACAGACCAGTACCGAAAGAAGTAATTGAAAAAATAATTCTTACAGCTTCAACTTCACCATCAGGTGCTCACAAACAGCCTTGGACATTCTGCGTGGTTTCCAATCCCGAAATAAAAAGTAAAATCAGGATAGAAGCGGAAAAAGAAGAGAAAGTAAGTTATGAAAATCGCATGAGCGATGAATGGATAGCTGACCTACAGCCATTGCAAACCGATTGGCAAAAGCCATTTTTAGAAATAGCCCCTTACTTGATTGTTGTATTTAAGAAATCGTACGATCTACTCCCCGATGGCTCTAAGAAGACAAATTATTATGTGAATGAATCCGTAGGGATTGCCTGTGGATTATTGCTTGCTGCCATTCACCATGCAGGTCTAGTGGCTTTGACTCATACACCAAGCCCCTTAAATTTCCTAACCAAGATTTTAAATCGGCCAGAAAACGAAAAACCATTTCTGTTGATCCCTGTAGGCTACGCAGCAGAGGAAACGTATGTGCCTAAGTTGAAGAGAAAAGATTTGAGTGATTTTGTAGTTTGGAGTTGAATGGTAATCGGTAACTGACCACCGCTTACCAAATACCTCTTACCACTTACCTTCATTCTACTTCTTCTTCCTAAAAAACCTCCCCTTCTTCTCTGGCGCATTTTCCGCAAGCGTCACGCACTCTTCCAATGTCAATTCAGCAGGCTCTTTTCCTTTCGGAATTTTTACATTCTTCTTTCCCGCTTTGATGTATGGGCCGAAGCGACCATTTAAAATTTGGATGTCGGGATTAGTATCAAATAATTTAATTGTTTTGTTGGCGTCTGATTCGCGCTTTGCTTGAATGAGTTCTACGGCACGCTCAGGAGTAATGATGTACGGGTCTTCCCCTTTTGGTATGGAAACAAATTTTTTATCGTGAAGCACGTATGGGCCAAAGCGGCCGATGTTGGCCACTACGGGTTTCTCTTCAAACTCACCCAAACTGCGCGGCATCTTCATCAACTCCATCGCATCCTCTAGCGTCACATTCTCAATAAACTGACCGGGGCGCAAGCTGGCAAACTTTGGTTTCTCACCTCCATTGTCATCGGGGTTCTCTCCTACTTGAATGTATGCACCAAATTTTCCGAGTTTCACATACACATTTTTTCCTGTCTTAGGATCAACACCCAATTCCTTCGCTCTATTTTGTACGGACGATCTTTCAACTAACTCTGTTTTTTCAACGGTCTTATGAAAAGGCTTGTAGAACGAGCCGATCATCTTCTGCCATTTCAATTTTCCATTGGCAATCTCATCAAACTCTTGTTCGATCTGTGCCGTGAAAGAATAATTGGTGATGTCAGGAAAATGCTCTACCAAGAAATCATTTACGATCATCGCAATGTTGGTAGGAAAAAGTTTATTGCTCTCAGCTCCTGTTATCTCTGTCTCTGTCTTTGTAGTAATCTTATTGCTAATCAAGTGAAGTGTTCTGTATTTCCGTTCCACTCCTTCACGCGCTTCTTTCACTACATAGCCACGCTTTTGTACGGTCGAAATAGTTGGTGCGTAAGTAGATGGTCTGCCAATACCTAGTTCATCCAATCTTTTAACAAGCATTGGCTCTGTGTAGCGTGCAGGGTGACGCGTGAATGTCTGAGTGGCTGTCAATTCACTTAAATCCAAAGCTTGTCCTACTTTTAGTGGAGGCAATACTTTGCTGCTCTCCTCATCTTCTTCCTCATCGTCTTTCGACTCCATGTACACTTTCAAGAAGCCCTCGAACTTCACCACTTCGCCCGATGCAGTCAATTTTTTATCGTTGGTTGAGATGCTGATAGTAGCTGTTGTGCGTTCCAATTCCGCATCGGCCATTTGAGAAGCAATAGCACGTTTCCAAATCAATTCATACAATCGTTTTGCATTGCGATCCATGCCCGGATCCATCAATGCAAAATCCGTAGGGCGAATGGCTTCGTGAGCCTCTTGTGCATTCTCTGATTTGCTTTTGTATTTTCTTAGATGAACAAACTCCTTTCCATAGGCCGAGGTGATTTGTTTGGTCGCTCCTTCCACGGCTTCGTTGGAAAGATTGACAGAGTCTGTTCTCATGTATGAGATGTTACCAGACTCGTATAATTTCTGTGCCACCAACATTGTTTGTGCCACAGAGAAACCCAATTTCCTTCCAGCTTCTTGCTGCATGGTAGAGGTAGTGAACGGAGGTGCAGGAGATTTTTTCGCTGGTTTTTTAATCAAATCATCAATAGCGAATTTTGCTTTTTTGCAAGACTCTAAAAATTCTAAAGCCTTTTCTTCGTCAGGGAATTTTTCACCCAGCTCGGCTACTAACTGCTTGCCTTTTCCTAAATCAAAAATAGCATTGACACGGAAAGAAGATTTCGTATCAAATTTTTCTATCTCGCGTTCACGTTCCACTACCAACTTCACCGCCACAGATTGCACACGCCCTGCGGAAAGCCCTGTTTTTATTTTCTTCCAAAGGATGGGAGAAAGTTCAAAGCCCACCAAGCGGTCAAGTACCCTACGAGCTTGTTGCGCATTCACTAAATTAATATCAATGCCTCGTGGGGTTTTGATCGCATTTAAAATCGCATTCTTGGTAATCTCTGTAAAAACAATCCTGCGTGTTTTTTTATCAGTAAGATCCAACACTTCTTTCAAATGCCAAGAGATGGCCTCCCCTTCTCGGTCTTCATCAGTTGCTAGGTAAACAATGTCAGCGGCCTTGGCCAACGTTTTTAGGTTCTTAATAATATCTTTCTTGTCGACCGATACCTCATAAGTAGGCTCAAAATCATTTTTGATATCAATCGCCTTGTTGCCTTTCTGCAAATCGCGGATGTGCCCCATACTAGAAGCAACTTTATAGTCCTTCCCCAAAAAGCTTTCGATCTTCTTTATTTTCGATGGCGACTCAACAATGACTAAGTTCTTCGGCATTTTTTATCCTTTAAAAGTCCCAAATATCAATAAAATTTTATAACCACAAATTTTCACTCGCTTCAATGCTCGTTATTTATACTGAAATGTGAAAGAAGTAAACATCTATTGTTTAAGGCTCATTTGCTTGATTCACATTATCTTGCAACAAAAAATAGAAAACAAAAATGAAGGCAGATCACTTCGACATAATAACTTTCCATCCGCTATTTATATTTGAAAAAAATAGTTTCATAAACTTCCATCCCAAGGTTTTTAATTTCTTTTTGATGCGGCCTGCCCCGATAAAAATCGGGGCAACGGGCTATCCGCTACAAGTCCTCGCTCTCCCGATAGCTATCGGGATCGCTGTGGGCTTTCCGCTCCTATCCCTGGCCGAACGGAGTCCGACTTACATTCTTAAATCTTAAATCTCACATCAAAAATTAATATGCTTCGTCATCTCTACCTTATCCGCCATGCACAGACACTTGAAAAAACTGTTGGCCAAACAGATCTTCAACGCGAACTAACATTCAAAGGAAAAAATGATGCCACCGAATTGGGCAAATACTTGTATGGTAAAAAAATAAAATTGGACATAATACTTTCTAGCCCAGCAATGCGCACGCAAACTACTGCAAGACTACTGGCAGAATCTCTTTCTCTAAGCGATGAAAAAATAATCACCCATTCCAAACTATATAACGCGCATTCAGAAGATATGCTTAACATTACAAAGGGAATCGAAAACGAGTTTCAACACGTTGCACTGATTGGCCACAATCCTGCCATCAGCGCATTTGCAAGCAGCCTAACTAAAAAAAGCATAGACGGTTTTTCTCCATGCACCTTAGCTGTTTTTCAGTTTGCAGCACAAAATTGGAGTGAAATGGCATCCCAAAGCGGTAACTTATTATTTATTAAACAACCTTCAATTTTCTGATTCGCTACATTTTCTTTTACTTTAGCAATTAATTTATTCTATGGAGCTTACTCCGCAAGCCATTTACGAGCAAAGTAGTGATCAACAAAGGATCGTGATCACTGGCTCTGAGAGATCAAAGCTGACCAGTATCATCACTTCTATTTTAAAAATGTATCAGCGCAAGTTTGATCATTTTGCAAATGGCCAATTGACGTCCACGCCAAGCGCTCCTCTTATTATTATAGAGTCGCCTATCTCACCAGCCATGCTGGGCTACAAACATCATGTCGCAATATTGACGAATGCCAGTGAAAATGAATTACCCGACTTGATCAAGTTTGCCGATGCCACGCCAAAAAGTGGAACCCTATTTTATCCAGAAACTGACCCCAAATTAAAATCGATTGGGAGTAAAGAACGAACCGATATACAGTCTATCCCCTACAAAATTATTCTACATGAAGTAAGGGATGGCAAAACGGTTTTGGTTTCGAGCACAGGTGAAAAATTTCCTATACTGGTTTCAGGCAATCAAAATCTTTTATTGTTGGCTATTGCCAAAGACCTATTGAAGAAGATCGGGATTTCATCAGGGCAATTTTATAAGGCTGTCGCCACCATCACTTAAGAATACGATTCCATTTCAAACGAATCTCGTAAATAGTACCTAACCACTATTACCTTTACAATGAAGCTTAACCTAAAACTTCCTCTTTGTTTCTTTGATCTTGAAACAACAGGTATAAATATTACTCAAGACCGTATTATTGAAATTGCTGTGATCAAATTAATGCCAAACGGAGAAAGTATACGTAAAAGCAATTTGATTAACCCAACCGTACCAATCAGCCCAGAGTCTTCGGCCATTCATGGCATTACCAACGAAGACGTGAAAGACAAACCCACTTTCAAAGAGGTGGCAAAAGAATACATCAAGTTTTTTGAAGGATCAGATCTAGCTGGTTTCAATATTCTAAAATTCGATATGCCCATGTTGGTAGAAGAATTTCTAAGAGCAGAGATAGACTTTGACTATAGTCGTAAAAAAATCATTGATGCCCAACGCATCTTCCACATGATGGAAAAACGCACCCTCTCAGCAGCATTTAAATTTTATTGTGGCAGTGAACTAGAAAAAGCACACTCTGCCGAAGCAGATACACAAGCCACGATGGATGTATTGCTCGCACAAGTAGAACGATACGAAAACCAAGACGTGACTGATAGCCTGGGAAAAAAAATCGGCACCATCACCAACAGTGCAGAAACACTCAGCCAACTCACTGCTGCCGATTTAGTAGACTTGGCAGGCCGCATGACCAAGAATGACAAAGGCGAGGCGGTCTTTAATTTTGGAAAACACAAAGGCAAATCTGTACTGAAAGTATTTAAAGACGAACCCGCCTACTACGATTGGATGATGAACGGAGACTTTGCGCTTGATACAAAACGTTGGCTGACGAAAATTAAGTTAAGCGTGTTAACAGGAAAATAAACTATGATTTTTGTGATTGAATGATGGGCTATGATTGAATCTAAATGGCAACAATTCTTGCGCAAATCATTTATACATCCAAATTGTAACAGCGCAAAATACCTCCTCAATGAGCTTCAGGAAATAGCTATTAAAGCTTAATCGAGCTACTTTTTAGATTCCATTTGCCATGCTACCTTTGCTCCCTAATTTTCAATAACATCCATGTTCGATAATTTAAGTCTCAAGCTCGAAAAAGCATTTCAAACCCTCAAGGGCCAAGGCCGCATTTCCGAAATCAATGTAGCCAGTACCATCAAGGAAATACGCAAGGCGCTGATCGATGCTGACGTTAACTTTAAAGTTGCCAAAGACGTAACAGACGAGATCAAAGAAAAAGCAATGGGGCAGAACGTGCTCACCGCTATCTCCCCAGGTCAACTGCTTACCAAAATCACGAATGATGAACTGACTCAACTCATGGGAGGAGCCAGTGAGGACATTCGAATCGAAGGCAGTCCCGCCATTATTCTCATCGCAGGGTTGCAGGGTTCTGGTAAGACCACTTTCTCAGGCAAGCTGGCCAATTATCTAAAGCGACAAGGCCGTGAAGTTTTATTGACAGCCTGCGACATCTATCGCCCTGCCGCTATTGATCAACTAAAAGTATTGGGTCAACAAATTGGAGTTGAAGTCTATGCAGAGCCAGAAAACAAAGATGCCGTTAAGATAGCCAAAGCAGCCATTGAGTATGCCAAGAAAAATAATTTCCGCATAGTCATTGTCGATACCGCTGGCCGCTTGGCAGTAGACGAGCAAATGATGGACGAGATAACGAAGTTGAAAGAGGTTTTAAAACCATCGGAGACTTTGTTTGTCGTTGACTCCATGACAGGACAAGACGCAGTGAACACGGCAAAAGCATTTAATGAACGATTGAATTTTGATGGTGTAGTGTTAACTAAGTTAGATGGTGATACACGAGGTGGTGCAGCATTGTCGATCAGAAGAGTTGTTGATAAACCTATCAAGTTCGTTAGCTCAGGTGAAAAAATGGAAGCTATAGACCGCTTCTATCCAGATCGCATGGCAGGTCGCATTTTGGGCATGGGCGATGTGGTGAGCTTGGTAGAAAAAGCACAACAAACTTTTGATGAAGACGAAGCGAAGAGGCTCAATGCCAAAATGCGCAAGAACCAGTTCGACTTCAACGATTTTTTGAAGCAGCTAGAGCAAATAAAAAAGATGGGCAACATGAAGGACATGCTCGGCATGATCCCAGGCATGGGCAAGGCTATGAAAGATGTGGATATCAATGATGATTCTTTCAAGCCTGTGGAAGCAATCATCAAATCTATGACACTGGAAGAGCGTGAGAACCCAGATAAAATCAACGCTAGCAGAAAAACCAGAATCTCCAAAGGAAGTGGCACATCCATTCAGCAAGTAAATCAATTGCTCAAGCAGTTTGAAGACATGCGCAAGATGATGAAGATGATGAATAAAATGGGTGGAGGTAAGCGCGCACTCAATGCTTTAAATCCTTTTGGCAAATAGTTTTTTTAAGAGCAGGAATAAAACAATACGAACTGCTGTCTAATCGGCAACCTTAAAATATACCCATGAGTTTAACCGCCCGCAACACCCACCGTGACATTGCCTATTTCTTTGTTGGATTGATCATCTCTTTTGCCCTTTCGGGGATATTCTTGAATCACCGTCAATCATGGCATCCTAGAAGATACGTGTATGATTCAAAAGAAATTTCTACTCCCATAGTTCATAAAGATTCTATCAACGAAGCTTTCGTTAAAAACTTTACGAAAGCGCAAGGCATTGAAGGCGACATGCGCAGGTTTAATGTAGATGGAGAAAAATTAAAAATCTCCTACACCACCAGCGATGTAACCATCGATTTAACTTCAGGCAAAGGCAAAATAGAAAGTTACCGTACTACTCCAGTTCTTGGCCAAATGACTAAGCTCCACCAAGACACAAGCAAGTGGTGGATTTATTACTCAGATATTTTCGGGATTGGCATGATAGTAATTGCTCTAACGGGTATGTTCATTCAAAAAGGGGACACCAGTTTTAGCGCTCGTGGGTGGAAGCTAGCTTTGCTAGGGCTAATCTTCCCCCTGATCTTTCTATTCCTTCTTTCCTAGTTCTTCATGCCACAATCTATCTTAAATCTATTCGGCTTGGGACCAAAAATAGATTTTGCCCAACTGAAAAAAGATGGAGCAATCATTTTAGACGTCCGCACCAACGGTGAGTATGCTCAAGGTCACATTAAAGGTTCTATTAATATCTCTGTTGACCAACTACCAACTAATTTAAGCAGGCTTGCAGATAAAAATGTTGCCATCATAACTTGCTGCGCCTCTGGTATGCGAAGTGGTGTCGCCAAAGGAATATTAAAATCTAATGGATACACGAAGGTGTACAACGGAGGAAGTTGGACAGGCTTACAAAATAAACTTTGAGCGTGTGTTCAAAGTAAACTCACTGAACATCAATAGATAAAGCATTTTGGAATTAGTTGTTAACAAAAAATTAACAGCTCAGAGTAACAAAAACCCTCGTCTCCAGAAACTATTTATCAAATAAGCCCGTTAGTTAATCAGTTTACAGGTTACATTTACTTTACAATTCGAAAATGCCTTTCTGAAATCAATCTGAAGGGCATTTTCACTTTAAAAAATCTTTTACAAAAACTATTATCAAAATGAAAAAACAATCAATCCTTTTTCTGTTTCTAGCCACTATCTTCTCGGCAGCATCAATTGCACAAGATAAAAAAATGCCAAGCCCTCCAGCTAAAGCTTCTGCAACGATCGATGGCGTTGCCGTGACGGTCGACTATCATCAACCTTCTGCAAAAGGCCGCAAAGTAATGGGTGCATTGGTACCATTTGGAGAAGTTTGGAGAACAGGCGCTAATGCAACTACCTCTATTGATTTTAGTGCAAATGCAAAAATAGAAGGCCAAGCCGTTCCTAAAGGAAAGTATGGTTTGTACACTATCCCTGGCGAAAACGAATGGACAATTATCATTAATAAAGATATCAAATGGGGGCATTACGATTATACTGACAAAGCTGACGTGCTTCGTGTAAAAGTGAAACCTTCCAAAACTGCAGCATTCGTTGAAACATTCACCATCAACATAAAAGATGGCAATGTTGTAATGGAGTGGGAAAATACTTCCGTTTCGTTTAAAATCACAAAAGGATAAGTTCCTTTAATCAAAGAATACAAAGCCTCGTTCAGATAGATCTGAGCGAGGCTTTTTTTATTTTCTAAAATAAAGTAGTTTAGGATTTCTTCTCATGCAAACCCTAGGACGATCTGACCGTGTTGACCTCCCTGGCCTAGGCTTGGAAAATATTCATGCAAAAATTGATACGGGAGCTTACACTTGTAGCCTTCATTGTTCGCGGGCAGAGGTTATAAATGGCAAACTTGAATTTGTTTTGCTAGACGAAGAGCACCCTGAATTTACCGGAATGAAATTCACAGTCAAAAAATTTACCCAAAGAGAAATAAAAAATTCATTTGGTGAAGCCGAGATGCGCTTTGTAATTAAGACTTCCATTAAAATTTTCGATCGAAAAATTCGAGCCGAATTTACATTAAGTGATCGAGAGAAATTGCGATTTCCTGTTTTGCTGGGAAGGAAGATATTAAGAAATCGTTTCCTCATTGATGTAACTAAAAAAGATTTGTACTTTCAAAGTAAAATAACTGAGGTATGAACATCGCCATTCTATCAAGAGATGCCAAGCTCTATTCTACCAAACGAATCAAAGAAGCAGGTGAAAAGCGTGGTCACAAAGTGGAAATCATTGACCACATGAAGTGTGTGTTGCTCATTGAAAAGAAAAATCCAATGGTGTGGTACAATGGCCGCAAGCTCGATTACTTTGATGCCGTTATTCCAAGGATTGGTGCCTCAGTAACTTTTTATGGCGCGGCCGTAGTTCGTCAGTTTGAGATGATGAAAGTTTTCACTGCGGTAGAGTCGCAGGCATTGATCCGCTCGCGCGATAAGTTGCGCAGCATGCAAATACTTTCTCGCGCTGGCCTCGGCTTACCCAAAACCATTTTTATGGATTACTCAAAAAATACCGAAGGCGTGATTGAAGCAGTAGGTGGCGCACCAGTCGTAATCAAATTATTAGAAGGCACACAAGGGCTTGGTGTGGTGTTGGCCGAAAATGAAAAAGCAGCGCAATCGGTGATAGAAGCTTTTCATGGAGTGAAGGCGCGGATCATTGTACAAGAGTTTATCAAAGAAGCAAAAGGTGCAGACATCCGTGCATTTGTTGTGAATGGCGAAGTTGTGGGCGCCATGCGCAGACAAGCGCGCGATGGCGAGTTCCGCTCTAACTTGCACCGAGGTGGCACAGCAACGGTGGTGAAGCTAGATCGCCACGAAAAACATGCAGCCATCATTGCGGCCAAAAAATTAGGTTTAGCTGTAGCGGGTGTTGATATGCTCCCTTCCAAACGCGGGCCATTGATCATTGAAGTGAATTCATCGCCAGGCTTGGAAGGCATTGAAGGTGCTACCAAAGTGGATATTGGGGGAAAGATCATTGAGTACCTGGAGAAACATGCAGGAAAGAAAAAAATTCAAAAAGATAAAATCAATGCATAAATAGGGCTTGGGCATTAGGACTTGGGACTTATTGTCTCAGCCAACTCATGGCAAAAGTTTTGGGTAAATGGGTAAAGCTTAAAATTAATATTTATGATACATAGTTTGGAGGATTTTAAAACGTATCAGAAAGCAATGAACCGTAAATTAATAGAACAAACAAAGTTCGATCAATTAATTACGGAATTAGAAACTATAGGAAGAATGATCAACACTTATATCAAATCCATTGACGGTTTAGATGACCCCGAAGAACCGAAGTCCTAACCTCTAAGACCTAAGTCCCAATATGCCCAACACCATTACAATAGCCGAGCACGAAATCCGCCCAGGCGAATTCAAAGAAATAAATATTAACATAGCTCGCTTGCCCTCACGCACGCAAATTGATACGCCAATTTACGTTTATCGGGCAGTAGAGCCTGGCCCTGTATTGGCGTTGACTGCGGGGATGCATGGCGATGAAATCAACGGGATGGAAATTGTGCGCAGAATTATTGATGCTGGTCATAACCGAATATTGCGAGGCACTACAGTTTGTATGCCCATCATCAATGTCTACGGCTTTCTAAATTATTCAAGAGAAGTGCCAGACGGCAAAGACGTAAACCGTTCCTTCCCCGGAAGCAAATTAGGTTCTCTCGCCTCTCGCGTTGCCTACCACATGACCCACGACATAATACCAAATATTGATTTCGGTGTAGACTTTCACACGGGAGGTGCCATGCGTACCAATTATCCGCAAGTGCGATGCGTGATGCAGGAGCCGAAAAACGTAGAACTCGCCAAGGCATTTCATGCGCCCTTTACAATTGATTCTCCTTTTCGTCCACACTCGCTTAGACAAACTGCCGCTAAGAAAGAAAAAAATATAATCGTATACGAAGGCGGTGAATCATTGCGTATGGATCAGCATGCCATTGAAGAAGGTGTCAATGGCACACTTCGATTAATGAAACATTTAAAAATGATAGACTGGGCACCTGAGCCGAAGGAAGAAAACAGGATTATATGGAGTTCGGCTTGGGCACGGGCACGCACCGCAGGATTATTCCAACCGACAATCAACTGTGGTGATCTCGTTCATAAATCACAAATCATTGGCAACTTGACAGACCCGTTTGGTGAATTCAAAGAACAGATCAAATCACCTTCCACTGGCTACGTGGTTGGACTTAATAACAATCCCGTTGTAAATGCGGGCGATGCCCTGATGCACTTAGGGATGGATGATGTTTGTAAGATTGGGGGAAGTGGAGAGGAGTAGTCTTTAATCTCGCCTTCACTAAGATTGATTAGATAATGAAACCTAAAAATCCGGACAAGGAATCACCAGCTTATCTTTGGCTGGCTTGCGCGGGTCGCGGCTGTTCCAAGAATAGACAAGGCTGAACTCATGCGCGCCTCCGCTACCTGCACCCAATTTTGAAATGGTGAAATCATAGCTGTAGCCGATATTCAAAATATCTTTTGTTCCTTTCTTTGTGAAGCCAATAAGCAACACAATGGATTCATTATTGACAATGCCATTTAAGTTTTTGAAAGGAACTCCACGGTACCACGTACCAATGATCAACGGCTCAAAAGTGTAATACATGCCCACATCCATTTGATCGAACCTGCCTTGATGACGATATTGAACTGCGGGGGCAATACTTCTCTCACGCGCTTTTTTATAAAAACCTGCACCCATCTCGCCTGGCTTCAAATAAAACTTCCAACCAGCGTGGCCTGATAGCTTCATAGGCAAAACATCGGGTGAGCCAACCAATGATTGATCTGGTTCTGTTAAATGATGAGCAGCAAAACCCAACCAAGCTCTTTTGGAATAAAACAATCCGCCCATGGAAATATCGGGGAAGAATTTGGATTGACCTGTATTCAATCCTTCAGCAGAAGCAGTAGAGTTTAGCCTGCCCGTACTCGGATCTAGTTGATCACCAAATGTAAGCCGATCAAAATTAATGGATCTATTATATACACCTACTTGAAAACCGGGACGGAACGACAGCCCTTCTACAATCCGCAGGTCATACGCATATTGAAGTGCAACACTAGTTGATTGAAGCCCCAACACACCTTCCCTATCACGGTTGATTAAAATACCCACGCCACTGTTCTTGCTTTCAATATAAAAATCTGCGTAGGCAGATATGGTATTAAAATTAGCATCGATGGCCGGCCATTGGTTGCGATAGTTTAAGCCTACCCTATTCTGGTTGGTGGCGCCCGCAAAAGCAGGGTTAAGGTATAAGGGCGCAGCATAGAATTGCGAAAACTGAGGGTCTTGACCAGTTACCGAACCGCTTGCCAAAAGGATCAACAAAAAGACCAGACTTAGCGAACCACCACGCATCAACAATAAGATTTTAGCTTTTTTCAATAGAGCAAATTAAACGGATGGAAGACATTAAAAAAAGTTATTATCAACAAATAGACATCTTCTAGCCTACTTAACGATATTTTCACGCAAATTGTATACTTTAGTGTGGTTTGAGCGTTTTAAATTTGAGCTAAATAGTTTGTATGGATAACTTAGATGGTGGAAAGGAAAGTGCGAAACGAAAAACAAAGATCATGAGAACCAGATATTTAATAAGTCTGCTATTTTTCTTCAATATCACTTTAGCTGTTGGGCAAAATTTGGCTCAACACAATTGGTATTTTGGAAACACGAAAGATGGCATTCGTTTCAATCGCGGTACAAATAAATCACAGGCAGTTACTAATCAATCTATTCCGTTTGGAACTGGGGGGAGCGCTGTAGCCACAGATCCTGCAACGGCCAATCTTTTGTTCTACACCGATGGTACAAGAGTCTATGATGGTTGCCATCTTGCTATGCCAAATGGCACTGGCCTCTTGGGTAACTCTTCGGCCAACCAACCAGCAGTAATTTGCCCTGTACCTGGCCAGCCAGACAAATACTATATCTTTACCAACAGCGCGAACTTTACCACGGGTGGCTCTATTGCAAGTAGCGTTGTTGATTTATCACAATTAGGGAATGCTGCAGCCCAACCTGGCCTAGGTGTGGTTGAAGCTGCTAACAAGAACGCTGCAGTGCCAGGCCTTGCCAATCGATCGGAAAGCATGATTGTCATTCCACATTTTAACGGAACTGATTATTGGCTAGTGACTCATCAAAATGGATCGGCTGATTACTCAGCCACATTGATCAATGCTGCTAGCTATACTGCGGGTACTTTTACAACTACACTCTCTTCTGGAGTTGGCGGTCCACCAGCAGCATTGCCAATTACGGTTTCTAATTTTTCATATAATCACAAATTGAAAAAATTAGCGGTTTCAGTTCAAAGTACCAAAGACGACTCTCAAATTCTCAATTTCAATCCAACCACTGGTGCGATTACTTTTGATCGGTACATACTGAATTCTGGTGTTATTACAGCTACAAGCCCATCCATGTATGACATCCAATGGGACATAAAAGGTGGACAATATCTTTACATCTCTAGGATAGGTGAGCCGGGCATACCAGCCGATGTGCTTCAATACGACTATATAAATTCTACATCAACCACTACTATATTTTCTTCCGTTTTGTCAAGCGCTGTTTCAGCAACAATATCAAAAAGTTTTGGCTTGCAGTTGGCACCTGATAGTGCAATCTATCACCTATACCAAGTTACAACTGGAGAATTTTTGATTGAAAAGTTTACAAAGACAGATACCATTGCCGCTGAAGTAATTAAAACCCTTGCCCCCTTTGGCAATATTGATTTTAAAGCCACGCAGTTTCCTGCTTTTTTGCCGCAGTCTAATGTTAACTTGGTCGTTGATTTTACTTCTACCGCTTCGGCTGTTGGTGGTAATTGCCAAAATAATCCCATCACATTTTTTCCAGATGTAAAACCCAATGCCGATAGTCTTAGCTGGGACTTTGGAGATGGCGGGCCAAAATCAAAAGCTTGGAGCCCTGTCCACACGTTTGCGCAAGCACAAACATTCAATGTTGCACTTACCGCTTTTTATCAAGGGCAGAAAAAGACAACTACTAAGCCAATTACAATTACCGCTTTTACTGTAAAGCTTCAATTGGTGCAAGATACAACCGCCTGTAAGTGCCAATTGCCTGCGAATAAAGTACCCTGTAGCAGCCTACCACTCTTTTCCGTTACCGCAAAAACAACTGGCGGCACAAGCACGCCAACTTTTCTTTGGTCAGACTTGAAAACTAATAACGCAACTTTTTTTCCCGATTCGGCTGGTTATTATTATGTAGTGGCCACCGATGGAACTACGGGTTGCTCTGTTTATGGAGGCGTGAACGTAAAAGAATATGGAAAACAAGATCAACGAAGTAACATTTGGTATTTTGGCAATAAGGCAGGTATAGATTTTAACCCAACCACACCACCTACTCCCCCTCCTCCACGTGCAATAATTAACAAAAGTGCAATGGACGCCCCAGAAGGCTGTGCGATTGTGTGCGATAGAAATGGCCAAGCTATTTTTTATACAGATGGAAAAAATGTATACGACAAAACGAACACATCAATTGCCAATGATTTGGCTGGAGATCCAGATGCAGCACAGTCATCATTGATTGTTCCGGTTCCAGGTGATGAGACACTCTATTACATTTTCACTACTCAAGTAGTTACAGGTACATCATTAAACGAATTGCGTTACTCTATTTTCGACCTCAAGGGAAATGGTGGTAAAGGTGCTATTACGCAAAAAAACGTATTGCTTTTCGCTAGAAGTACTGAGCGAATTACATCTAATGGTCAATGGTTGATAGCCCATGAATATGGCAATAGTACGTTTCGTTCCTATCGAATAACCAACCAAGGGATTGGCGAAGCTGTTTATTCTGACATTGGTTCTGTTCATTCTTTTAAAACGAAAGAGAATGGCGAAGGCTATATGAAGCTCGGGCCAAGAGATAATCTTGCTGTTGCCCTCTCAACTCCTGGCACGAGCAACATCATAGAACTTTTTCAATTAAACGATACAACAGGTACCATTCGCAATTACAGAAAGGTTGATATGAATCAGCCCACCGGACAGGTGTATGGCATTGAGTTTTCCCCTGGTGGAAGAAAACTATTCGCTACTATCAAAGGTGCGCCATCCCCATCCTATGTGTACGAGTACTACCTAGATTCGCTAGACATTAAAGTTCCAGTATTGGTGCCGCCAAGCCCGATTCAAAGATCAGCAGAGTTGGGTGCTTTACAGCTAGCACCTGATGGGCAAATCTATATCGCGATCAACAATGCTGCACAACTAGGTTCATTTCAGGCCAACGAAAATAAAATAAGCACCCCGACTTCATTTAACTTTAGTGCTCCACCTACACTATCTCCTGGCACAAGTAAATTGGGTCTTCCCAATTTTATTCAGCAACAAGGCAATGCATTTGGTGGACCCGATTTTACAGTGACTGGTCTTTGCCAGAAAGACACAGCTAAGTTTGTTGGTACACCCACAGATGCGATTGATACTTTCCTTTGGACATTTGGTGATGGCGCAACAAGTACTGAACTCTCACCTAAGCACTTTTATACCCTGCCTGATCCACTATTGCCAAATACGTATACCGTAACTTTCCAAATCAACAACAGGTGCCTAATTGCTGAAGGGAAACCACCAATCGAGATTACTAAACAAGTCACAATAAATCCATCGCCACCCACACCAACCGTTGCCCCTGCATCTGTTTTATGCAATGGCCCTGTTACATTGGATGCGAACATTGGTAATCTACCTAATACAGCGTATGCTTGGACAAATGGCGCAACGACCAAAACTGTCACCATCACTCGGCCAGCCGTTATTTCAGTGACAAATACGGATGCGAATGGCTGCACATCGAAAGCTCGAGCAATTGTTGGAGATGGTCGTCCAATTCTAAATCTGGGGCCTGACATAACTATCTGTCAAAACAACGCAGTAAACAATTTAATTGTCTCGGACCCAGATCCGAGTAATCCAAATGACATTATTTGGACATTGAATGGCGCTGTTAATGGAAACATTTCTACCACACAGGCCGTTGATACTAGCCTACCAGTAGTTCTTACCTATGGTGTAACACTTATAGCGCCACCTGTTCCATCAACAGCTCCCCCCTGCACGGTAACAGATGATAAAGTCATAACCGTAAAAGTTTCGCCTGACTTTACTTTAACAGGAACAAACCCAACCAATTGTAATCTTGCAGACGGAACAGTTAATCTTTCCATTAACACAACCACACCAGCAGGAGGTCCTTACTCCTACTTCATTAGCGGTCCATCATTTAGTAATCAAGACTTTGACAAAAATGCACCTTTCACAACTGGTAATTTACCAGGCGTTAGGGCTGGAACCATCTCGGGAATTGTTACTGATCAGATTTCTGGCTGCACAATATCTTCTGCTATTGGTCTAACCGATCCCGCACCTTATGTGATTAATACCTCTGTTGTTGGATTGAATTGCGACCCTGTAACCCTCGCAGTAACAACGACTCCACCAGTGCAATTGAATCAATATCAAATAACAAACTCTGGAACTGGAGTAATCGTAGATGGCCCAACAACCTTCTCGCCTACTAAATCAAACTTTAACACGAAACCATTGCCTCAAGGCACTTATATCATTGAAGTAAAGGATGTGGGAGGATGTACGGTGACTAAATCAGTCCCTGTTACTCCTGTACCAGCACCGATAATTTCCATATCTCAAAATTGTCTTACCCTTACAGCTTCGGGTGCCGCAAGTTATAGTTGGACTACTAATGTATCCGGAAGTATTGTGGGACCGACAAATGCTCCAACCATTCAAATGTTGGGGGGAGCAGGAACAGTTACCTATACTGTATCTGACCCAACTGCTGTTTGCCCAGGACAACAAAGTGTTACAGTCACCGTTCCTGGCGCTATTACTCCAAATTTTACTCAGACCGATGGCTGCTCTTCTCAAGTGACCTTAACGGCAATACCAGCAGGGAATTTTAGATATACATGGTACAAAAATAGTTCTTCGCTGGCCTTGGGAAGGCAAATAGTTCTGGGACTCACTGAAGACGGTGCCAGTTATGCCGTTGAAATATTTGATGCTTTGAGTGGATGTACAATCCGCTCGGCTGCTAAATTGGTTCAAGTAAGCGGGCCTGTAGATGCATCCGTTACGGGCACTCAAGCTTGTCAAGATGACAAAGGCTTCACACTTACCGCAGCGACAACTGCCTCTAATCTAAGGTATGCTTGGGCGTTGAACAATACTGTTATTACCGGTCAAACTACTTCTACTTTAAAAGAAACAAGAGAAGGCACGTACAAAGTGACTGTTAGTAAAGCAACCTGTAGCGCGAGTGCTACAATCCAAATCATTAAAGCACCTCTCCCCCAAGGAGAATTAAAAGATCGTCTTATCATTTGCAATGACCCTGATAACAAAGATCCGTTGACCTCCGAAGCTGATTTGGATCCAGGCGCATTTTCAAAATATAGCTGGTCAGAAAAAACAAAAGGCGTACTGAACAATATCAATCGGGTCTTTCCAGCAAAAGAAGCAGGCATTTACATTGTCGATTTGACCAACTCATTTGGCTGCACCAATACAGATCAAACAGAAGTATTGAACGAATGTATTCCAACTGTTGTGGGGCCTAATGCATTTAGGCCTGCCAATGCGGTTAATTCTATCAACAAAGACTTCTTCGTCTACAGCTTCTTTATTACTGATACTTTTGAGGTGGCCATCTTTAATCGCTGGGGCGAAATTGTCTACGAATCTAAAGACAGAAATTTTAAATGGAATGGTGGGTATGGAGGCAATTCAGGTCAGCCATTACCAGGAGGCACTTACTCCTATGTGATTAGATACCAAAGCTCATTTCGTCCTCAAGATGGGATTAAGGAGAAGAGAGGTGGAGTGGTGCTGTTGAGGTAGTTTTAGGACTTAGGCATTAGGACTTAGGACTTAGGGCTAGGCAAAAGTAAGACTCAAGGAATTAAAAAATATCAACACACAATTATGAAGCTATCATTCGCAGTCATTCTCGTTTCTCTGATTAGTTTTTCTTTCACCTACAGCCCCGTTCAGTTCATCAATACATCTTTGACGATTACGGTACGCGATGAAGTGGGCAACACAGTGGCGGGGGCTTCTATCCAGCTATTTGAAAGCGAAGAGAATTATACGCAAGAAAAAAATGCCGTGGCGGCTGGTGTTACCGATGCCAAGGGCGTCTTTCGTTTCAAAAAACTAAAAGCTGCTCCGTATTTTGTGCTAGTAAAAAAAGAAGATAAAGACAATGCGGGTGGCGGAGAGAAGGTTGGGAAGCTGGAGGAAGGGAAATTTAATAAGGTGACGATTGTTATTCAGTGATAAGTTATTTGTTAAAAGTTATTGGTTTGCTCACTGTTACTATTAACTGATAACTATTAACATTCCCGCATGACGAGAACCCAACTCATTCAACAACTTGACTCCTACCAGACTCCTTTCTCTGAAGAAAAAGATTTTGTCCAACGATGCCTGGAGTTGCTAAAAAGTAACGATGCCTTTCAACGCACACATCTCCCGGGTCACATCACTGGCTCTGCTTGGGTCATTAATCAAAATAAGGATCAAGTCCTTTTAGTTCATCATGCCAAGCTCAATAAATGGGTGCAACCTGGTGGCCACGCAGATGGAAATGAAAATGTATTGAGCGTAGCATTACGTGAGGCGGAGGAAGAAACAGGCTTGAATAATTTTAAGATTAATGAAACCATCTTCGATATCGACATCCACACCATCCCTGCACGAAAAGATTTTCCAGAACACCAACATTATGATATTCGATATCTTTTAGAAGCGGATATAAATCAACCCATTGTTGTAAACGAAGAATCCCATGATGTTAGGTGGATTCCTATTGATGGGCTTGAGAAGTTCACACTAGAGCGATCTGTTCTTAGAATGAAAGAAAAGCTAGGTTAGAGCATGGAACCAATCAATCAAATCCATTGATTACTTGTTAATCTGGTCTCTTATGGCCAGACTCAAACATCCAAGTAAAACAACCACCGCCATCCAACTAGTAGCCATCGTTACTTTGTTTCCTACAACATATGGCTTCGGCTCAAACTTAAATTCAATCACGTGTTTTCCTGCTGGAATTTCCAAAGCGCGTAAAAGATAATTTGCTCGTAGCAGATTAACTTCTTTGCCATCGATCCATGCATGCCAACCCTTTGGATAATAAATTTCTGAAAACACAACCAATCCATCCGCAGAAGATTCTGATTCGTATTTTAAATAAGAGGGTTTGAACTTACTCAAAACTACTTTGGATAAACTATCTTGCTGGAAGCTTGTAGTCTTGTAGCCATTGATCACAGCCACCAATTTAGTATCTACCTCGCCTGTTTCTTTCAATTCTTCTGTAGGCGAGCTAACTGATACTACTTCGTTCACAAACCAAGCTGCACCATTGGCGTTTGGATTTGGAATAATATTGCCAGCCTCGGATCCATACACCATATACTTGGCGTTCAGCATGTTTAGCACACTATATTTTCTAAAATCAAGTTGCCCTGATTGCGCATCAGTAAATAGTTGCTGTGTTTCTTTGGATATACAGGAATCATAGAGGTCTTGATATCTTCTCAACTTGGCACCATGGTAGCCACCTAATGAATGATGGCTATAAGATGTCTTTGCTTCCCCCATTGGGTTCTGTAAATTGTAAACACGGTAATAGCTTTTGTCTTTCAGGATTTCTTCATCGGCAGGTGTGTTAGCCAGAAATGAATTATCGCGCTTGCGTTGAAAATTATCTTTGGAGAAATAACGTCTATCTACAATGGCAATATCCATCGTGATCATAAAAATCAAGAAAGCGTAAAAGCCGATCTCCGAAATTTTCTTGCCCACATTAAAATAGAGCATTATAAAGATGGAGAGAATAAAAGCGAATGAGCGAAAGGCATCATCACGCAACAAACTCCTTCTATCTGCCGCTAATGCTTTTGTAAACCACACAGGAAGCTGGCCTTCACCATCTTTGATAAAACTACCAAACCCAGCAAAGAGAATAAGTGCCAGGCAAACACCACCCGTTGCGCCAAAGGCGATTAATAATTTTTTCTTTGACTCTTTATTAATTCCTTTTGAGAAAAACTCTTCCAATCCAAGCATGCCTAGTAATGGCATAGAAAAGAGAATAATCACCAAGGCGAAATTATGTGATCTAAACTTGTTGTAGCCCGGAAGGTAATCGAACATGAAGTAGTTGAAAGAGGAGAAGCTATCCCCCCAACTGAGCATTAAACTCAAGGCACTTATAGGAATCAGCCACCACACATGTTTTTCATCAGCAAACAAAACCCCAATTACAAAAAGAAAAATTATGATAGCACCTGCGTAGTAAGAACCTCCTGAAAAATCTTGCGGGCCCCAGTAAGATGATGCATAAGGAGCAAGTTTATTGGACAATTCATTATCACCTGAATTGACAAGGGCTTTATAGGTTGCGCTGCTTTCATCTTGCAGAAATGATTTAGTACTGGCACCTCCATAAAAATCAGGTATCATCAAAACCATTGACTCCAGCACACCATACCTGTAAGTAAAGGCATACTCTTTACTCAACCCGCTCACATCTATTTTTGAATTAGGCTTTACTAACTCTGATGGACCACGATTGGAGTAATGCCCATATTCCTGAATTGCCCAAAGTTGCCCGAAAAAAGTTCCAACAGCAATTGCCGCAGCAGGTATGAGCAATGCCATGGCTTTAAAAAAATTACGCATCTGCTTGGCGCGAATAGCATAGATAAGTTGTATCAATCCATAAACACCGACTATCAAAACCAGGTAATAGGTGATCTGTGGATGGTGTTCGCGCAAGTGAAGAGCCAATGCCATGGCTGTGACACCAAAACCTAAAATCTTTTTCCCTGAAAAAGTCAAATGAATCCCAGCGACAACCAAAGGCATGAATGCAATGGCCCCGATGCGCGCGTTATGTCCTGCAGATAGACCAATAATTAAGTAAGATGAAAGGCCAAAGGCTAAAGCACCGGCAATGGCCAAGTACGGCCTTACTCGAAACGATAAAAGCAAAATGTAGTAGCAGAGAAAAGCGATAAAAATATTATTGACTGGATGCGGAAGAAACAAACTTATTATTTTCTTAACCCATACCACTGGGCCATCGCTCCAGCGCAAGCTCACCAAATAAGCGGGCATTCCACTAAACATATTGGAAGCCCACAAACCTTCTTCGCCCGTTGCCTCACGGTAGTCGCTCAGCGTTTTGCTGCCACCTTGAAACTGTTGAATATCATGTTGGGTCAACGATTTATTTTCAAAAAAAATAGGGCTGTAGAAGAAGATTGTGACCAAGAGGAATACCGCTATGGCAATAAAATGTGGGAGTAAATATGAAAATTTAATTTTTCGCATGAAAAGTCCATTTATTGATGTGCAAATGTGCAAATTTGGATTGGTTAAATTTATATCCATCAATCCCAAAATCATGACATTTAAAATTGCTATGGCAAGCCTCTTAACCCTTTTAGTTTCCTGCCAACAAACAGGGAAAAAGGAAGCAAGTAAGCACAATCCGTTGGACGAAAAATTGATCCGCGAAGTATTGGACAAGCAAGTAATGGCATGGAACGAAACGGATATCGAAGGGTTTATGCAAGGCTATTGGAGATCGGATTCCCTCCTATTCATTGGTTCAAAAATCACCAATGGGTGGGATAGTACACTGGTTCGATACAAAAGGAGCTATCCTGACAAAGCTGCAATGGGAAATCTGCGATTTGAAATCATGAGGATTGACTTTATTTCAAGCGATAGCTATTTAGTTACAGGCAAATACTTTCTTAAAAGGGAGAAGGACAGCCCGAGTGGAGTATTTACATTGTTGTTTAGAAAGAAGAATGGGCTTTGGGTGGTAGTGTATGACCATACGGCTTGACGATACTACCTCGTCTTCTCCCATCTCTTCACCATACCTCCCACCATTTCTTTCAACTTAACTACCGCTTGAATTTGCGAAGCAGTAGGCTTCGCTTCAGTACTCTGCAAAACTGCCATCAAGTGAAGCAGTTTATCTTGCAATCCAACAATCGTTTCTTTTTCGATGGGGCTTTCAAAAATACTTCCATACATCACATCAGGATTTTCAGGCGAGCCTTCACCACAAAAAGTAACGAGCAATTCCTTCTTTCCTTTCGCCCACTTAGTTTTAGGATCGCTCAATTTCACATCAATCGTTTCGCGCAATTGTTGTAGCTCGTTGTAGGCTTTGTAACAAGTTAGAGAATATTCGCTTTGCAATTTTAGATCAGCTTCACTAATAGTCACGCGTGGATCGAGTCGCACTTCAATTTCTTTTTCTTGAGTAGTGCCATCTACCGTTAATCGAACGTTATACTTGCCAGGATGTACAAATGGTCCTTGAGGCCCACTTGGTGTGTTGTGATAAACGGCTGCGATAGAAAATTGTCTATTCGCCCCCGCAGGCTCGGCATAACGTAAATCCCACACAAAGCGGTGATGGCCTTGCTCTGCCGAAAGCGTTTGTGCTGGCCTGATCCAATAAGTAGGGTGTGGAATTGCAGATGTATCAATTGCCAAAGCTTTGTCTTTGCTCGAATATTTTCTGATAACCGTTCCATCACCACCAATAATTTCCAATCGAACTTCGCTTGCTTTTTGATTGACCCAATAATCCAAGATTGCTCCATCGGGTGGATTTTGCCCCGCGGGTTCTTCGGGTGGAAGAGGAGTATCAGAAAACATATTGAAGCGAACGCGAGTGGCTTGTGCGGGAGAAAACAAATAAGATTGTTTTGAAGTCATCGCTTGCGCCATCTCACGAAGTGGGTTGATGTTATCCATGATCCAAATCGATCTGCCGTGAGTGCCAATCACTAAATCATCTTCATGTATCACCAAATCGCGGATAGAAGTAGCGGGCATATTCTTTCTGAGCGATTGCCAATTTTCGCCTTCGTCAGTGGAGAAAAATACTCCGCGCTCAGTGCCAGCGAACAACAATCCCTTTTGCTTTGTGTCTTCGCGCACTACGTTCACCGCTCCGTTAGCGGGCATACCATTGACAATCTCTTTCCAAGTAATGCCCCCGTCTTTGGTTTTAAAAATTTGAGGACGAAGATCATCTTTGCGCAAAGCATTGACAGAAAAGAAAGCCGTGCCTGTTACAAAATGGCCTGCATCCATTTGCGAGATTTTATCCCACGAAGTGAGCGCTAATGGTGTTACATCTTTCCAATTTTTTCCACCATCAGTAGTGAGGTGAACTAAGCCATCATCTGTACCTGCCCAAATAATATTTTTATTCAACGGAGAAGGCGCCAATGAATAAATTACTGCTCGTTGCTTCATCGTGTTCAAACTTTCTGTTTTAAAATCGCCAATGCTCGCTGGCACTTCGGGTTGCTTTCTAGTCAAATCCGGACTGATGATTTCCCATTGATCTCCACCTGTAGTTGTTTTCCACAACACATTGGTGGCAAACAAAAGTGTATTTGCATCAGCAGGGTGAAACAGCAATGGCAACGTTCGCAACATTCTATATTGGCCAGAGCGCAATGCTTCGGGTGCTACATTTTGTGTTTGTCCCGTTTTTTTATTGAAGCGCGTTACTCGACCTCCATAAATAATATCAGGGCTTTTCGGATCGGCCGCTACATACGCATACTCGTCCGCACCTACACCTTGCCAATCGCGAAAAGAAATTTGTCCACCATCGCCACGGCTTGCTGTGCCAATTGCGCCACTCTCTTGTTGGCCACCATACACCCAATACGGAAATTGATTATCTGTTGATACGTGATACAATTGTGCAGTGGGTTGATTGTACCATGAGCTCCATGTCTTTCCACCATTCACAGTTACAGTCGCGCCTTGATCGAGAGCGAAAATCATAATGTCTGGTTGAAGTGGATTGATCCATATCCGATGATAGTCATCGCCACCGGGCGCACCTTTGAATGAAGTCCATGTAATTCCTCCATCGCTCGAACGATACGAAGCGGTGTTGGCAGCAAAAACAACATCCGGGTTTTTTGGATGAATCCGAATTTCTGCGAAGTCGCTGCCGCGTCCCCATATTCTTCTATCGGTGTTCACGAGCTTCCAACTTTCGCCCGCATCATCACTGCGATAGATGCCGCCTTGCTCTCGTGCATCTACAGTGGCAAACATTCTTTTCGGGTTGCTATTGGAAATTCCAAAACCAATTCTGCCCAGGCCTTGTGCAGATGTCGGTAAACCGGTAGTTAATTTTCGCCAAGTCGTTCCACCATCAATGGATTTGTAAAGCCCGCTGTTCGTTCCAGAAAAAGAAGCATTCTCCCAAGGTCCTTCACGATGTTCCCACATATCGGCAAAAAGAATTTCAGGATTGGTAGGATCAAACTCAACTTGAATAGCGCCCGTGTTGTGATTGATATACAAAACCTTCTCCCAATTTTTCCCGCCATCTTTCGTTCGATACACACCACGCATTTCATTCGCTCCATACGGATGCCCCAGCACCGCAGCAAAAACCACATCGGGGTTAGTTGGGTGAACTACTACTCTACCCACTTGCTGCGCATCATTCAACCCGATATGCTTCCAAGTATTTCCTCCATCCGCAGACTTAAACATTCCATCACCAATTGCTAAATCGGGTCGGTGAAGTCCCTCGCCACTCCCTACATAAATTATATTTGGGTTGGATGGCGATACGGCAATATCTCCTATTGAACCCGTTGACTCCTTATCAAAAATCGGTTTCCATGTGCGACCAAAATCATCCGTCTTCCAAACGCCTCCATTATTTACACCCATGTAAAAAACATTGGGTTGAGTTGGGATGCCCACTGCCCCCACTGTTCGTCCCGCACGAAATGGCCCAATGAGGCGATGCTGCAATTCTTGATAATATCCTGAGCTTACTGTCTGCGCACTAGCAGCCATTGAAGTCAAGAATAAAATACAGAGGGTTAGGCAATGGTTCATGGTGAATTGGTTTTTGATGTAGTGGAAAAGTAACGATAAAAACCTGCACGAAGAAGGAATCTTGTTCGTGTGGTTTAATTTGTTTTGGCGGCTTGCCCATCAAAGCTTTAACGAAGGTGCGGCATGTCCGCGCGAGGCGCAAGGGCACCGGGCTATCCGCTACAAGTCCGTCCACGCGCCACCCCATCACACTTCGTGCTTTCCGCTTCTATCCCTGGCCGAAATCCAATTAGTACTCGAAAATGTACCGCACTCTCTTCTAAAATCCTATCGTATCAAAACAAAATTTGTGATACCTTTGACGCCTTATTTTTAATACATGATTTCTGTTGACAACCTCACCGTTGAGTTTAACGGCTCTGCTCTTTTTACTGATATCACCTTCAACATCAATGAAAACGACCGCATTGCGCTCATGGGCAAGAATGGCGCGGGCAAATCCACTCTGCTCAAGATCATTGCAGGCGTAAGCAAAGCCACACGAGGAAAAGTATCTGCCCCCAGAGACGCAGTGATCGCTTACTTGCCGCAACACCTGCTCATAGAAGACAATGCCACCGTGTTTGAGGAAGCTTCCAAAGCATTTGGAAAAATTCTCGATATGAAAAAGCAGATGGATTATCTCAATAGTCAACTGGAAACACGTACCGATTACGAATCGGATGCGTACTCTAAAATCATTGAACAGGTATCTGAGTTAAGTGAAAAATATTATTCGATAGAAGAAATCAATTTTGATGCGGAAGTTGAAAAGACACTGATGGGCCTGGGTTTTCTGCGATCTGATTTTACCCGATCAACAACAGAGTTTAGCGGTGGTTGGCGGATGCGCATTGAGCTGGCGAAAATCCTTTTGCAAAAACCTGATTTGATTTTGTTGGATGAGCCCACCAATCACTTGGACATTGAATCGGTGCAATGGCTGGAAGAATTTTTGAAAACCAGTGCCAAGGCAGTGATCGTGATCAGTCACGATAAAATGTTTGTCGATAATCTCACCAATCGCACCATTGAGGTGACGATGGGGCGCATTTACGATTACAAAACCAACTACAGCCATTATTTGCAACTGCGCAAAGAAAGACGCGAGCAACAACAAAAACAATTTGACGATCAAGCAAAGCAGATTGCCGACATCCAACAATTCATTGATCGATTCAAAGGCACTTATTCCAAAACACTTCAGGTACAATCGCGCGTGAAGACGTTGGAAAAAATTGAAATCATCCAAGTAGATGAAGTAGATTCTTCTGCGTTGAATTTAAAATTCCCTCCAGCCCCTCGTTCGGGAAATTATCCGGTGATCGTTGAAGGCATGACAAAGAAGTACGGAGAGCATACTGTGTTCAAAGATGCCTCGTTGACCATAGCACGAGGCGAGCGCATTGCATTGGTGGGAAAAAATGGAGAAGGCAAATCCACTTTGGTGAAAGCCATCATGGGCGAAATTGAGTATGATGGAAAGCTGCAACTTGGCCACAACAGTATGATCGGCTATTTTGCACAGAACCAAGCCTCGCTGTTAGATGAAGACCTCACCGTTTTTCAAACCATTGATCAAATTGCGTTTGGTGATGTGCGCACACAAGTAAAAAATATTTTGGGAGCTTTCATGTTTAGCGGAGAGGCCATCGATAAAAAAGTAAAAATGCTTTCGGGTGGAGAGAAGACGAGGTTGGCGATGATCAAATTATTGTTGCAACCCGTCAACTTGCTGATCCTTGATGAGCCCACCAACCACTTGGACATAAAGACAAAAGATATTTTGAAAGACGCGTTGAAAGCATTTGATGGCACGCTCATTTTGGTTTCGCATGATCGCGATTTCTTGGATGGATTGGCCACTAAAGTTTTTGAATTTGGCAACAAAAGAATCAAAGAACACTTTGAAGACATCAATGGATTTTTGCGCAATAAGAAAATTGAAAATCTAAGAGAGGTTGAGCGAACAGTAGCAAAATAGAAATGTTCAATATACAGTCCATCTCATTCTATCTCATCTACCCTTTCATTTATTTGATTGCATCGTTACCGTTTGGCCTTCTTTATAAAGTATCTGATTTTTTCTACTTTCTTCTAGCTCTCTCAAGTTATCGCAAAAATGTAGTGCTAGAAAACCTCCGTCATTCCTTTCCAGAAAAATCAGAGGAAGAAATTCAATCCATTTGCAAATCTTATTTCAAATATCTCTGCGATTTAATAGTCGAGACATTGAAAACATTGAAGATGACCGAGCAAGAATCGCGTGAGCATTGCACTTTTCACAACCCAGAGTGGCTAGTCAAACTCTGCGAAGAAAAAAAGAGCATCATCATAGTCATGGGGCATTATGGAAATTGGGAATGGGCTGGGCCGAGTCTCACGCTTGCAACAAAATACCAGTTGGTGGTGATCTATCGCCCATTATCAAATACGTATTTTGAAAAGATGATGGTGGGTATGCGCACTAAATTCGGCACGAAGATTACTCCTGTCAATCAAACCTTGAGAGACATGGTGGCAAATCGAGGAATTGTAACGGCCACAGCTTTTATTGCAGATCAATTTCCTGCAACAGGTGGCGCACATTGGACTACCTTTTTAAATCAAGATACTGGATTTTTTGTGGGACCTGAGAAATTAGGAAGCAAATTCAACTATCCAATTGTGTACATGAATATCAAACATCCGCGTAGAGGATATTACGAGGTTGTTCCCGAATTGCTATTTGCAAATCCAAAGGAAACAACAGAAGGAGAAATAACAGAAGCCTTTAGCAAACGTCTAGAAAAGGAAATTATGCTTGCCCCTGCTACTTGGTTATGGTCACATAAAAGATGGAAGAACAAACGTTAAACAAAATCCTTTTATTAGACTGATCTAAGCTGTTAACACCCACAGCATCATTAACCTTTATAACTATTATGGCCTTTACTTGTTTAAAGCTTGAAGGTATTCTTTTAAACATTTCATTTTCCTTACCTTTAAGAAATTTTTAAACCTCTCTCTATCAATATGCGCTCGGGCAAAGAACTTATTATGGCAAGCAAGGATTTTGCTGGTGAAGATCGACTGAGAAGTTGGTTGGAAATTTTATTGACCATTGCCCTTGCTTCTGTTGTGTTCGTACTTGTTTTGCTTAACACGATTCCCCTTGCCGCTAAAATCCTGGCAAGCATTGCCTGTGGGCTTCTTTACGTTCGTCTGTTTGTTATCTATCACGACTATCAGCACCGCGCTATACTTCAAAACTCTTTGCCTGCCCAATGGCTCATGCGCGCTGTAGGTATCTATTTACTTGCCCCAGAAACAATTTGGAAAAGAACACACGAGCATCATCACAACAATAACTCCAAGCTCACCATTTCAGGCATTGGCTCCTACCCTACTATTAGCAAGAAGCGTTTTCAAAGTCTTACTAAAAAAGAACGATTCATTTATCTTCTCAACCGCCACCCTGCTACTATTCTATTAGGCTACCTAACATTATTTATTTATTGGTTGAACCTAAAATCATTTTTCCAAAGCCCAGGCAAACATTTAGATTCACTTTTTGCATTGGTCTTTCATGGCGCTGCGGGCTATGCTATTTGGCATTTTTTTGGAGCAAGTGGTTTGTTGTTGGCGTGGATATTTCCGTTTCTCTTAGCGTTTGGGATGGGTTCGTATTTGTTTTATTGTCAGCATAATTTTCCTGGGGCAACTTTCAAAGAAAATCAAGATTGGACGTATGATAATGCTGCGTTGTCTTCTACCAGCTTTATGGTGATGAACCCTGTGATGCAATGGTTCACCGGTAATATTGGTTATCACCATGTGCATCATCTCAATTCTCGGATTCCGTTTTACAGATTAATGGAAGCTTTTAAGAGTATGCCAGAATTAAGTAGCGCTAAAACAACTTCTTGGAACCCGATTGAGATTGCCAATTGCTTTCGTTTAAAGTTATGGGATGCAGAGCAAGAGAAAATGATTCCACTAAGTCAATTGAAGGGCTAACCTATTTATTTCAACACTGTATTGTTTTGAAACCCGCGCTCGGCAAGGAATAATAGCCGAAAGCCTCCCTCGGCTGCGCTCGGGATGAACTCCGCGAGATGGCAAGACGAGGGAGCTTGTAGCCCCGCGAAGCGCTGGTAAACTCCAAGCCAGGTGGCCTTACGTCTCGCTTGGCCATGCCACCAAAAAAAAGTTCGTAACTCTAATCCCCCTTCGCTATTTTTCTGATCATGCTTCCGCGATCACTTTTCAGTTCCAACAAATAAATTCCATTTGGAACCGATGAGAAATCGTACTGCACTGGATTATTGTCCCACGTAACAGAAAAAGATTGATCTGAAATTCGCTGGCCGAATAAATTATAGATCGTAACGGAGATTGATTTATTAGTCGGCTCTTTGAAAAAGATATTTACAATTTTAACAGTAGGGTTTGGGAAGATTGAAATATCTTCTTCAAATGAATTCACATATTTTTTTGCGCTGGCAAAACTCGGTATCCCATAACCCAAAAATGAATCTGGCTTATTCACTCTGCTCCCAGAATTAATAATGGCATTGTACAATTGCTTAGGGGCAGTCTGTGGAAATGCTTGGACTAAGCCCGCTGCCAAACACGCTACCAATGGGCTCGCTAGTGAAGTGCCCGATGCTGCCCCCACCGATCCACTGGGTAAGATAACAGAAGTGCCGGAGCCCAATGCTGCCACCTCTGGCTTAATGCGTCCATCTGCCGAAGGGCCAATGGAACTGAACGAGCTTCGTTCATTGATTGAAGTCACTGAACCAACTGCCACCACACCAATGGCATCCGCAGGGGCGGTAATATATTTCCATGATTTACTTCCTTCGTTGCCAGCACTGCAAACCACTATCATCCCTTTCTCTACTGCCTTGCGAGCTGTGATTGTTATCACGGCCTTGCTCCCGTTCAAGTCGCTGTATTTATAATCCATAGAAGGATCATCAAACTCATTGTAGCCAAGCGAAGAATTGATCACATCTACGCCCAGACTATCGGCACGCTCGGCCGCGAAAGCCCAGTTGTATTCTTCGATTCGATATTCAGAGGCATCGTCTTCCGTTTCAAACAAAAAGAAATTTGCTTTGTAAACGCCACCAGTAAAAAAACCGGGAGAATAAGCGCCCATTACCGATAGCACTTCCGTGCCGTGGTTGTCATCTGAATACACATTGGTGGTATTTTTTACGAAGTTAAAAGCCGCCTTCACCCTGCCCTCCAGAAACAAATGCTGAAACGGAGTTGCACTGTTCACGCCAATCCACCCACTATCAAACTGCGCAACGTTCACACCTTCACCGCGATACCCTTCTTGCTGCATCTTATCCAATACCAATTGTTGCAACTGAAATTCAGATGCTTCGGAAGTAGAAGTAATTTCATTGCTTTTGCTGATTCTACGCTGGCGACCGCCCAATAGCTTAGTGCCTGGGGCAACGAGTTCTGATCTCAGCACAAAGGACAGTGCATTGATGGATGCAATATTTGATTTATCTGTTTGCACCAGCACTCCGTTCCACCAATTAGAAGTAAAATAAGTTTTAACGCCCAAGGCTTTTATTTGGGCAACGTATGTAGCGTTAACAGGCAAATCTTCTTCTATGATGGCGATGTTCTGCTTCTGCCTTCTATCTAAACTTTTTTGTGTTAAGAATTTGATGGGATCAGCAATGGAGTAAGGAGAATTGTTCTTGTCTTTAAAGAAAACAAAATAGCGGTTCGTCTGCGCTGCCGCAGAGAAAGAAATACTAATCAACACCAATAAAAAACTCTTTTTGATCATTTCGCCTTCGAGGTAAATTCTTTCAAGCTTTGTTTATAGATCGTGCCTTTTTGAGTCTTGTTAGTTCCATAACAAGGGAGATCACTTTTATCAAAATAATTTAAGAGATACGATTCCTTGAAAACCAAGCCAACGTCAAAAGCATATACCTCTAAACGAGAATCGCGGTATAAAAGGTTTTTCTGTTGATCATTTTGCAACACAGAAACTGTTTTGGTAAAATTCATAGCTGAAAGATTCGTATAAGGCTGTCCTACCAACGTGGCCTTGTATTCATCTTCGTTCAGCCCGTTCAACTCAAGTCTATTGTTGTATTGATTTCCATTCCACACAACATTATCTGCAATAGGTATCACCAACTTTACAAAATTGATATTGCTTTCGTTGTTGATGATTTTGCCACCACTCAATTTACTTGTCCACGTATCGAGTTCAGTCCAAGGATTCGTTGCATTGGATCGTTTAGATCGCTGCATCAAGTAGGTGAAACTTTGATCAGTATTGGGGAAAGAGTCCGCAACTACTACACGCATTTCATAGTTGGAAATAGTGACACCATCATCAGTGCAGGCTGCGCGCAAAATGGTGGTCTCTTCCACATTATAAATCCAGGTATTACCAACTCTCAATGGAAAATAGACTGCATCATTGGGTTTATTCTCGTTGGCACTACAATTTGTTAGCAACAAAAAAGCGATCATGCCCCAAACTGAGCCTTGGCATTTATTGTTGCGCATAAAAGAATTGAGACTCATTATTAAATATCGGCAAACTTGCATCAAAGTTATTTTTTCTTTTTGATATTTGGACATGGCATTGAAAACAAACGTATTGGTTGAAAACATCACAAACCTGAGCGAAGCCCGCTACTGCGCTGGCATGGGTGTAAACTTTTTGGCATTCCCCGCCCAGCACGTTGATCCCAAATTATACAAAGACATAACCGGGTGGGTGCATGGGCCAGAAATGGCCATCGATATTCAAAATAATTCCAACCCATCCGCTGACTTAAACGAATACCAAGCACCTAATATTATTTGCTCGATAAGCCAATTAGCTGACGGGTTTCAGTCTGTAAGTAAATTTATCGTAAGACTGACTCCTTCTGAATGGAACGCTAACAAATTATTTTTGAGTCAACATAATCGAGAGATAGGCTATTTATTGTTTAGCGAATTGGATAAGGAGTCAATTAAAGAATCCTCCAAAGAATTTAAAGTATATGTAGCGATGGGCAGCAATTCATTGAGTGACTTACTGGCTCTGCCCATCGAAGGCATTGCATTGAAAGGCAGCGATGAAATGAAAGCGGGACTGAAAAGTTATGAGCATTTATCAGAAGTGCTGGAAGAGTTGGAGATGGATGAATAAATAATAAAATGTTTGGCGGCATGGCCCATCGAAACGACTGGGCCACCGGGCTGTTCGCTACAAGTCCTCGGGGCGCGAGACTCACCCCTGTGGGCTTTCCGCTTCCATCCCTTGCCGAAGAGATAACGCAAACAAGCATTTCTTATTCGATATTAAAATGTACTTTTAAAATTCAATCACAAATCAATCAGTCAATGAAAAAAATCATCTTCCTTTCAATGCTCATAACATTTTCTATAAACCTTCACGCGCAAGAAATCGGGCTTCAACTTTACAGCTTGCGTGATCAATTTCCTAAGGATGTGCCTGGCACAATGGCGTTGGTGAAAAGCTGGGGCATCAAAGAGGTAGAATTGGCTGGCACGTATGGATTACCAACGGAGGATTTTAAAAAAATGCTTGCTCAAAATAATCTGATCGTCATTGGTACAGGTGCTGAATTTGAAAAATTGGCCAGCGACCCGCAAACGGTAGCCAATGAAGCAAAGTTGCTTGGCGCAAAATATGTAGTTTGCTTTTGGATTCCACATGTTGAAAATGATTTTACCCTTGAAGAGGCCGAGAAGGCAGTGAGCGTATTCAACGCTGCCGGCAAAGTGATAAAGGAAAATGGATTATCGCTTTGCTACCATGCACACGGGTTTGAATTTAGACCGTATCAAAAGGAAACGTTGTTCGATTACTTGGTAAAAAGCTTGGATGCCAACTATGTGAATTTTGAAATGGATGTGTTTTGGATCAACCACGCTGGGCAAAGCCCCGTAGCGTTGTTAAAAGAATACCCGAATCGCTTTTTGCTCATGCACTTGAAAGACCGCAAGCCTGGCACACTTGGCAACCTAAATGGTAGAGCGGATGTGGAGACGAATGTAGTCCTTGGTAGAGGCGATGTGGGCATTGCTGCCATCATGAAAGTAGCCAAGAAAGCTGGAGTGAAACATTTTTTTATTGAAGACGAATCCTTGCGATCGCAACAGCAAATTCCATTGAGCTTGGATTTTTTGAGAGGGTTAAAACACTAATTCATTTATTCGAAAGAAAGTAATCTCACTTTGAATATTTCTCTATCATTTTTTCAACTGCCTCTGCGGTAATATCAGGAAAAGAAATACCCAACGGCTTGCTTTCTTCTATCCATTGACCGATTCTTTTTACGTGCTTTTTCTTTATCTTTTTTAATACAGGCACACCCAATTTTTTCAGTGCGGCCGCATTGCACTTTTGCTCATACTGGCTTTTCATAGGCACAACCAACAATTTCTTGTTCATGTGCAGCACTTCTGCTGGTGTTTCAAAGCCGGCACCACATACCACACCTGAACACGTTACGACACTTTCAACAAAGTCGGCACCGCTGACTGGGTAAACAGAAATCCTTCCTACATGATAAGGGCTTTTGGTATGTTTAGAAAAGATGTGCCATTTCACCTTCGGTAACTTGAGCAATCGCTGAACTAACTTCTTGTCATCATAAGCGGGAAGATACACCGTGTAGTGGCCTAAGTCTTTTACCTTGGCGTTGCGGATAGCCGACCGAATGACAGGCGTGAAAATATTTTTATCATACTCTTCAAAATGGAAGCCAACGTATTTCTTTACAGGAGCATAATTGCGGATCATCCATTCGCCAAATGGATCGATAAACTTAGGTCGGGGAGATTTCTTTGACAACAACGCAGATTGATGACTGAGGGAAACAATCTTCACGTCCTTTTTTTTACAGGCCCATGCTGAGATGGGTTCAAAATCGTTCACCACCAAATCATAGTCTTCTACAGGAAAGTTCTTGATCTCTTTGATCACTTCTTTGGAGCTATTCTTTTGAAAAGTTTTTAAGAAATTGATGCCCCCACTTTTTCCAAAATAAAAACTTAATCCTTTGGATTTATATTTTACGGGATAGGGCAATACGATTTCCGCCTGCGCACCACTCACAAACAAATCGAGCGCACCATATTTTTTCAGTTCGGGGATAACATCAACAGCACGGCTCAAGTGCCCGTTGCCCGTGCCTTGGATTGCATAGAGAATCTTCATTTTTTCGGTGGCATAAATTCGTTGACAAGGTCTTTAAATATCTCGTCATTATCTAATGTATTGAGCGCGTGTTTGGAGAGTTTTATTTTTTGCGCCACCATGTCTTCGCTATATTTGTAAATTCGCCAAGTGCCTTGATTATATTCCAGCGCAGTCAGGTTCTCTACCCAATCGCCCGAGTTGAGATACATCACCTCCCCTTTGTCGGTCTTGATCTTTTTTATTTCAGGCTGATGGATGTGACCGCAGATTACATAGTTATATCCATTAGAGATGGCGATGTCCGCAGCAGTTTGCTCAAAGTCGTTGATAAACTTAATGGCTTGCTTTACACTATCCTTCACCCTTTTTGAAAGAGAAATCTTTCCTTTGCCAAACAATTTCAAAATAAAGTTTACAAATGAATTGATCACGATCAACGTATCATATCCAATGGCACCCAGCTTGGCCAACCATTTGGAATACTTCATGGTTACGTCAAAAACATCTCCATGAAATATCCAAGCCGATTGGCCATTCAACGAAATGACTTTTTTGTTTCCTATTTGAAAAGAACCTAAGCGGAAGCCAGAAAACTTTCTCAGCATCTCATCATGGTTGCCAGTGAGGTAAGTGATCTTTGTCCCCTTGGCAATCAGGCTGGTAATGTGCTTTACCACCTGCATGTGCGACTTTGGCCAGTAGCGTTTGCTGAACTGCCACATATCAATGATGTCGCCATTCAAGATTAATCGCTTGGGCTTGATTGATTTTAAATAGCGAAGGAGTTCTTCGGAGTGGCAGCCGTACGTGCCTAGATGGACATCAGATATAACAACCAGTTCGATTTCTCGTTTTCTTTTTCCCATTAGGTAAGGTACACAAAAATACAAATTGTTGCGCCTTGTTGCTAAAATACAAGTTACCAAAATGTTAAGGGAATGTTGCCCAGATTATTTCTTAAATCGAAATCTCAAATATTTTATCAACTCCCCTTTTGCTGCAAACATTCCCTCATACTTGGTCTTAATATCAAAACACTCAGGGCGTAAATTAGATTGATAAAGATCATGCGCAAACTCAAAATCAGTTAGGTCATTCCGATAGTTTAATTCATCCAATGTAAAATTGAATAAATCAGTATTATCAGTTTTGAATCTGAAATAACCATTTGGGTTCAAAATCTTTTTATACATGTCAATAAATCGTGAACTAGATAACCTTCTCTTGGCATCGCGCTTTCGCGGAAGTGGATCTGGAAAGGTGAGCCATACTTCATCTACTTCACCCTTCTCAAAGAAACTTTCAATGAAAAGAATGCCAGTGCGTAAAAATGCCACGTTGTTTAGCCTATCGTCAGTTGCCCACGTACTTCCTTTCCACAATCGATCTCCTTTCTTATCAATGCCTATAAAATTTCTTTCGGGGAATTGCCGCGCCAAGCCGACTGAGTATTCTCCTCTTCCACATGCCAACTCAATGGTGATGGGGTTTTGATTTTTGAAATAGACCTCGTTCCACTTTCCCTTTATAGAATTGAAGAGTTCTTTGCCCGGCTCGATCACGTTCTCGCGTCCCGCAATAATTTCAAATCGTTTTAGTTTGCTTTTCATTTTTAATTTAAAATTATCCGAGAAGGGCTAAAGCCCTATTTGCATATTCCCAATGCTATTTCCCACGGCCTGAAGGCCGTGGCAACTCAAGCCTTGAAAGCATATACCAAATGAGAGTGTACAAATCTTTGAGGAAGTTGTTTTGAAATCTTGACCTAGGCATTTCTATCAAAAAGGTCTATAGGTTATCAATCTCTGCGACCACAAATGTGCTACCCCCTATGAAAATGAAATCATTTGGCGTGCTCAACTTCTTTGCCCTTGCGATGGCATCGTTTACGTCTTCCACCGTTATGCCGTCCAAACCAAACTTCTTTGCTTGCTCTTGTAACTCCAATGCGGGCAAGGCGCGCGGTATCTTCGCTTGGCAAAAAAAGTAGTATGCTTTCTTAGGCAGCAAGGATAGGATCATGCTGATATCTTTATCGTTCACGCTTCCCCAAACAATAAACAATCGATCAAATTTCTGAGATAAAATTTGATGAACGACCTCCTTCACCCCGCCTTCATTGTGGCCTGTATCGCAAATCATTAGAGGGCGTTCACCAAGCTTTTGCCAACGTCCTTTTAGTCCTGTAATGGAGGCTGCCTCGCTAAGTGCCTTTTTTAATTGGATAGCTGAAATCGAAAAATCATTTTCTCTTAGCAAACCAATGGTGGCTAGGACACCTGCTAGGTTTTTTTGTTGATACAACCCTTCCAAATCCAAATCGCATTCAAACGGAGAATTAAAATGGTTAATTGAAAATTTGCCACCAGATGAAATCTTTACTTTCCATTCATCATCGGCAAAAAGAATTTTGCTTTGAGTTTCCCTAGCTTTGACTATAAATACATTTTCTACTTCTGATTGTCTCTCACTAATTATAACAGGCACGTTACTCTTTATAATCCCAGCTTTTTCAAAGGCGATCTTACCCAAAGTGTCCCCCAGCAAATCTTTGTGGTCCCAACTAATATTGGTAATAAGAGAAGCGATCGGGGTAATTACATTAGTGGAGTCCAATCTCCCACCAAGCCCTACCTCAATAACAGCCACATCTACTTTTTGTTGAGCGAAGTAATCAAAAGCCATCGCGACTGTGATCTCAAAAAAAGATGGCTTTATTCGATCAATCTCTGGCTTAATTCGCTCTACAAAATCGACCACAAACTCATGCGCTACTTCTTGTCCATTGATTTTAATTCGCTCTGTAAACTCTTTTAAATGCGGTGAAGTATAAAGGCCCGTTTTGTATCCTGCTGTTTGCAGGATGGCTGCGAGCATGTGAGAGCTACTTCCTTTTCCATTCGTTCCAGCAATATGAATGCTTTTGAATTTATTTTGTGGATTGCCAAGCACCTCACAGAGTGCAATAGTATTCGTCAAGTCTGCCTTGTAAGCAGCGGCACCCACCCGTTGAAAAATAGGAAGGTTTTGATAGAGATAGTCTACCGTTTCTTGATAAGAGAGAATAGCCATACTGACAGAAAAATGAAAAGCCAATCTCTACCAAAGATTGGCTTTTAAAAAAACTGAATTTAAAAGTTTTACTTATTTACCAAGCTTGATCAGCTTGAAACCCACTGACACTTGGATAACCTGATTTTTAGCATCGCTAGAGCCAGTGGCGTCATTAATTTTTGATAATCCTAAGTTATATCTTGCATCCACTGTTAGTCCAAAGGGTGCGTCCCAACCCAATCCAAGAGCAGCACTAAAATCTGTACCCTTTACTAGGCTCTTAATATCTTGTGATTGAATTGCACCAGTTGCTGTATTAACAACATCTTGGCTGGCTCCAGCTACAAATCCAATTTGTGGCCCTACCTGAATGTTTATGCCAGCTACCGTATAGAGCTTCAATACAACGGGGATGTTCACATAGTCAAAACGAGTATCTAAGCTAGTTCCTGTAACTGGTTTGTAAGACGAACCTTGTCTTGAGAAAATGATCTCAGGCTGAATACCAATTTTTGAAAACTTAACCAATAGGAATGCGCCTGCGTGGTAGCCAGTACGACTGTTATAAGCCCCAGAAGTACTGCTAATATCCAAGTTCGCAAAATTAAGCCCACCTTTGATGCCGATAGCTAATTGAGCTTGAGAATAAGCTGCTGATCCTGTCATTAACATCAGCGCGAACACATAAAGAATATTCTTTTTCATAGTCATATATTTTTTTGCCAAAGATATTGGATAGAAATAAGGTTTCCAACTAATAAAAAGCCTCTTGTCGAGGCCTAATGGCGATCAGCAAAAGGAATAAGCATGTGTTTTTTCAGTTACCTAAGAAATGCCTACTTCTGGGTTTCTCCCCGTTATATTTCTGTAAAAATTCAGCAACTGATTCATATCAGCTTCAAAATTATCTGTTGTATAAAACGGCTTCCCAACAACAACCGTTTTCATTGAAAAATCAAACCCCACAGGTATAATTGGTACTTTTGCTTTCTTGGCTATGTAATAAAATCCAGTTCTCAGTTTTTCTACTTTCTTGCGGGTGCCTTCTGGTGCTAAGCCTAAATAGAATTCATCGTGACTATCAAAAATTGCTGCCACTTGCTCCACCATATCATGACTCTTCGAACGATTTACAGGATACCCTCCCATTGCCCTGAATAGCCAGCCAAAAGGTGGTTTGAATAAAGAATCTTTTCCAAGAAATTTTGCCTTTTGCAAATTCAAAACACTCCGCGCCAATACACCAATTACAAAATCCCAATTGCTGGTGTGAGGAGCCACAGCTACAATAAATTTTTTGATATCAGTTGGGAAGGTGCCCTCGGTTTTCCAACCCATTAGTTTGAACACGAATTTGTAGAGAAGACGTAGCATCTTGGGATCACTTATTACTTGTTACATGATCAATTAGAGATTCACTTGCTAAATAAGGAAGCGTGACTTTCAATTGGTTATTTTGACTATGTTCTCTTTTGATAGAGCTTACTGCTCCCTCATTTCTCGCCCATGCTCTACGCGCAATACCGTTGTTCACATCAAAGTAAAGCATATTCTTTAATTTGCGATCTGCATCCGTTGAGCCATCGAGCAGCATGCCAAACCCTCCGTTAATTACTTCGCCCCAGCCCACTCCACCACCATTGTGGATGGAAACCCATGTGGCACCTCGAAACGAATCGCCAATCACATTGTGAATAGCCATGTCAGCAGTAAACTTTGACCCGTCATAGATGTTGGATGTCTCACGGTACGGGCTATCCGTACCAGAAACATCGTGATGATCTCGCCCTAAAATAATCGGGCCAATTTTTCCTTCCTTGACTGCCTTGTTAAAAGCTTCGGCTATTTTTACTCGGCCTTCTGCATCGGCATACAGTATCCTTGCCATAGAACCTACGACTAGTTTATTCACTTTCGCGGATTGTATCCAACGGATGTTGTCCTTTAGTTGAGAATGGATTTCTTCTGGTGCGGAGGTTAAAATTTTTGAAAGAACTTCTGTGGCTAATTGATCGGTATAATCCAAGTCTTCTTGCTTGCCCGAAGCACATACCCAACGGAACGGCCCGAAGCCATAATCAAAACACATCGGCCCCATGATGTCTTGCACGTAGGAAGAATACTTAAAGTTGATTCCATCTTTTGCCATCACGTCTGCACCCGCACGCGATGCCTCCAACAAGAAAGCATTTCCATAATCAAAAAAGTAGGTGCCTTTGGCTGCATGTATATTGATAGCCGCTGCTTGTCGTTTCAACGATGATTGAACTTGCTTTTTAAATTCATCAGGGTTCTTCACCATCAATTCATTTGATTCATCATAGCTAAGTCCCGCTGGATAATAACCACCTGCCCACGGATTGTGCAAGGAGGTTTGATCAGAACCGAGATCAACAAAAATATTTTCGCTTGCCAGTTTTTCCCACACCTCTACAATGTTTCCTTGATAGGCAATAGATACAACTTCTTTTTTCGCTTTCGCGGATGAGATTCGTTTTACCAATTGATCTAGGTCTTTTACCACTTCGTCCACCCAACCCTGCTCGAATCTCTTTTGTGTGGCCTTTTCATTCACTTCGGCTATTACCGTGATGCATCCAGCGATGTTGCCCGCCTTGGGCTGTGCACCACTCATACCGCCTAATCCAGAAGTCAAGAATATTTTTCCTGCGAGGCCTTCGCCATGTTTAGAAATTTTTCTTCCGGCATTTAAGATGGTGATGTTGGTGCCATGTACAATCCCTTGCGGGCCAATGTACATATAACTGCCAGCCGTCATCTGCCCATATTGAGTAACACCAAGCGTATTATATTTTTCCCAATCATCAGGTTTTGAATAATTGGGGATCATCATTCCATTGGTAACTACCACACGTGGTGCTTCTTTCGATGAAGGGAACAAACCCATCGGGTGGCCAGAATAAACATGAAGCGTTTGCTCATCATTCATAGTGGCGAGGTACTTCATGGTAAGAAGATACTGCGCCCAATTTTGAAACACAGCTCCATTGCCTCCATACGTAATCAGCTCATGTGGATGCTGCGCCACAGCAGGGTGCAGATTATTTTGAATCATCAACTGAATAGCTGCGGCTTGCAACGATTGATACGGATATTCATTGATCGGTCTTGCTTTCATTTCGTATTCTGGTCGAAACCGGTACATGTAAATGCGACCAAACTTTTGTAGCTCTTCATAAAATTCAGGAGCTAATACTGGGTGATGACTCGGATGAAAATACCTTAATGCATTTTTAAGAGCAAGTTTTTTTTCTTCAACACTCAGAATATCCTTTCGCTTTGGTGCATGGCTGACAGCGTGATCATAATCCATTTGAGGCGGAAGTTCATCTGGGATGCCTTGAAGAATTTGGTCTTTGAAGGTGAGTGTTGTTTGGATCATATTCAAAGATAGTTGAGATCAGAATGATTTCAAATGCCAATCTAGTCATAATTAGTTTCAAGAGCTTTGCCCCACTCCAAAGTGATGCGGCATGAAATTCGACTTGGTGAAGTTGTAGGCAATATCAAAAATCTCTTGCGCCTTACCTATATCAAAACTACCGAACTTGGAAAGATGAGGTGGCTCAATGAACACATCACACATCCCTTTGCTCACAATAGTATTGGCATTGATGGCCATGAGCAAACTTCTCTCAATTACTGTGCGTAAACTATTTGGGTCAAAGTCTTGACTTATATGATTGCAATGCAGGCCCACAATTTTATCTACTTTATCCTTGATCGGGCGCACAGGAAGGTTATCGAACAATCCGCCATCCACATACAATCCGCCATTGAAACTCATAGGATTGAACACTGCGGGGATACTGCATGAACTTAGTACCGCTGGTACTAGCTCACCCTCGTTAAAATATTCGATGCGGCCTCTGCGGATTTCTGTGGCGGCCACTGTCAACGGTATTTTTAATTTCTCGAATCGATTGTGTGGAAGATGCTTTAGCAAAAGTTCTTGCAGGCCGTCCATCCTTAAAAGCCCTGCCCACGTCCATGCGGGGCGCACAGATTTAAAGATGCTGAGTGTTTTTATCAACGCAAAAATTTCGTCTGGCTTGTAGCCGTTTGCATACAGAGCACCAACTATTGCACCAGCACTGGTACCTGATACCATCGAGAACTGAACGCCCATTTCTTCTAGTGCTTTCAGCACACCAATATGCGCCACGCCCCTTGCGCCACCTCCCGACATGACTATTCCTAGCTTCATATTAATTCGACTATTCCACTATTAATGACCTAACAAAACTTTTAGTAATAACTTCCCTAAACTTACTTATGCAGATACCTATTAAAATTCCATGCCCTTGCTTCAACTAAAGGGCTGAAGCCCTAATTAATTTTCTCTGACAATCCACCCACGGCCTAAAGACCGTGGCAACTCTTTTGCTCGAATCAAAGTAGAATATCACGCAGAGCAAATGTTTTATCCAACCTCACTCCCTTTTCGGTCTGCTTCACAGTGCAACATTCATTGATAGGATCATGCTCTAAAAACAAAATGTAATTATTTTCTGCGGCCTCTTTCATGAAAGCTTCTTTCTCTTGCAATGTAATCAACGGTCTTGTATCGTAGCCCATCACATAAGGTAATGGTATATGGCCAACGGATGGAAGTAGATCGGCCATAAAGCAAATAGTCTTGTCTTTGTATTTGATTTTGGGCACCATCATCTTATCGGTGTGGCCAGAGGCAAAGAAAATATCGAGCTGCGGAAAGGGTGATGGCTTATCTGTTGAAATGAATTGGAGATGGCCGCTCTCTTGAATGGGCAAGATGTTCTCTTTCAAGAAACTTGCTTTCTCGCGTGCGTTGGGTTCGGTGGCCCACTTCCAATGTTCTGCATTGCTCCAATATTTTGCATTGGGAAATGTCAGTTCAAATTTGTCCAAACTCTTTTTCACCCCTCCCCCACAATGATCAAAATGCAAGTGGGTTAAAAACATATCGGTTACATCATTCTCACTAAAGCCAGCGCGGTTCAAAGATTTGGTGAGGTTGTCATCGCCATTTAAAAAATAATGGCTAAGGAATTTTTCGTCTTGTTTATTGCCAATGCCGTTGTCGATAAGGATGAGTTGGTTACCTTCTTCGATTAGCAAACAGCGCATCGCCCAATTGCATAAATTAGTTGAATCGGGCGGATTGGTTTTTTGCCAAATGGATTTGGGAACTACGCCAAACATGGCGCCACCGTCTAATTTAAAATAGCCTGTGTTGATAACGTGCAATTTCATTGTTAAGGGTTATCAGTTAAAAGTTAATAGCTAGAAGTTAATAGTTATTTGCTGTCCATTTTTACAATTAACAATTAACGAATAACTAACAAACTATTCCCTGACAACGCCCATCGCACAGAACTTATCAATGCGCTGATCGATTCTTTCTTGCGGGGAAAGCTTAGAAAGCTCTTTGAAGTTTTCCAATATCACTCGCTTCACTTCTTCGGCCATAGCCTTGACATCTGTATGCGCACCGCCCAATGGCTCTTTAATGATGCCATCAATCAACTTTAGTCCATGCATGTCTTTAGAGGTGAGCTTTAAAAGTTCTGCGGCCTGTTCTTTGTAATCCCAACTGCGCCATAAAATGGCTGAACAATTTTCTGGCGAAATAACAGAGTACCAAGAGTTTTCTAACATTAAGACTCTATCACCAATGGCAATACCTAATGCTCCACCCGAGGCACCTTCACCAATAATGATACAGATTACTGGCACTTTGAGCATGAACATTTCTTTGAGGTTGCGAGCGATGGCCTCGCCTTGGCCGCGCTCTTCTGCCTCAAGGCCAGGGAAGGCCCCAGGAGTATCAATAAACGTTACGATGGGTTTGTTGAACTTCTCGGCTATCTTCATTAAGCGCAGTGCCTTGCGATAACCCTCGGGGTTAGCCATACCAAAATTGCGCATCTGCCGCTGCTTGGTGTTGCGACCTTTCTGCTGACCAATGATCATAAACGTTTGCCCTTCAATGGTGCCAAGACCGCCAATCATTGCCTTGTCATCGCCCACAGTGCGATCGCCATGAAGCTCTATAAAGTCAGTAGTGATTTCGTAGATATAGTCCTGAGTGTAAGGTCTATCGGGGTGACGTGAGAGCTGAACTCGCTGCCAGCCTGTGAGGTTATCAAACGTTTCTTTCTTTAATTCGATGATTTTTTTGTCCAAGGCTTGGATAGCCTTCGTCACGTTTTCATCGCTGTCGCCAGAGAGTTGCTTCATATCGGCCAGTTTGCTTTCTAGTTCAGCGATGGGCTTTTCAAACTCCAATAGATTCATTCTTATCGCCTTTGGTTAATTTTGCGAGGACAAATTTAACAGAATTTTAAAATTGGGGCTATATGCGGTATTTTATCCTCGTAAAAGATTGACTTGGAAGTGTTTAGAAGAAAGTATTCTTTCTACATTCGTCATTACATATTAAATCTTTAAATTATGAGCTAACGCAGATACTTTCTTAAGAATTCATCTTTAGCCCTGCTATCATTTTTGAATTTGATGGCTACAATAACTTGGGATGTTGCTAGCGCTAAGTTTAAAGAAGCGGCTGCTAACCCTTATATGTTTGCCAAGTACCATAATGGCTAGGCTATTCCTACGTAAAGGATTGATTGGGCTCGATTGGACTGAAAACAAAAAAATCCCCTAAGCTTGGCTTAAGGGATTTGAATATTGAGTGAGTCTACATCTTTAGAGAATGATAAATAGCATTACAAAGAACGATTCAATCAACAGGGCGTTAAGTAGTCCCTTAAATAATAAGCTCTTGTTCATGTGCTTCTTCGTTTAAATAATATACGAAGGTGCATCATTCCAACTAATCTAGAGACCCATTTCCGATGAACTGCCCAAATTAGCGGTTCAAGTGCAATCGATTCCTAACATTTGGCATCAAAAACCTTAGAGAATTATTTCTAAGAGCTTCTTAAGTCCTCTACAATCACACTAGAATTAAGGAAATAGAGCAAAAAAGGGAACGATGTCTTCTTGCACTTAAATACAACAGGCAACGGAATTGCAGAGCCTCAAATTTCGCTTCAACACAAAGCAGGCGCAAATTAATCAACGAATTCAATAGACTAGTACACAGTGTCTGTTACTTACAAATCACTATTTGCTGAACTGATTTTGCGATTTGGATATCTTCATGCGGATGCCACCATGTACGGAGTAATAATAGACACCCTATAAAGATCATGGCAACTTTTGAAAATCGAGTTAAAGAAAAATTCCTCTTCCATTTTATTTCGCTTAATAATTTAGAGAGACCTATCATTACCGGCCAAGTACCCATGCCAAAAAAAATCATAAATAAAAAACCATCTGTTGCTTGGGGCAAAATCAAACAGGCGGACAATGCCATGTAGGTGAGGCCGCATGGCAATAGCCCATTCATCATGCCTAATAGAAATGTAGACGTCCAAGATTTCTTAGTAAGCAGTGCGCTGAAAATATTTTTTAGTAAGGAAGTAAATCGCGTTAGGGCTGAGCCAATGTAAGGTATTCTCATATTGGTGATGCCAAATCCAGCCAACAAGAAAACTATGCCTAACAAAATAGATAATATTTTTTGATATGGCGCAAGATGGAGTATTGATCCAAACGATGATGCTAAACCTCCTAGCAATGCATAAACCAAAACCCGACCGCTGTTGTAAAGTATTCCAGAGCGCAAAAATGGTTTACTCTTCGTCAGGGCAAAAGCCAACGGACTGCACATCCCTGCACAATGCAGGCTGCCTGCCAAACCCATTATCAACGCGGTTAACAAACTACTCATAGCACCATCAGTTTTTCATAGTAGTAATCCTTTCCATTCATTGTCCATTGCATGGTCACTCGATAAAGCCCTTTTTCTGATTTGATGAGTCGAAAATTTTGCTGCTCACCTTGATTAAGCTTAAAGCGTTGATCGAGTTTCTCATCGGAAGGCCTTGTTAGTCTTAATTCGCCTTTGGTCAATTTATTTAATCCTGCAAAAGTCAATTTCACTTGCTCATTCTCCAAAACAATAACTGGCTGTTCTTTAAGCTCTACCATATTTTGCTGTTGATCAATCTTTTGTTGATGAACTAGTTCTTCTTGATAGTAGTTAACCGAAACCAAATTGACATCTTGTCTTACACAAATAAATACCAATGTTCCGATGAACAAGGCAAAACCAACAAAAGCACCAACCACCCATTTCATATTTTCTTTGATTTAATTGGTCCAATAAATTTAGCTTTAGCACTTGCCACTTTCACCCCATTCTCATAAAAACCCAAGTCTATAACTGTTTTCATTCCCGTCAATTCCTCCTCTGGCAACTTGACCATGATCATTCCTTTTAAGAAGCCTTCTTTTGGTACCAAAATAGCAGGATCTCCTATTTTCAAAAAAGAGGCCTTGGCAGGCGATTCAACTTTTACCGTTAATGGAATATCCTCAAAAGTCTTGTTCAAAAACTCAATAGTGTACAAATTGGTGATTTGACCATCATCCGTTTTGGTATACAAAGTGCCAGGTACTTTTAGAACAGTCGTTTCAATATCTGATCGAGTAGTGATAAAATAAATAAGAAGAGCCAGCAATGCAGTTAGCACAAAAGAATATCCAATGGTACGCGGTGTTAGTAATTTTTGGTTTCCATCCTTGATCGCATTATAAGAGGAGTACCGAATTAACCCCTTGGGTTTTTCAATTTTGATCATTACATCATCGCATGCGTCTATGCAAGCTGTGCAATTAACGCACTCTAACTGTGTGCCGTTGCGGATGTCAATATTCGTTGGGCAAACATGCACGCACAATTTGCAATCAATACAATCGCCTTGCTTCTCGGTAATCTTGCTTTGATCTTTCTTCAATTTTCCCCTAGGCTCTCCGCGCAACCAATCGTAAGCCACCACAATAGAATCCTTCACCAACAAAACACTCTGCAATCGTCCATACGGACAAACGACAATACACGCTTGCTCGCGAAACCAAGCGAATACTCCATAAAAAATTCCGGTGAAGGCAATTAATCCAATGAATCCACTTAAATGGTCAGATGGAGGTTGCGAAACAATCTCTCTTACCTGATCCATACCAATCAAATAGCTCATTGCGACATGCGCAATCAACAATGAAATCAAAAGGAAAAGAAAATGTTTGCTTACTTTTTTTATTGTCTTGCCAACATCCCAAGAAGACTTATTCAATCTCCGTTGCTCATTGGCATCTCCTTCAATCCAGTATTCGATTTTACGAAAAACCATTTCCATAAAGAGAGTTTGTGGGCAAGCCCAGCCGCACCATACTCTGCCGAACGCCACCGTGAACAAAATGATAAAAACAAAAAATGTGATGGCCGTAATTGCTAACAAGAAAAAGTCTTGCGGCCAAAAGACATGACCAAATAAAATAAACTTTCTCTCGAAAATGTTGAAGAGTAAAAAGGGTCTATCGTGCCACTTCAGGAATGGAGTGATAAAAAAAACGAGCAACAGCGTAATGGAAACAATAATTCGCTTTGTATGATAAGCGCCTTTTGGTTTTTTGGCATATACCCAAATGCGCTTTCCTTGCGCATCCACCGTTCCCATGGAGTTACGAAACTCTTCTTCAAATTGATATAAGCTGGTCTCCATTTTTTGAACTAGAAATCTCGCATCGAGTGGTTAACACCGTATATCGATTTAGAGAGAAGCTTGGGTTTTCACAGTATCCGATTTAATTTCCTTTTTCTCTGGTTTATACAATTCGCCTTGAGGTTTTTTAGGGTTTGGAGGATTTGACCCTTGCATAGTAAGTATATAGCTCGATACATTTTTTATTTTTTCTGGGCTGATCACACCCTCCCAAGCAATCATATTAGTACTCTGCACACCGTGTCGAACTACTTTAAATAACTCTTTGATCGAGCCACCATGTAGCCAGTATTCGTCTGTCAGATTGGGGCCAATATCGCCACCACCATCTTTTCGGTGGCATGTTGCGCAGGTATTTAAAAAAGTAACTTTTCCATCCGCCAATGCAAGTGCGTCCGCTGTCGCCTCCACATTAGTTTCATCAATAGCGGCCACAGGGTTTGCTGCTTTCATTTTAACTGCTTGGTCTTGCGCATAGGCTACTTCATTTTCATACTCCTGAATTTGCAATGGAAACGTATCGAAAATATGGAATACGACCATGTACACAGCTGCAAACCCAATGGTGGCATAGAACAACCATTTCCACCATGGGGGCAAGTGATTATCTAATTCGCGAATGCCATCGTAATTATGATCAAGCATAATATCAGACTCCTTTTCCAACGGCTTCAGGTTATTCCATTGTTCCCATAACCTTTGCCACATGGAGGGCGCAGGTTTATATTCAATACCTAACTTGGTGGCCTTTTCTTGCTCAGCTTGCCTCACCATATAATTGAGGACTTGCAACATATAGACAGCCATTATTAAAACTAAAATCGCTATCACAAAAAGGAAGGTAACTACAATATAGAAAGTCAGCATAGGGCTGTCAAAAAAAGAAGTTGGCTTTGCTTCGCTGGCTACTTGTGAATAGCTAAGCGTAATCATCTCGAAAAAGAAAAAGAGGGTTATAAAAAACTTCTTCATAGGGTGTGAGTTAAATGTTCAGTTGAATTATTTTGATCGTTATCGCCTAAGGGCAATTGCCCCATTTCATCGATGTACTTTTTATCTACAGTGATGACCCACCAAAGCAGCAGGATGAAAAAGAGAAAGAAGATCACAAATGAGATCACAGGCCAAACCTGAATATTTTCGATATTTTGAAGGATGTTTTTGTACATAACTAAAAGAAGTTAGAAGTTAGAATTTAGAAGTACCTACTACCACTTACCATCTACCGATTACCCGAAACTGGCAACTGGGAACTGGAAACTATTTTCTCTTTCACTTTAATATCAGTACCCAATCGTTGTAGGTAAGCAATCAATGCAACAATCTCGGCTTCACTTGGTATGTCATACCCCTCCATTTTCAATCCTTCTGCTATCTTTTTAGATTGCATTTCCAAATCATCATTAGCCGATTGTTCGTATCCTTCTTCGTAAGGAACCCCCACTGTTCGCAAGGCACTTATTTTTCCAGCCGTTGCATTCTTATCAATCACTTGCTCATACAGCCAAGGGTACGCGGGCATGATTGAACCTGTACTCACTTCTGTGGGCGCTAGCATGTGACGGTAATGCCAGCTATCGGCATACTTCGCTCCTATCCGATGCAAATCAGGCCCAGTGCGTTTAGATCCCCACAGAAATGGATGATCATATACAAACTCTCCTGCTTTAGAATATTCACCAGCCTTCGGATCATATCGTTGCACTTCGCTGCGGAACGGTCTTACCATTTGAGAATGGCAACCCACGCAACCCTCACGTATATAAATGTCGCGACCGTGTAGCTCAAGTGGCGTGTATGGTTTTACGGTGGCTATGGTAGGAATATTTGATTTGATCAGAAATGTTGGAACCAATTCAATAGCACCTCCAATCAAAATAGCAATGAGTGCCAATGTGGTAAACAATACAGGTTTGCTCTCCAGCGCATGATGCCATCCCCCCCCGTTGCTTGAAGGAATAGTCACCATTGGGGAAACTTCTACTTCTTCATTGGCAACAAACTTTCCTGCATACGCAGTTTTGATCAGGTTATAGGCCATGATAAAAACGCCTGTTAAATAAAGTGTTCCTCCGAGGGAGCGAAGCATGTAGAGCGGAATAATCTTAGTAGTTGTTTCTAAGAAATTCTGATAAGTAAGAAAACCATCAGGGTTGAATTCTTTCCACATCAAGCTTTGTACCACGCCAGCAGTGTACATGGGCAAGGCATAGAAGATAATGCCCAGTGTGCCTAACCAAAAGTGAATATTAGCCAGTTGAGTGGAGTACAATTTTGTTCCCCACATCTTGGGCACCATCCAATAAAAGATACCAAAGATTAAGAATCCATTCCAACCCAATCCGCCCACGTGCACATGCGCCACAATCCAATCTGTAAAGTGAGCGATGGCATTTACATTTTTTAGAGAGAGAAGAGGACCTTCTAAAGTAGCCATACCATAGGCAGTAACAGCCACCACCATAAATTTCAATACAGGCTCCTCACGCACTTTATCCCACGCACCACGTAGTGTCATCAAACCATTCAACATACCGCCCCAACTTGGTGCAATGAGCATGATAGAGAAGACTACGCCAAGTGATTGCGCCCAACCGGGCAAAGCAGTGTATAATAAATGGTGTGGCCCTGCCCAGATATATATAAAAATGAGCGACCAAAAATGGATGATTGACAAACGATACGAATACACAGGGCGATTGGCCGCCTTTGGTAAAAAATAATACATCAATCCAAGAAAAGGTGTAGTTAGAAAAAACGCCACTGCATTGTGGCCATACCACCACTGCACTAACGCATCTTGTACACCAGCATAGAATGAGTAACTCTTGAAAAGTGTAACCGGCATCTCAAATGAATTGACCAGATGCAGCACGGCTACCGTAACAAACGTTGCAATGTAAAACCATATCGCTACGTACATGTGTTTCTCTCTTCGCCTGAGAATAGTGCCTATCATGTTCCATCCGAATGCTACCCAAACAACAGTGATGGCGATATCGATTGGCCACTCTAATTCAGCATATTCTTTGGAAGTAGTCATCCCCAATGGCAAAGTGATAGCAGCCGCGAGAATAATCAACTGCCAACCCCAAAAGTGAAACCAACTAAGGGTGTCATTAAACATACGGGCTTTCAGCAACCGCTGCATAGAATAATAGACGCCAGCAAACATCGCATTGCCTACAAAGGCAAAAATGACTGCATTGGTATGCAATGGTCTGATCCTTCCAAAGGAAGTGTATTGCAAATCAAAATTGAAGATGGGATAAAAAAGTTGAATGGAGGCAAGTAAACCAACACTCATACCAACAATACCAAAGATGACTGTGGCAATGATAAAGGCCTTAACGATTTTGTTATCGTAACTGATTTTTTCTAATTCCATAGCTTAGGGTTAAGTCTGATTACAGGCTTAAAAGTAGACTGCGCCTACAAGGCTAGGCATGATGGTGGTTAGGTAGAAAGATGATTTTTATCAGTAATACTTAAGGTGGTAAGAAGGATTTTAGTGAGAAAAGGATTTCGCTCAACCGAGCTTTCGGTAAATTGGCATTGAAGCCTTTCATTGTCCATCAAAGCTCAATCAGAATCAATACCATGCAATTTTTTGTACATTTGAATGATGAATTTAACTGAAAAGAATAAATACAAAGCTGACTTTAAGAAGGAACTGGACAAGTTTGCAGACAAATTGGAAAAGTACGTATCTTCTGAAAATGGGGGCTGGACTGTAAAGGGTTTCATTGACGTATATAAGAACATTTACACCATTTCGTCAGATACTAAAATTGTTTCAAAGATTCTTGAAATACACATCTTCCCTCAAATTTTACAGTTTGCTGAGAGTATAGGTTACAAGATTATTCTTGCCGAGAAACAAAATTGGTATCCTGACCTAACTCTGGTTAATAAGAAAAATGAATCTGTAAAATTTGCCGTTGACATCAAAACGACCTTTAGAAGAAACGATAAGACTGCTGGTTTCACATTAGGCAGTCACGGTGGCTATTTTAAAGAGCGTGACAAGGACAAGAATATTCAGTTTCCATACAATCAATACATTGGCCATTATTGTTTGGGTGTAATTTACACCAGAACGGATGCAAGTGAAGACGTATCCGAAACAGAAATCTATCAGGTTCAAGACCTTCAGGAAGAACACGAAACGCCAAATAAGAAAGTTGGTCAACGTAAAGTTACGACCGTAAAGAATCTCAAATCGATAACGTCTGTCATCAAGGACTTTGACTTTTTCGCTGCGGAGAAATGGAAGATCGCCAGCGACAAACAGGGTTCTGGAAATACTGCGAACATTGGTTCAATATTCGACATTGCCGACCTCAAGAATGAAAATGGGATTTTTAGTCAATTAGGTGAAAAGTGGTTTGATGAGTATTGGATAAACCACGGTTCAGCCACAATGGTCAAAGACGGCAAAGCAGTAAAAATTACAACTCTTAAAGATTTCTTAGAGTTCAAGGGTAAGACCAATCTATGGAAAAAGATTGTTGCAAGAACCTCAAAAAAGAAAACGAAATGAGGGTAATCGTTCCACCTATAAAAAGTCAAGGCATAAAGACCAAATTGATTCCTTGGATTATGGAACTTGCACCTAAGGTAACTGGAACATGGATAGAGCCATTTCTAGGAACTGGTGTTGTTGCCTTTAATTCTGGTTACAAAAAAGCAATACTTAACGACACAAACCCACATATAATAAATTTCTATAAAGGCGTTCAACAAAAAAGTATAACAGCACCTTTGATGAGAAATTATCTTGAGAAAGAAGGTGAAATTTTAAGTAAAGCAAACAATAACGGATACGAACATTATCTAAAAATTCGGACTCGCTTCAATAGCGGAGAATATTCCCCTTACGACTTCATTTTTCTTTCCCGTGCTGGATTTAATGGAATGATGCGATTTGGGAGTAAAGGAAATTGGAATATTCCTTTTTGCAAAAAGCCAGACAGGTTTGCACAAGCATACACAACTAAAATCACAAATCAAGTTGCGACTGTTTCTCAAATTATTCAACCTGAACCAGCATGGACTTTTTGTAATAACTCATTTGCCGACATAATTCCTTTGGCTAAGAAAAATGATATTATATATTGCGACCCTCCCTATTACGGACGACATGTCGATTATTACAACGGGTGGACAGAACAAGACGAAGAACTATTATTCAACTTGTTAAGTGAGACAAAAGCAAAATTCATTCTTTCAACTTGGCATCACAACGACTGGAGAGAGAATGAAATGATAAAAAGATTTTGGTCTAAGTTTAATATAGTGACAAAAGACCATTTCTATCACAATGGAGGCAGCATTGAAAATAGGAGGACAGTTGTAGAAGCCCTTGTTTGCAATTTTAACACAATAAATTTTGAACAACATAACCACGGCCTGACAGAGAAACCAAAAATTACTCAATTAGAGCTACAGCTAACAAACCATTAAAACTTTCGCATAGCCTCAATACAACTTCATCTTAAACTTCTAAACACCTGCAATACTTTGTGCTTGGCTTTTATGCTAAAAAGTAGAGAGTTGAAAAATGGAATTGAGTTGTCCACGATTTGTATACAACTGAAACTGGTATCTGTTGATGGGAAGAAATACTCTACAGATTCTGCTGACATTATGGATAGGGGGTTAACGTAAAATACTAAATCCCCATCTTAAACTTCCAAACCCCTGCAATACTCTGAGCTCGGCTTTTAGTCTCATCTGCCTTGGCGCCAGAGAAATTCTCATCTACGGTTTCGGTAAAGAGTTGTAGCCACGTATCAAAGTGTTCAGCTCGAATAGGTAAGCCGATATGCTTTTGAAATGGATTACCCTGATACGATTGATCTCCTAACAACATAGACGACCAAAAATTATACATAATGGGAAGATGATGCGGCCAATCTACATGGCTAAATACCGGAGCAAGCAATACATCTTGATTAACCTTGTTGTAAAATTGATTGACCAGCCACTCAATATCTGCTCGTGATTCAATATCTTTTTTCATTAAAATCTTTAAACTTTTTCTTTTGTTATTAAGAAAATATTTTCCTCGCCCGTTCCCGTTACGTCATGCTCTGTATCAATGGGTATCTGATAGGTGTCCAACACTGATAGCTTTATTTCTTCTGAATTGATCCGAAATAAGATGGCTCCCTGAAGTACGACCAACAAGGCAGGTTGTTGGGTTTGATGTTTTGCAAAGATTTGATTCTTTAGCAACCCGATGGCAAAGATGTTTACTGTTTCTGTTTTGCGAATAGGAAGCACGAATGGTTTTTCAATGGCAAATTTAATCTCTTTAGCAATATTCATAATCTTAAAAATAAGTGAACCTGAAACTCAAACCGGTGACCACAAAGCTAACCGCTAAGACCGTAGCAACGATAATATGAAAGGCAAGCGATGGTAATTTTTCAACTGTTAAATTTGGCACAATGAATAGTCGAGCATGAATGGCAAAACCTATTGTACCGAGTAATAAAACAATTTTTATCCAGAGATATGCATGGTGGGGTGTGGCCAGTGAGAACCAGTCATCAAATGGCACGTAGATCGTAGCCATCCAGAAACCGGTAATAACTTGAAGCAAGAGAGCGGGTATCCCAACCCGCTCATATTGCTTTTCAAAATCTAAAATAATTTGAATGTTTTTTTCTCTCAGCGCTTTCGACAAAAAACCAATCGATAAGATTAAATGACCGCCAGCCCATACTGTGGCTCCTAATACATGCAGTAAAATAAGCCACTTCATCTACAAGGTAGAATTTATTTTTTGGCCGGAGGCAGTAATACAGCATCTATTACATAGACCACACCATTCGAAGCTGGCACTGTTCCAACAATGTTAGCTCCGTTAACAGTGTACTTTCCATCTTTCACACCAATGGTAACATTATCAAGATTTACCTGATTGATGGTTTGGCCATCTTTCATGTTCTCCAATTTATAAACACCAACAGACACATGGTACTCTAGAATATTTCGCAGTGCATCTTTGCTTTCAGGTTTTAATAATCCCTCCACAGTGCCTGCTGGCAACAACGCGAAGGCAGCATTTGTTGGAGCAAAAACAGTGAATGGTCCCGCATTGGAGAGTACATCTACGTATTCAGCGGTCTTTAGAGCCGTTACAAGGGCTGTGTGATCGGGTGATCCAACCGCTACGTGTACAACGTCTTTTTGTGACACATCATCCTGAACAGTAGATTGGCCTCCGCCCACAGGAGCTTCAGCCACTGAAGAAGTTGTCTCTGTCGTTCCTCCACCTCCACAAGAAACAGCTATCAGAGATATCGAAAGCAAAATGGCAAGAAAGGATTTTTGAGTTCTCATATTGTTATCGTTTAAGTTTAACAGGTTTTATTTGAAGCAAGTTGAAGTTTCCTACGTACATGGGAAATGACAATGGTCAGTTTTCCTAACAACAGTTGTAATATTTCATTTTTACAGTCATTCAAATATGATTCTAATCATATTCGGTTTTAAATATCCTTTCTCACAAATTTTCTCATAGCCAGTAGCAAAGGGGCTAGTGCCCAAACCAGCAAAAACAAAATTGAATAAATAACACCTGCACTACTGCCAAAGAAGTTTTTATAAAAAGCTCCGGTATATCCCATTAACGCTGACAAATCCAATTTCAATAAAATAATTATTCGGGCAAGGTCAATGGGGTTAAGCGAGACCAATGTTAGGGTTACTTTTTCCAACGGGTAATCGCTAAAACTATAAATGACGTACAGAATCAGGCCATCATAAATAAGTGTGAAGTAAAACCAAAATAATAAAGCCACTCCAATTGCTTTTGCTTTGTCGCGAGTAGAAACCGAGGCAGCAAAAGCCAGTGCAACAAAAACAAATGTCAATAACAGTCCCGCCATGATAAGGTAAGCCGAACTCTCACTAAAATTCAGCAGCAGCATGGGAATGGCAACACCAATGATATAGGCCGTAGCCAACGCCATTGAGATGGAGAAATACTCAGCAAAATAAATTGTCTTGCGACTGACCGGTTGCGCGAGAAGGAGTTCTATAAACTCATACGAGTTATAAAAATGAATGGTTGTGAAAATGATGCTCACCAGTGGTACCACCAAAAGAATAATATTCAACAGACTCAACGTAGCTTTTCCAGGATCACTATCCAGGCTGAACATGCTGAAAGTAACAACCAGCAAAAAAAGAGTGTACAGCATGACGAAGCGATTTCGCAAAATATCATACATAACATATTTGGCGATCCGCATCATACTCGTTCTGATTCCTTTAAATTTCTCTTCATGATCGTGGCAATTGCCCGGCCTAGTTTTATTTCACCCGTTTCCTCCTTCAGCAAATCAATCGTAT
>JBJXEB010000122.1:0-37042 GCA_046155095.1 Cyclobacteriaceae bacterium
AGGTAATGACAGTGGGAATGCGATACTGTTTGCAGGTGTATTGTTAGTACTGGCAGCACTTGCTACTTTGTTGATAAAGGCTAAACCGATCGATGGTGAAATTCAAATGAATTCGTCTGGTCATTAAGCAATTTAGATCCAATGTCGTTAAATTAAGGGTTTCTTTATAGCTTGAGGCTATCAATTTTGAACCACATAGGAAGATAGGCACATAGGTTTCGCATAGTCTTTTATTTTTATCTATGTGTGCATTGCTATGTTTCTACTGTATCTATGTGGTTCAAATTCTCTTAACTTAGCTATATTGAATTTAAAATCTGTAACTCGAAAACCTAAATTTCCTATGACCCTATATTTAGCAGAATTTTTTGGTACCATGCTCCTCATTTTATTGGGTAATGGTGTAGTGGCCGCAGTTGCTTTGAAAGGATCCAAAGCGGAGAACGCTGGCTTTCTTACCATCGTGATTGGCTGGGGATTAGCTGTGATGCTGGCAATTTATGCCGTGGGCAATATCAGCGGAGCGCATCTCAATCCAGCAGTTACTATCGCATTTGCCATGAATGGAAGTTTCCCTTCCGATCAGGTTCTCGGTTATATCCTAGCGCAATTTGGTGGGGCAATTGCCGGAGCTACCCTAGTGTGGTTGCACTATCTTCCACATTGGAAACGCACCGATGATCAAGGCGCAAAACTGGGTGTGTTTTGTAATGCACCTGCCATTCGCAATACGTTCGCCAATTTACTAAGTGAGATCATTGCCACGATGGTTTTGGTGTTGGCTTTATTATTTATTGGCGCGAATGAATTTACGCAAGGCTTCAAACCAGTAGTAGTGGGTTTATTAATCATCTCCATCGGCTTAAGTTTAGGGGGCCCAACTGGTTTTGCTATTAATCCTGCGCGTGATTTAGGCCCACGGATTGCACATTTTATTTTGCCCATTGCTGGAAAAGGAAAATCGGATTGGGGATATTCGTGGATACCTGTGGTGGGGCCAGTGATTGGAGGGGTGCTCGGAGCTTTTGTTTACAAGATGATATTTTAAGTTGCCAGTTTCTGGTTGCTAGTTACCGAAGCTGAAGGATGTATGGAAAACCGAGTTGCTATCTCTAAGGGAATTTGAGCTACGCATTTTTTTTCACGTAACTCATTTTGATGAATCAAAAATACAGTATCACTGCCCTTACTCCAAATACTTCACAATCATTTTGTTATCTGAAAATTTCTTAAAAGCGATTTCCCAGACCGATAGCGAGAAACGGAGAACTATTTCATTAGTTTCCGTATCTTTGAAAGATGCAAAAAGTCGAGATAGATAAGATCATTCAAATAGTAATTGAACGGATACCTTCTGTGCAAGCTATTTACCTTTTTGGTAGCCAGGCAACAGGAATGAATTCCGTTAGCAGCGATGTGGACGTTGCGTTTCTTACCTCATTTGATTGTGGTATAAACTCTCTTGAAGTATATGAAGTGCAAATGCAATTGGAAATAGAATTAGGGAAAGACGTTGATTTTGTACACCTCAATCAAGCTAGTACCGTGTTTCAATTTGAAATTACAACCACAGCAACACACCTCTATGTAAAAGATGCTTCTTTAGTTTTGCAGTATGAGACATTGATACTTTCTATGTACCAGCGGTTACAAGAAGAGCGTAAGGATATAATAAATGAAATCATTTCTTCAGGAAAAGTTTACGCCTAATGAAAGATGCCATCCTTAACAAAGTCGCTGCTATTGAACGATGTGTCAAACGGATTCGAGAAGAATATATTGGCAAAGAGGATAGTTGGAAAATTGATTTTACAGTTCAAGATTCTATTTTGCTAAACCTGCAAAGGGCTTGTGAATCTTCCATTGACCTTGCAAATTTCATAGTAAAGAAAAGAAAGCTGGGCATTCCGCAAAACAGCCGCGATGCGTTTGATTTTTTAGCTCAGGCAAAGATTATAAACGAACCTTTGCAGGTAAAAATGAAGCACATGGTTGGGTTTAGAAATATGGCAGTCCATGAATACCATGTACTTGATTTAAGCGTAATTGATAGCATTATCCGGAATAATCTTGAAGATTTCCAAGAATTCACAAAAGTGATTTTGAGATTGGAGAATATCTGAGATTTAAAGATTTAAGATTTTTGATTCTAAGATCCCACAGATCGCTTTAATTCCAACTTCCAACTTCAAGCTTCTAACCTCCAACTTCCAAGCCCTAAGCCCCAACCCCTAAGTCCTAACAAAATGAAATACATCATCGCCCTCGACCAAGGTACTACCAGTTCTCGCGCAGTACTCTTCGATGAGAAGGGATCGATCAAAGGAATCGTGCAGCAAGAGTTCACGCAGATTTTTCCGCAATCAGGATGGATGGAGCATAATGCAAATGAAATTTGGAATACACAACTAGGTGTATTGCAAAAACTCATAGCTGAAAATAAAGTAGAGGCCAAATCCATTGTGGCGATTGGAATCACCAATCAAAGAGAAACCACCGTTATTTGGGACCGGGAAACGGGAGAGCCAATTTACAATGCTATCGTGTGGCAAGACAAGCGCACTGCTTCTATTTGTGAAGAATTAAAATCAAAAGGCTTAACGGATTACGTGCGTGAAAATACGGGCTTAGTTATTGACTCGTATTTTTCCGGAACAAAAATAAAATGGATTTTAGATAATATAGTAGGTGCTAGACAAAAAGCTGATAGAGGAGAACTCGCCTTTGGCACAATTGATAGTTGGCTGATTTGGAAATTGACGAATGGAAAAAGTCATGTTACCGATTACTCCAATGCTTCACGCACCATGGTTTACAACATCCTTGAGTTGAAGTGGGATGAAAAATTACTAAATGAGTTAAGCATTCCAAAATCATTATTACCAGAAGTAAAACCATCTGCGTCAAATTTTGGATTATGGAATTTGAATGGAATTGAGATACCTATTGCAGGAGTAGCGGGTGATCAGCAAGCTGCCTTGTTCGGTCAAGCTTGCTTTGAGCCAGGCATGGCCAAGAACACGTATGGCACAGGTTGCTTTATGTTGATGAACATGGGATCAAAAATCCAATTGTCAAAAAATGGATTGATCACCACCATTGCTTGGGGCTTGGATGGAAAAGTAGAATACGCGTTAGAAGGAAGTGTATTCATAGCAGGTGCAGCTGTGCAATGGCTACGTGATAGTTTGCACTTGATCGATCAATCTAAAGACTCTGAATATTTTGCTGCGAAAGCGTTGGGCTCTAATGAAGTTTATGTTGTTCCCGCCTTCGCGGGATTAGGCGCACCTTATTGGGACATGTATGCACGCGGTGCCATTTTTGGTTTGACGCGTGATACAGGCAAAGATCATTTAATCAAAGCAACATTAGAATCACTGGCCTATCAAACCAAAGACATCCTCAATGCCATGCAAGAAGATGCTGGTTTGAAATTGGCAAGCTTAAAAGTGGATGGAGGCGCGTGTGCCAACAATATTCTCATGCAATTTCAAGCAGATATTTTAGGCACAGAAGTAGAACGCCCAGAAGTAATTGAATCAACCGCTTTGGGTGCAGCCTACCTAGCTGGTATTCAATCTGGCCTTTGGAAAAAGCAAGACATCGTGCAGAATAGAAGAATACAAAAAAGATTTGTTCCACAGATGGACGAGACTACGCGCACTCGTCTTTATAAAGGCTGGCAGAAGGCGGTGAAGCGTACGATGGGTTGGGTAGAGTAATGAATTATTTGAATGCTAAACTTAAATCTAGACAGGTGAAGTAGGCCATTTAAAATTCAAATTATTGGAGTATTTTCGTCTGTTGTTATTTGATGACAGATGGAGTTTGCCAGACCGGTAACCATTCATGTGCACAACTTGCAATCATGACTCATTCTTTTCTCAGCCTGTAAAAACCTTATATGAAAAAATTCATCTTTGCATTTGTTGCCTTCGCTAGTTTTTCTTTGGCATTGTTAGCCCAGCCAAAAAACTTATTCAACGGCAAAGACCTTACGGGATGGCATGTGGATGTGCCGGCAAGGGATAGTGTAAAGGATTTGCCAAGCTCATTCATTGTGCGAGATGGCAAACTGGTGAGCATGGGCAAGCCAGAAGGACATCTGATCACCAATGCATCTTATCAAAATTATAAATTGGAGATTGAGTATCGCTTTGCTGGTGCTCCTGGAAACTGTGGTGTGTTGGTTCATGCATCTACCCCTCGTGCACTTTACAAGATGTTCCCTAAGTCGGTGGAAGTACAGATGATGCACGAGAACGCGGGAGATTTTTGGTGCATTGTAGAAGACATCACTGTGCCTGATATGGAAAAGAGACGTGGCCCTAAAAATCAATGGGGCATTACAGAGGGAAAAGAGCGTAGGATCATTAACTTGACAGATGGCTCAGAGAAGCCGCTTGGTGAATGGAATTCAATGACGATTGAATGCGTAAAGAACACCATCAAAGTTTGGGTTAATGGAACGCTGGTGAATGAAGGAGCAAATTGCACAGCTTCAAAAGGACAAATCGCCTTGCAAGCAGAAGGAGCGGAGGTGGAGTTTAGGAAAGTTTTGTTGACACCGAAAAAAGGTAAGAAGTAGATTGGTGAAAGGTAATTGGTAAGTGGTAAAAGGTAATTGGTTAGAGGTAATTGGTAGGTGGTGATTAGATCCCAACTCCTGACTCCTGACTCCTGACTTCTAACTTCTAACTTCCTAAATATACCCCATCAACTTATACGCCACCAACCCCGTCCACTCCTTCACTAAGATATGCCAATTGCCCATGGATTCTTCTTTGGGTATGAACAGCGCATCAGGTGTGAACTTTCTTTTATGTGAAATGAAATCGGTGCTGAATCCATCCATTGCCAAGCCTTGTTTGGCGAAGCAAGCTTGCGACCTGCGCATGTGAAAGGCTGAGGTAATAAGAACACATTCTGTTGGCTTGATCTGATCGCGGAATAATTTATTCACTTCCATAGCTGATTCATGTGTGTTCCTAGATTTGTTTTCGATCAAAATATCTGACGGAGGCACGCCCATTATTACCAAGAGATCAAATAGCACATCGGCTTCTTGCTTTTTCACTTCGTTGAGTTTGCCATTGCCGCCAGACACCAATATTTTTTTGATAATGCCCAGTTGATATAGTTGAAGTGTTTGTGTCACACGGTCTCCACCTCGGCCTAAGTAAATGCGATCGTCAGGTTCCATATCAGACCGAGCAACACCTGTGAGCAGAATTCCATATTCATATTTTTTTTGAATAGAGGCAATGGGTGTAGCGGGAATCTCCCACCAGCGCGCTACTTCATTATTGATAAAATCATTGGTGAAGAAGAAAAGCATTCCAATACTGATCTTAAGACATCTGTTTTTCCACTTACTTGATTTCTTAAGGAAAATAAAGAACAGCAACAAAATGCAAATAATCACCAATGGCATGGTGACGTAGCTGAGTGTTTTAGAGAGGAAGAAGAACATAGGCTGGAGTTTACTTTGGCTGCAACAGGCTACAAGCCACAAGCTTAGCGCTAGTTGATTGCAGCATGTAGCTTGAGGCTTGAAGCCATTTGGTCACATTCGTTTCGGCAACGGATTAGAAATATTGCCCATGGCATCAATCACCTTGCGGAGTATTTCCCAATACAATGCTAAAGCCAGTACTAAAGTCATTGACCAGATCACACCGATATTAAAATAGAGGGTATCAATGTTTCTATTTAAAAAATGTTTGGCTGGCATGTAGAACTGCGCGTCAAAATCTACGATGTGGTCAGGATCTGGATCTTTGTAGATCGGGTAAATCTTCTGTATCAACTTGCCATTTTTTTCAATGATGCGATTTGTTTCCATCGTATTTCTGACCAATTCAGTAATGGCCTCATTCTGGTATGATTTCCTGAAATTTTCAAAAGACTTTTCTTTATCAGAGGTATTTGTCAATTGAGAGGTCTTATTGTCTTTTTGTTGATCGGCTTTATTGTATCGATTGATATAAAATTTCTTTAAGGTCTCTAAGAACTCAATTGAATTTTTATAGGTAGTTGAGTCGAATTTATTGGGAGCTAGCCCATCTAAACTTTTAAAACGAACATCTGCTGTTTCTTGTTCACGCTCAATGGCTCTGTGCAAGAGACTCAGTTCTTCATCTACTTCACTGCGAATAGCAGGATCGGCATTCAGATGCTGCTGGTTTACAAAATCCAATCTGGTTTCTAATTCAGGGATAAGGTATATTTTTTTGTAGTCAGATTCGGCCATCGCTTTGTCATACATATAGAATTCTTTCTCAAATTCATTGTCTTTATACTGACTCACCATCGCGGCTTCAAATGCCCAGCGAGAAGCCATCAAGTCGCCCACTAATGGCACGGTAGATGTGTTGCCTATTACAGGATTCAACTTGTCAAACTTCACTACCACGCCACTTAAAATCAATTGGGGTATCAATAAAATTGGAATGAGAATGTAGATGGTAACTGCTGAGTTGAATGCCGATGAAATATTGAGACCTAATAAATTAGCGAAGCATGACACTGTAAACAAGATTCCCCAATGGATAAAGAACATGCCATGAACACCAAGAATGGAATTAGCCACGAATACAAACATGGCTGTCTGAATGGCAGAGATCATAAACAAAATGGAAATTTTGGAAATGATATAGCTACTGCGACTAAGGTGTAGGAATTTTTCGCGCTTTAGTATTTTTCTATCGCGGATGATTTCTTCGGCACTTACCGTAAGGCCCATGAACAGTGCCACGATCACACTCATGAATAGGTGCGCGGGCATATTCAAGTTCTTGCTGAATGCGTACCCTTCTTTGAATGGGTCATCAATGTTGTAATACCTCACAATGAAAGCCAAGATGAAAGCGAGCAATGGTGCTTCAAGTAAATTGATGAACAAATACTGTTTATTGCTAAGTTTAGAAAGCAAATCCCGTAAGGAAAAAAGATGGGTTTGTTTTAGCCATTTTGGAATTTGTAAAGTGGAGTGGGGGGTATCGCTGGACGGAGGTACCGATGCTACTTTAATCTTCTTTAAAAAAGATTCATTCCATTGCTCGGGCGAGAATTTTCGTTCGTTGGTAAAATCGCCAAACTCATTGATCACTTTTGTTTCAATGATGTTGAAAATCTGCTCTGGGTTTACATTTCCGCAAGAGTAGCACTCACCTTCATCACTATTGATCAGATTGATATTTTTCTTGAAGTGAACGATGGCATCCACGGGGTTGCCGTAATAAATTTGAAAGCCCCCTGTATCTAAGATCACCAACTTATCGAACATTTTAAAAATGTCAGATGAAGGTTGATGGATAACAGCAAACACCAGCTTTCCTTTCAATGAAAGTTCTTTCAACAAGTCAATAATATTTTCTGAATCCCGTGAGGATAAACCTGACGTAGGCTCATCTGCAAAAAGGACGGCAGGCTCACGTAGCAGTTCCAAGCCAATGTTCAATCTTTTTCGTTGGCCGCCACTGATTGTTTTCTGCAAGGGCGAACCAACTTTTAAATCCTTGGTTTGAGTGAGGCCAAGGTCGTCCAATGTTTTGATAACAAGTGTATCAATTTCCTGTTCGGTAAGGTGACTAAAGCAAAGCTTGGCAGCGAAATAAAGGTTTTGGTAAACCGTAAGATCTTCAATAAGCAAATCATCTTGTGGTACAAAGCCAACTACTCCTTTGATCTTCTCAGGGTTTTTATGGATGTCGATGCCATTGATCAACACTTTTCCTGCGGATGGTTTTTCAGTTCCGTTCAACACGTGTAGCAACGTAGATTTTCCAGCACCACTTGCGCCCATCAATGCTACCAAGTTGCCCGATTCTTCATTCACTACTACATCGCGTAAGCCTAGTTTTCCATTTTTGAATTTGAACGAAATTTTATCGGCTTGAAAACTCGTGCGCGTGCCGTCTGATTGTTTCTTGAAAATATTTACAATCTCGCCATAGTAAACAGGATCGGCCGCACCCCAGCGCAAAATGCTTCCTGTGGCCAACACGTTGATGTTGCCTGGCTTTTGCGGCACACCGTTCAGGTATACATCTGATTTGCCTAAGTATCTAAAAAAGAAAATATCGGTATTGCGAATGTATAACACAGCAATGAAGCCGTCTAGCTCTTCGCGGATAATAGTCTTGGTTTTTCCTGAAAGTATTTTGCTTGAGTGAACGACTAAGATATTTTCGTTCTCGTAGTCCTCTGGCTTTTTGGTAACGATGAATCGCTTAATAAGATCAATGTCTGACGAAGACACATTGAATGCTTGGCCAATCGATTTGGCCAACTGTTCTTCAGAAGGAGTAATGGAACCATCAGCCATGATTAGGCTAATTAGCTCTAGCATGATCACCGTCTTCTGTTTCTGTGCTACCTCTTGATTTATGGAAGCGCACAGTTTTATGATGGCTTCTTGCTCGCTGTTATTCGTTAGTTTTTCAGAAGTCTCCCGTGCATATTCATCAAATAGATGCAGGTGGCCTTCCATCGATTTTTGACTGAGATGATCAGAAAGAAAGATTTGAATGTAATCGCGCTCTTGTTTGGTTACAGAATCTTCTTTTGCCACCATGGCAAACAATCGCATGATGGCTTTGAGAACGGGTTCGCTCATGGCTTATTTGGTTGGGTTCTACTTTACTCTCAAATGACTCTTTACTTTAGCTTGGGTAGCACTTGGTAAATGTACTAAAGAAGAAATTGCATTTAAAACAAAAAAGGGATTGGTTTGCACCAATCCCTCTTCCTATAAGTTTGATAAAATTATTCAATTATCTCTTTACGCATCTTCTCTACAATCTTAGTAATCTCTATGAGATTTTTATCGGTAAGAACAAGGTCTGAGCGGTTGTTCTTGATTTGCTCGTCAATGTTCAACGCGCGGTAGCTCGCTTGCAAAGCAGTCAAATCAGCTTGAATAGTAGTAACAGGCTCAGATTGCTCCACAGTGCTAAGCATTTTAGAAAGTTCATCCACTGATTTTTCTTGTTGCAAAATCACCCTCATGAGGGGAGTAAGGATCAAATTGCGTTGGTCGTCTTTCAATAAATTTCTAGGGTAGCTTTTTACAAGCCCAGTAGAGATGGAGAGACCTTCCACAAAGCTTCCTGTGATCATCAACGCAGCCAACTTATTGCGGCTATCATCCTTCAGGTACTTGTCAGTTTTTTGAACCGCATCGTTCATCAAATCGGCAAGTGAATCTTTGTTAGAGATGTTCGATTCAAATTTCTTAAGCACGTCCACATCAAATGAGCCGATAACGCCTAGGTTATCAGCCAATTTCTTAGCGGAATTCAAATAATCGATTGCTTCTTGGGTTTTATCGTAAGAGCTTAAGTAGCCAATGTCTGCCACATACACCCCCAGGTTCAACGCAGCCTTGTCGTTGCGGGTAAGGTATTGGTCAACTTTTTTGCGATCGTTCAATAGGCCTTGGTTAAACTCGGCACCGGTTGCCTGCAAAAGGTAAGGAATCTCAGAAGGAGAAGGAATATTGTAGACCACATCTTTGATTTGGTCTTTTAACGATTCTTCTGCTTGTTTAAATTCGTCAGAGTTTTGCGTAGTTTCTTTGGTTGAAGAGCCGCAAGAGCCTAATAAAAAGGCAGTTGCAATGGCAATTGAGTAAGAGATGAGACGGTTCAATTTCATGGGTTTTCGGTTTAATCTTCAATTTTAACACATTTTTTGCTAACCGCTAAACTGGTTTGGCTTTTATTTTAACTTTAATGGGTTCAAACGCCAAAACTGTTTAACCGATTCCTTCAGCTTAATGTGTTTCCTTAAAATTCCAGCCATACCAGTTGATCTCTATCACCAGGCCATTGTTTAAAGTATCGTTAGGAAAGGCTAGAAGCGACCCCAAAAATAGCTGCAACTTCCCGCTTACATTGTAGCCTCCGCCTATCACCGTTTGCGATTTTTTATGATCGCCTGAAATGAAGTCACCCATCAGCACCCACTTATCGCTGACTTTGTATTCATAACCCAACATAAAACCGAAATGATTTGTGGGCGGCCCACCAACAAAAACATTATTGGTCTGGTAAGGCCCAATGGCAATGTATCCCTTTTTAGATGGCTGCCACCTAGCAAGGGCATAATTCATCATGCCAATCCGTTTGTTAGAAAATTCGTTGCTCAAGTTAGGCCCTATCTGCGTGCCCACATTCAAGAAAAGTCTTTCTTCTTTAAGGATGAATTGCTTTTGTAGTGTAGCCATCAATAATGGATAGAGCGGTTTTCGGTTACTATTATCATTAAAGGAAATGATTTGCCGTTGGCCTAAGCTCAGAGGCAGATCCACAAAGTTTATCCCCACGTCCCAGCCTTTGCCAATTCCATAAACGACATGTGATTTGGATTCTAGCTCATTCGCTGAATAGAAGTTCAACTGGTGCTGATAAAAAAATTTACCTTTTGGCGTGATATCCGCAGAAGGTATGTTGAAGAGATTTTGCTGGGCTTTTATTTTACTGTTGACTACCAATGCTAAAATCAAAATGCTAAAATATTTATTCATGGATGATTAGAAAAAATGGATTGGGTTTATTGTTGTGGGCTCTTCGTTATAAATCTTTTGTATTGGGAGGAAAAATCCTGGAACTGATCATGGCAATCACCAATGTAAAAGCAATCAGGATAAGTGAAATTTCAATCGGTATTTTAAAGAGATCGGCAATGCACATTTTGATACCCACAAATACCAATATGCCAGATAGGCCATACTTGAGAAAATGAAAGTGTTTTTCAATTCCCGCCAAAGCAAAGTAAAGTGAGCGTAGGCCAAGTATGGCAAAAACATTAGAGGTGTAAACAATAAAAGAATCGTCTGAGATGGCCAGAATGGCCGGAATGGAATCTACTGCGAAGATCAGATCAGTGGTTTCAATGAGTATCACAACGAGGAATAACGGTGTAGCCCAGTTCCTACCATCTTTCTTTACAAAAAATTGATCGCCATCAAATGATTGAGTAACAGGAAAAACCTTTCTGGCTAATTTGATCAATGGATTTTTCTCAGGGTCGATTTTCAAATCACCAGCCGTTAGCATTCGTATGCCAGTGAAAATCAAAAAACCTCCAAAAATATAAATGAGCCAATGGAAACGATGGATCAGTTCCACTCCAGTAAGAATAAAAATAACGCGCATCACAAGCGCACCCAGAATACCCCAAAACAAAACCTTGTGCTGATAAGCGGCAGGCACTTTGAAATAAGAGAAGATCAGGATGATGACAAAAATATTATCTACGCTAAGGGACTTTTCAATGAGATAGCCAGTAAAGAATTCCAACGCCTTGCTCTTATCAAAATAGTGATAGACAAATAAGTTGAAGAGCATCGCCAAGGTGATCCAAACGCACGTCCAGCTAAGTGCTTCGCGCACGCTTACTTCGTGCGACTTTCTGTGGAATATGCCTAAGTCGATGGCCAGCATCGCCAAAACAAAAACATTGAATAGCGTCCAGAGGGTTGCAGTTTCATTCATGATTTTTTCGCTTTTTGATTGTCAAGTTGTTTTTTATCTCGTGTTTTTTTTGTGTCTCGTATCGTCTCCCGTTTCGTGGACGATGCATGGGGCCGCTAATCATTAGTTGATTCTTCAATTGGATAATAATTTAGTGATAGTACTAGTAAAAGGTAAACCCGTTAACACATTTAAGCGAAGGCTAGTAGATATAAAATCGTCTACCTCATAAAACTGAGAGGCCAACTCAGTGGAAATGGCCTTACTGATTTTTTTATAATATTTTTTGCGCACCCTCAATTCCTTTCGCTCATACTCTTCTGATTGCTTGATGAAATCATCCATTATTTCATGGTCAAGTTTTTGATAGTTATCAGCGTATTTTACAAAAAGCGATATTAGCAGATCATCTAGGATGCGTTTTTCTTTATTAAACTCCACATAGATGGGATGAAAGACAGATGCCTGCGTAGTGGAGAGGTGCAATGCTTGAATAAAAATGTTTTCGCGCTCTCGTTGTAAAACGCCTTTTGCTTTTTCCAATTCAACCGTGCTGCTTTGTTGCGCAAGCGTTGATATTGTTGTCAAAAAGATAATGAAAAAAAGTAAGGTTTGTCTTATTAAACTAGTATTCATTGAGTAATTTATTTTTAAAGTTTTAAAAAGTAGCCCCCATCTAAGCTGGAAACATATCCTAATTTTTAACTTTTAACTTTTAACTTTTAACTTCTAACTTCTAACTTCTAACCTCCAACATCTAACCTACTCCTTCTTCCTCAATCTAATCACCACTTTAGGGTCGAGCTGCCGATGGTAGTCGTCATTCAGCAGGGGCGGCAAGGGGTTGTCTGTTAAATCCAAATAGCGCAGGTGTTTCATTTGGTTGAGCTCAGGCGGCAGCGAGTTTATTTTGTTCCCTACCAAGAAAAGGTATTCCACTGACTTGAGTTGCCCGATAGAAGGTGGCACAGATGTGAGGCCGTCATTGCTGCTGGAATTGCTTCAATGTGATTCTTGCTCAAATCCAAGTATTGAAGCTTGGGAAGATCAAATACGGAATCAGGAAGTGCCGTGAGCCCTCGATTACTCAAATCCAACCAAGCAGCTTCTTCTTTGTGTGCGTAAGCAGCTTTTAGGCTTTTGAATTCGGTATTGGCAATACTCAACTTTTGTGCATAGAGGAGGGTTGGTGCGATGAGTAGTATGATGAGTATTGCTTGCTGCTTGGTTTTCATAGGTAAAAATGGTTTAAGAATGAGTGAAAAGAATAAGCTGGAGTTTCCAGCTTATTCAGAACTCAATTATTTATCATTGGATGGATTGATCAATAGGGGTGTTTTTCCGTCTGTAATAATTACTTTCGAGTTGGGCGATTTGGCCAACTCTCGAAAGGCTTCAATGCTTTGCCACTCAATAATGGGTTTGGTAAGTCCTTCTGCAATTATTTTTTGAGAATCGCGTATGCCCTCCGCTTCAATTATTTTCCGTTGGGCTTCGCGCTTTTCACGATCCAGCAAAAACTCCATCCGTTGTGCCTGTTGTTCAGCTTCCAACTTTTCCTCTACAGCTCTTGCCAATCCTGGAGGTAGTTGAATGTTTTTCAATAGTACCGCTTCGATTTCAAATCCTCTTGGTAAAAGGATTTTAGTCATTTGTTCGGTCACTTCTCTTTCAATAGTGGCGCGCTGAACTGAGTGCATGTCTTTAGCGAAAAACCTAGAACACACATCTGCGGCTGAAGACCGGAATACGCTAGAAATTACATTCACTTCATTGCCAATTCCAATGGTTTCAATAATTGACGGAGCCTTCTCCGGTTGCATTCGATACAGTATGGAAATTACTGCGATAATATTCAATCCTTCTTTGGATGGCAGGTTGGCATTGATCTCCATATTCATGGTGCGAATAGGCATTTTGATAACCTTTGAGGTAAATGGATTGAATCCAACTGCACCTGGCCCACTAAACTTCGGACTGAGTTTACCCATTTTTCTTTTTACTCCAATTTCACCTTGTCGTATTACCGCGCAGCTCGATAGCAAAAGGACCAACAGCATTATTGATATTATTTGAGTTTTCATAGAAATATATTTTTAGTGTGTGTATTTTAAATTATTTTGTCTAATCCAAAGCTTAAGCTCTGTCACCTCAACAGGTGCTAACCAACACAGCGCCTTGCGGTATTCTTTGCGAAACAGGCGCGCATCGAAACTGACGCACTGCAAAACTTTTTTGCAGTAGTCTAACATGGAGCGTTTTGTATCCATATCGAATTAATCAAATAGATGTTTTGCGTAAACAGCCACCATCGTCATGAAAGAGAAGTACACGACAATGATTGCCCAGACAAGGGATGATTTAATGGGATATCCATTATGCGTTTTCATACGAATAAGATTTTGGTCAGTAGATTATTTTAGAAAGAATGAGAGCTTTTCTGAACAAAGAACTTGCTCATGAAAGCTTTTGCGAAAACTGATGAATCAAATAAGGAGGGAGCGGAACAGAATGTGTCTATCCTTTTCGAAAGCTATTTGCTGAGGATAAGGAATGGAGGGCTGAAAGGATTGAGGAAACGAATTAGCGGCTGTTGGCTTTTCAGCTTTTACTTTTTTGATGGTGAATTGATTTCTTCCAGCAACAAATTCATTGATCTCAATGGAAGATTCTGATTCTTCGCACCATTCGTAATTAACAGATGACAGAAAGTTGATATTAGCAGCAACAGATCCAGTTGCCAGCAGCAAGGCCACTAGGCTCAGAATCAGATAGTTTTTGCCGCGGAACTTCATTTTAAGTAATACTTATATTTACAAAAGTATTACTATTAACGAGTGGTTAAGAAGTTTCGTTGCCTATTTTCTTAATCTTTTTAAAAATCGGGATCAAGCCCAAACCTATCCTTCAAGGTTGTCAACAATGGATTCTTCACTGCGAGGCTCTCAAACTTCTCCTTATTGGTATAAGCCATTCTTGCATTGGAGGTAACCTTTAAAACACCTTGCACTTGAATGGTTGAGTTACCCAACTTTTCACGCAGATAGGTGACCAAGTTCGTTTTCATAGAGAGAAGCAATGGCTCTTCTATGGAATTGGACATGGAGATAATCAGTTCATTCCCTTTCATTTCAAACCCTCGCTTTAGTAAATGATGTTCTGCCACTTGATCTTTGCGTAGCTCCGTGTATGCATCCCAAGCTTGTTTTAATTCATCTCTATCAATAGGTCGGTTGGCAGCTTGGTTGACCTTTGCTTCTTCTTTTGCCTCTACTGGTTTAATGGTCGGCTTTAAGATATTGCCGAGGTTCATTGTGGTCTTTGGCCGCGAAGATTCTTTTGACTGGAAAGACTCTGGCTTTGGCTCTTCTGCAAGTTGAGCAAGTTGTTCAATTGTTTTTTTCTCTGCCTCTAAGGGTTTGAGTGCTGGCGCTAGCTCTGGCTCAGTGCTTAACTCAATTTTTTTTTTACCGCTTCGGGGGTCGAGGCAGTGCCATTGATATCAGGACTTGGAGATTGCTTGCCAGCCGTAACCTCTGTGAAGGCTGGGGGCTTAGGGGCTTTGAAAACGGAATTGACATGAGCCATCTTCATCATTGCTAACTCAACAGAAAGGCGTTGGTTTTTACTTCCCTTGTAATTGATGTCGCATTGGTTAGCAATGTTCAGCCAAGATAGTAGGAGGGAAACCGAAGCAGCCCTCGACTGCTCTCCATATTTTTTCTTGATGCTGTCTGGCACTTCCATCAAGTTGATAGTGCGGGCATCTTGGGCCACAATCAGATTTCTGATGTGTTCACTTAATCCAACAATAAAATTATGGCCATCAAATCCTTTTCTTAAAATCTCATCCAATAATAACAAGGGCTGAGAAGGATTTTCTGATAATAACCCATCGACAACTTCGAAATAATAATCGTAATCTAAAATGTGAAGGTTGTTGATCACATCCTTGAAGGTCACTTCCTTACCAGAAGAAAACGTAACCATCAAATCGAAAATGGAAAGCCCATCGCGCAACGCGCCATCTGCCTTTTGGGCTATCAGGTGCAAGGCTTCGTCTTCTACTTTAATTTTTTCTTGGTCAGCTACTTTCTTAAGCTGCTTGGCAATATCCGAAATCTGGATTCGGTTGAAATCAAAAATCTGACAACGCGAAAGAATGGTGGGAATCACCTTGTGCTTCTCGGTAGTCGCTAAAATGAAGATAGCGTAGGAGGGTGGCTCTTCGAGTGTCTTCAAAAAAGCATTGAAGGCCGAGTTGGAAAGCATGTGCACCTCGTCAATGATATAAACTTTGAATTTTCCGAACTGGGGTGGATACCTAACTTGATCGATCAAATTCCGAATGTCTTCTACGGAATTATTCGAGGCGGCATCCAACTCAAAAATATTCAGAGAGTTAACCTCTGCTTTTTCTTCAAATCCATTGATCATTCGCGCCACAATGCGCGCGCAGGTAGTCTTGCCCACACCGCGCGGCCCACAGAACAAAAGTGCCTGCGCCAGTTTGTTATTGTCAATAGCATTTTTGAGCGTGGTGGTAATATGCTCTTGCCCAACCACTTCGGCAAAGCCAAGCGGGCGGTACTTGCGGGCAGAGACTACGAAATTATCCATCGGGTGCAAGATAGCTCCAATTTGATAATTTGAAAATATTGAAGACTTTGAGTTTTCAAATTCTACTTTACGATCTTACCAGCCAAAGCAGGGAGGTTATCTATAAACCAATTTGGTAATTTAAAGTAAGGAACAGATGATGCAACTTGGTTATTGATCATTTGAAAAAGCACCTTATGCTTTGTTTCGGACGTATCTACAATTTGGATGTTATCTAGTAAGCCATGATGCTGGTTTAATTTTTGAAGATTCCCATAGAAATTCAAATCAATTTCAATCGGGCTTACGTAATGTCCACCTGTTTTGCTTCGTTCTATCACTCTCATCTCAGAAACAGAAGGATTGGATAAGCCAAAAAAGATGAGGTTGATAGAATATCCATTTTGTTTGAAACGTTTCGGTATCTCCCAAGTAGATTCATTGCTGAAATGTCCTTCGTATACAAATGATTCTTTTTTGCTATGAGCATTGTTAACCAGCGCTTCAAAATAGTTGATCACCCATTCGTTGGCCATCTTCCTTGCTTCCTTATGCGTTCGGGCTTCATGAGGGTAGAGTTCCTTTCGTTTATTCAAGAACAATTTGTCGCCATCAAAAATGGTAAGGCTGTGTTGTATGTGAGTAGGTAAATAGTTACTTCCAATCGTAGATTTTCCTGCACCATTTGAGCCTGTTATGATATAGAGCTCTGGCACTTTTTCTAGGCAGGAATGTATTCCAACTCAAGTTTAGAACGCAGTGTCGCACTCTCTCGATCAGTCAATTCGCGTATGGTTACGAAGTCATGTGATCCGCTTGAAAAAGAAGAGAGTATTATTTTGCCATTGGCATACTCAAGATAACATTGATTGCTTGGCAAATCTTTTGAATTAATCAAAAAAGGATTCCCACTTTTGAACTTGCTGATTCGAAGTTCTCTTACGGCATTTGTGCCTAGCTGCTCTAGCTCTTCCATTTTTAACACCATAGTGTCCATTGATTGCTCGTTAAAAGTTAAATCAAATTTACAAAAAAATAAACGTTTTTTAATCTAAAAAGTGGGCAGTTTTAATTGACAGTCTTCAAATCTTCTCCAACATAATCGCCAAAAAAGTTTTCACTGCATCAATGTAATTACCCACACGGATATTTTCGTTTTCTGCGTGTTGGTTGTTATCGGCATTGACGGTGGGCACGGCAACGGCAGGGATGCCCAATGTGATGACGAAAGGAGAGATGGGTATAGAGCCACCTGCTGTTCTTATTTTGATTGGTTCTTTGCCGAAAGCGGTGCGCATGGCCTTACTCAGCCACTTGCCACAGTCTGAATCAAATGGAGTCTGGAATGCAAGGTAAGAGATGCTGGAAGTGAACGAAGCAATGCGTGGATACTTTAATCTCTCTTCCTCTGTTGGCTCTCTATCGATTACATAATATCCTTTTGATTCAATATGCTTTTTTACCAAGTCGATCAATCGTTTGGGATCACTGCTGGGCACAAGGCGTATGTCGATTTCTGCAACCGCTTTCGCGGGAATCAACGTTCGGGCTTGATCGCCTACGTATAAAGCATCTAACCCACGGATGTTGAGTGTAGGGTATTGCAAAGATTCTTGAAAGTTGCCACCAATTTTATCGGGAGATGCAATGCCGAGGAATTTTTTGATTTCGTTTTCATCATCGGGTACTTTGGATAAAACTTTCTTTTCTGCTTCACTCAACACAACCCCATCATAAAAACCTGGAATAGTTACTCGTCCATCATCATCTTTCATTGAGCCGAGCAATTGTGCTAAACGCAAGGCGGGATTGGGCGTGTAGTTTCCATAATTGCCACTGTGCATAGGAGTGCGTGGGCCAAAGACGGTGAGTGTAATCTCACAAATGCCCCTGGCGCCAAATGAAAGAGTAGGCTGGTTGCTTACGTGACGAGGGCCATCAAAAATAATCAATTGATCAGCAGCCAATTCATTTTTGTATTGATTCACTGCTGCAGCGAGGTGAGGAGAGCCGAGCTCTTCTTCAAAATCCATGATCACCTTCATGTTGTAGTTGGGCTCTAACTTTAATTCTTTCAAGGCATCTAGCGATGCGAGGTAGGCCATGGCTGGGCCTTTGGCATCAGATGCAGAGCGTACAAATATCCGCCAGTCGCGGTCAATGGTTCCAGATTTTAATTTTTCAAAGGGCAATGCGTTCCATTTTCCAGTTGCATCTTTTTCTTTGAGCGTTGGCTTCCACGGACTTTCTTGATCCCATTTACTTGAATCAACTGGTTGACCATCGATTTGCAAATAAATCAAAACGGTCTTTTTCGCATTCGCGACTTTTCGTTCTGCCAATAATAATGGAACAGCTTCAGTATTCAGTCTCTGCATGGTGAAGCCTTGTTTCGCGAAAGCATTTTCGCACCATTGCACATTTTTTTCTATGTCGGCAGGGAAGTGCGCATCATTGGGCAAACTATGGAGTGCATAAAATTCATCGAACGAGGCAACGGCAAATTTTTCCGCAATCTTATCGAGGTTGGAGTTTTTGGATTTTTGACTGAAGAGTGGGAGTGATAACGAAGTGATGAGTAGGAGTAATAGAAATTTTTTCATTGGGCGCTAATTCTTGGTTCAGGTATTGTGCGACTAAAGATAAGGCTAAAAATCTTCTCCACTATTTTTCTATACGATAACTTAGGGTGTTTTATTACTCTAAATCAAATCCGAATAGAATTTTCAATTCTGCCTTTAGCTCACTTTCATTTATCAATCTTTCAAATCTATCCTTACCTCGTTTTTCAATTATTTTATCATTGAATAAAGTCAGTCGGCCGGAGGGTGTTGGTTTTGTGCAAATAGCATTTTTAACAAAATAGGATTGTGGGTTAGTCTGTTTGTCCAAGCAGATTTGATTGAAGTCATTAATTTTTTCTGTGTTCAGGTTAAAGGTATATTTTTTTTGAAAATTTAATTGGTCTGTGCACATGGATAGTACAAAATCTTGTTCATCGATTTTTTCAATTTTAAATAAATTTCTTCCATCGCTTTGAATTCCATCTCTCAATTCAAGTGGCTTTGTGAATAAATCCCCGAAACCTACATCAGCCAGATATTTTTTATCTGTTTCAATATAAATTGCCATGTGGTCATATTCTGGACCTACCTTACCAAGGTCGTCAAAAATTCTTGCAGCAATTATTCTGCTTTTAAACCCCATGTTACAGAGTAGCTCACAAAAAAGAGCATTCAATTCATAGCAAAAACCACCTCTGTTATTGATTACCACCTTTTTATAGATGTTGGTCAATTCTAAATCAAACAATTTGTTGAGATGAATATCAAGATTTTCAAAGGGCACCTGTAGTACATGATGTTCATGAAGTAGCATCATCGTCTCTTCATCAATCATTTTCTTGCCATGATAATTAATTCTTTTTAGGTATTTGTTGATGTCCATATATAATAACCGCTCTTCGCAAAACCGATGTGGGCGGATGCCATTCTATCAGAATTCAAACGAAAGACAGCAAATAGGGTTTGCTGGCAAATGTTTGAATTAATCAAACCACCAATAATTTCTTACTCCACCTTCAGCCCATTCACAGGACTTGCTTTGGCTACTTTGCTCACTTGCGTGAAGACTACGAAGAGCAAAACGAAAATGAGCATGCTCACGGCCAATGTAATGCTGAGGTAATTCATGGGGACGTGATAGTCATACGCGATATCGAACAGGAACTTGACGAGCGAATAACTGACGGGCACACCGATGAGCAATGACACAGCAAATAAAATAATGTACTGCCGCAAAATGCCCGTGGCGATGTTGTTGGTTTGTGCACCCAGTACTTTGCGGATGCTGAACTCTTTGGTGCGGCCCGTAACGTTGAGGGTGACCAGGCCGTAGAGGCCCAAGCCTGCAATGAGGATGGTGATGAGAGCAATGGCTTGCCAAAAGCGTCCGTGGTTTTTTATCCTCACAAAAAAATTGCCCCAGACATCTTCTTGGTAGCTGCCTTGAAAGGGAATTTCGGGGAAGAGTTTGTTCCACTGCGCTCGTAGGGCTGCGTATGTTTCTCTCTCGGAACCGTTGCGCACACGGAGTGAAATAAAACGGTAGTCGGCTTTGTTGGCCACGGTGAAAATGGTGGGGAGCATTTTGCTATCGAAGCTGTAGCTGTGGAAATTCTTCACTACGCCTATCACTTCGTATCGCATGCTGTCGATTTTTATTTGTTGGCCAATGGCTTCTTGCCAGCCAAGATTTTTTACGAATTCTTCATTGACGATTATATTTTGTTTGTCGGCCTCGGGCTGTGGGTTGAACGCGCGCCCTTTGATGAGCGTGAGTTGCATGGTGGAAAAATAATTGGCGTCTACTGCGAGTTGCTGCACTTCATATTCTTTGTTGGGTGGAAGTTTGACGATGGTGGTGGCGTGATTTTTACCAATGTGATTGACAGAACCAGCGATGGAAGTAACGTTGGGGTTTTGCGCCATGGCTGCGTTGAGTTGTTCGTATGCTAATTGATTATGCACTTCGGCATACAATGCATCGTTTTGATTGTAGCCCCAATTGCGCTGGGCAATGTAATCGGTATTTTGTGTGAACATGACGGCACAGGTGATGAGTATGCACGCCAGTATCAATTGAAAGCCGAGTAGGATTTTGTTCAGCGGGTTTTGCTTGCCGAACTTGGAAGAGCCTTTTAAAATATTCACTACTTCAAATTTTGAAATGTAGAGAGCGGGGTAGAGACCTGATATCATTCCGGTGATGAATAGAACGGCTACTAAAAATATCCAAAGGTTTCGATGTGCAAGTGTGAAGTCCATGCTAAAGCCATTGATTTGCTCGAAGCCGGGAATGAAAATGAACATGCCGATGGCCAAGCCAAATACCAGTGCGAAGGAGGTGACAAAAATATTTTCGGAAAGAAATTGAGTAATTACTTTGCTACTCGTGGCACCAATCACTTTGCGCACTCCTATTTCTTTCAATCGCTTGGCCGCAGTAACAATGGCGATGTTGATGTAGTTGAAGCAGGCGAGCGCTAATAAAAACAATGTGATGACACCGAGAATAATAACTGCTTTGGCATTTCCTTCGTAGTTCGGTGAGCAAATGCCATCGCGAATATCCATCGATTTTCTCCACAACTCTGCCAACGGAACAAACCCGAAATTGGAAATGGCTTGCTCGTTGTGTTTTTCGTTTTGCAAGACTTTGTATTTGTTCATACCGTGCTGGATTAGGGCGATGTCGGTTGGATTATCAACTTGAATGAGTGTAGCGTTGACGTATGAACTCCAATCGCTGGTGTTATAGGTTGGGTTGGTGACTTTTTGATTATCGAAGTGGATGAGGAAATCAAAATCGATAGAGTGCGACTCAGGAAATTTTTTGGCTACACCTGCTACAGCAAATTCTTTGCTATTACTTTCACTGAAAATTACTTTAATGTTTTTGCCAACCGGATTTTCTTCTCCAAAATACTTGATGGACATTTCTTCGCTGAGTACGATGCTGTTAATATCTTTCAGCGAATTGGCCGAACCCCATTTGAGGGGGAATGTGAAGAGTTGGAGAAATTCAGGGTCCACATAGCGCACACGTTCGTGAAAAACATTGTCGTTATACTTGATAACAACAGGGCTATCATTGATGCGGCAGATTTTTTTTATCTGCGGATAATCTTGTTGCAGCATTTCGCCCAACGGTGTGGGCGTGGTGCCAAACTGTTGTTCCTTGCCTTCGCGGTCGGTAAGATAAGTAACCAGATAGACTTCGTTTTTATGTTCGTGAAATTGGTCGAAGTCGTTTACATATCGTGCAAAGCCATACCACAGCACACATATACCTACAGCCATGGATAAACCGAAAATGTTGATGAACGAACTCGTGGGGTTCTTCATCAAGCTACGCGAAGAGGTTTTGAAATAGTTGCTGAACATATTAAGTTGATTGAAAGATTGAAATGCTTTTAGGTTCTTGATTAAAGCGGGTCTCAACAACTTAAGCGTCTCCAATGCGTAAATTCTTTTTGCTTTGCGTATAGAGTGTTGCTCTATGTTATCGTAAAAAATTTCTTCCATATCGCCTTCAATCTCTTCGGCATATTCTTTTTTGACAAAGAAGCGGAGGAGCTTGAGAGGCCAGAGGGGAGGGGTTATTTCGTTCGTTTGGTTCATGGTTTCAATGCTGCTTATTTCCATGGTTTGTGTCCCCACAAACCATCTGACTTTTTATTTCGGTCTGTCGGGACACAGACCGAGGGAGAGGCGAACACAAGCCGTGGAAAGTTAGATTCATAGTTATACCTCTCGCGATTTCCTAACCTTTACTCCAATTATCAATAGCCAAAGAATGGTTGCGAGCTCTCCAATAGAAGTAATCATAGTAAGGTCTGAAGCTATCGAAACGTAGTTGGGAAAAAGTAGAAAAGTAAAACTGGCAATAACGTAAGCCACACCACCTGCAATAAGTAGTATGCTTATTATACGAGGCATAAAACCTGACTTATAAAACAGTTGACCAAGTGGTATGAGCCACATCCCCCAAAATATTTCTACGATTGCAATTGTGTAATTATGGATTTTAAAAAAAAGCGTAGCCCAATCTTGCTTTTGTGCAAGTTCAAGAGTGGTTGCTATCTCCCCTTTTAAAATCATTAGTGAAGTAAAACTGAATAGCTCGGCAACAAAAGCAATCGGAACGGATACAATCACCAAAGCGACCATCAATTTAGCTTGTTGATCGTTAACATGTTTTAACAATCGATACAGAACCAATACTAAAAACACAAATGATGTTTGGCTGATGAGCTGGCCTGCTATGCCTGAGCGAAATAAAAATTCATTGGCAAGAATGTTATTAGCGGTAGCAACAACATCACCTCTAACATAAATCTTTGAAGCAACATACAGCATACTGTACCCGCCTGTGATGGCCAAGAGAAAATACCATACCCCGGCAATTCTCGCGATTTTTTTTGTTGAATCCATTTTTAGTTGAAGTTATTAAGATTGGTTCCCTTTCTATGTAGGTGTAATTATAAAGTTCTATCCTTTTTTGATTGCCGATAAGATTTTCAATATGTCTGTTTAGGCCATCTTTCGTTTTAGTTTGTAGGTACAGACCCATGAAAGTCTGATTCAGATTTTCAAGATTGTTTATTCTTTGCTCCCATAATCACGAGCCACAAGCAAATTCCAATTTCGCCAAGGCTTGCGGGTAAACTTAGGTAGAATGAAATGCCGATTTTTGAATAGTTAGGATCGAGTGTGTTGCCTATGAAATTTATTAGATAACCAAAACATCCAAGCATCAATAATATGCCGAAGGCTTTAGGTAGGAAGCCCGATTTAAAAACCAGATATCCAAATGGAAACAACCAAAGTCCAGAAAAGATGTGAATCACCCTCATTCCATTGTCATATTGTTCAAGGTAAAGCAGAACCTGCGATTGGATTTGGTCAGTGGAAAGGCCATAGACATTGCTAGAGGCACTAATAAGTGAAAGAACTGCAAATTCATTTTGAACATTGATGAAATACATAGGAACAGCTACAACTGCTAACAGAACCATTAGCATAGCGTAATTCTCATCGACAGGTTTAAACAACTTGTATAGCACGAGGGGCAAGAAAAGAAAGAAGCCATAACAGAATAAACCACCTACAATTCCAAGTCGGAAAAGTGATTCAGAAGAGACGATGTTCTGAAAAGTTACTGATGCATTGTCAGATACAATAAGTTTGGAGGGAACGTACATTAAACTAAACATGCCTGTGAGCACAACGCCTAAGTATATTAATCCTGCTATTCGCGCTGTCTTTTTGTTGGTGTCCATTTTGTATCGTTTATCTATTTGTTGTATTCGTTATTTTATTTTTCAAATCGCTTTAGGCCATTTCCAAGCAAGCCAAACTATCAATGCCGTTATCAAGCTTTCCAGAATGGCGTAGAATAGATAAAATGTGTACCACACTTCGCTATAAGTAAGGGCTATCAATACCATCATAACAGTGAAAAGCATTCCAACTATGATATTCAACCACTTACTAATCATGGGTTTTAGTAAAATCGATAAAAAAACCATTACTGCCGGAATAGCCAAGACTACACCAGCGGTAAATAATTTAGTGGGACTGTTGAGCAAATTCTCACCATTGATTATATCCCCTATTTTTTTTGGCACATATAATTCAAAATAGTCGCAGTACAAATAGCAAAGTGTTACGCCTGCCCATAGGGCAGACAGTTTTATTTTAATATTGATTGAAAAGTCTTGTAGTTCGTTGGTGTTATTCATGGCTATTCTTATTTTGAAATTTTGAAAGGCGTCAAGACACCTTCAAGGTGTCAGACGCCTAACTTAATTAAAAGTTACTTTTAACTGATGGGAAAGTTTGGGCATATCGCTCCACAATCCTGCGCGAATATCTTTCATCTCTCGTAGCACTTTATGCGCAAGCGATGTGGTGTAGTAAATGCGTTTACGCTTTCCACCTCTCTTCAAAGTAGCTTCGCCAAATGCTGAAGTGAGAAACCCTTTTTCCTCCATGCGCTTGAGTGCCGATTGGATAGAGCCTACACTCAAAGTTTCTTTCAAACGTTCTTCCAATTCGCGTTTGATTTCTACTCCGTAAGCATCTTGTTGAAGCGCAGCTACGGTTAGTAAAACCAGTTCTTCAAATTCACCAAGTTTTGTTTTCTTCATAATATTTTACTTCTTAGTAGTGACAAGATTTATAAGTTTTGTTGAGACGAATAGTATTGTAGGTCGGATGAGCAGATATAGTACTGCGCCTAATAAAGCTAAGATGGACCCTATTCCAATTGGAAGCACTCCACCAAATGTAAAAGTCATTCCAATTACAAAGCCAAGAAAACATTCTGCCCGATAAATGGGAAAGAAGAGTGCGGCTGCGAAAAGCCCCATCATCATGTAGAATGGTACCTCCTCATTTCCGAGAGTGAAAAAAGTTGATAGCACTATTCCAAAAAGTAAAGCACCGATAAATCCATAAATGATACTGATAGGGATATTTAGTAGCTGTGAATTTTTTTCTTTGTTACTACCGATTCTCTTTTGAATTCGATAAAGAAGAAACCAGGTAAGTAATGGAAGTAGAAGCCCTGCCCACCAATTGGAAAATGAAGGCAAATCTTCGCGATGCAGAATGTGATGGCTTGGTACACCTTCGTGATAATAATCCCAAGTTAATAGTGACCAGATAGCGATTGAGACTATCCCAGTGAAGTACAAACGAATTTTAAAAAATAACTTTTCACTCATGGATTCTGATTTTAATGAATTTCATTTTTTATACATATTGCTCATTCCACTTTGTAATATTCACTCCCTTTACCAATAACCATAAGCACATAGATAGTTCTGCGATTAGGATGGGAGCAAAGGCAATGGAGAATATTGAATCGGATAATTTGGGGACGAGAATCAATACAAAGCTATTGATGAGGTAGCACACACCTGCTACTTGTAGCATAATGCCCAAAGCCTTTGGCAGATAACCAGATTTAAAAATCAAGTATCCATCAATGAGACATTCAAAACCAAAAAATACAAGACCGATGCTGAAGCCATAGCCATGTGCTTTGATGGATAAGTACGTTAACGCTTGTAGTTGTTGTGGTTCAAATACTTTTAGATAATCAGGGTTCTCCAGTAGAAGTAGGGGTACTACAAGGTTCAGTTTGTTTGATACTAAAACCGCTGTCTGTATTAAACCGAAGAAGACTGATACCAACGCAAGATTTTTGTTCACTGGCCGAAGCAGTGTATAATAGACTATCGCCAGAACGAGGTCGCATACATGCATGGTAATATCACCAGCAATGCTAATGCGCCACAGCAATGGAGAAGCTACAATGTTGTTGGCAGTTGCAGCAGCATCACCCGATACAATCATTGCGTTTCTGACGAACATTTCGTTCATGCCGCCAGCTACAATAATTATCAAATAAGCCAAGCCACCAATGCGCGCATATAGCTGTGGTGAGATTTCGGGCTTATTGATTGACATTCTTATTTGCTTTTATGTGTCGATATATCATTCGTAATTGCAGTTAATATACGCATAGATTTGGAAAAGGTTCTTTGGCCGTTAAAGATTTCGCTGTTGCTGATAGAATTTGAAGATAAATTGCACTAACTTTTAAAACATTAGACCCTATTTATAGTATGAATCTTAAATCAATATTCAACAGTGTCACACCAATTGAGGAAGAAGCTTGGATTGATTTTGAGCAATACTTCTCGACCAAAACGTTGAGAAAACACGATGCGCTTTGGCAGGCTGGTGAAATTTGTAAGCACCTGTTTTTTATTAATAAGGGCATTATCAGAAGTTTTAGATTTATCGAGAAGAAAGAAATTTCCACTAATTTCTTTTTTGAGGATACTGTTTTTTACGATGACTACAGTTTCATATCGGGCCTGCCCAGCGCAGATAGTTATGAAGCACTGGAACAAACGGAGCTAATCGTGATTCCGAAAGCAGCGGTCAATCAAATGTTTGATAAATATAAATCGTTTGAAAGGCTTGGGCGAAAGATGGTGGAGCAGAACCATGCCAAGCAAATAGAAGAACAACAAAATAGCAGAAGCCTTCCATCAAAAGAGCGTTACCTCCAACTACTTTCGACTAAGCCAGATATTGTAAACCGAGTGCCTTTAAAATTCATAGCCTCCTACTTGAATATTACCCCTGAATATCTTAGTAAATTGAGGAAGGACATAGCGACTTGAACGAACTTACGATTTGTTAAGAATCAGTTGAGATTTCTTAAGATATATTAAGCTGTAATAAATAATGCGTTGTCATTTTTGCCTGATAAATAAATGAGGCCATGACAAGAAAAACTTTTTTAACAATCGCTTCCGCAATAGCGACAACGGTAGGAATCTTTGCTTTGCTGTTCCCAGCCATACTACAAGAAAGTAAAGGCACGCAGCCTAACACAGCCACGTATGTGTGGACATCGGAGGTGGGACTCGTTTTAATTGCTATAGGAGTGATGGCCTTCTTAATTCGTGGAGAGGGAAATTCTCCTGTACTGCGAGCCTTTTTTATCGGAAATTTTATTATTCAAATAGGATTGTTTACGATTGAATTGGTTGCCTACCAAAATGGCATCATCTCAAAATTAGAAGGTGTGTTGCCAAATTTGACACTCCACGTACTTTTAACTTTTGGTTTTGCTTATTACTTGAAAGAGATGAGACAATCACGAATATCAAAATAGATATTGGCAATAATGCAGTTATGGTAGCAAAGCAATTGTCATATTGGAAATGATGTTTGAGATAACATTGTTAGATTTGAGCGGTTGAAGCAAATCATCCATGTTGAATGAGCACGTTTTTAAGGAATCATATTGAAAGAATTACACCGCTCACAGACACGGAGTTTGATTACATCCTGTCTCACTTCACATCAAAGAAATTCAAGAAGCATCAGTTTGTTGTGCAGCAGGGGGAAGATGTGCCAAACGATTACTTTATTTTAAGCGGATGCTTAAAGTCGTACTTCATAGACAACAACGGAAAGCAGCACATCCTACAATTTGGGTTGCAGGATTGGTGGATAACCGATTATCAAGCGTACTACAATCAAACAAAAGCAACTATTAATATTGACTGCATTGAAGACAGCGAATTGCTTTGCTTATCCATACAGAACCGCGAAAAGCTCTGTGCCGAGATTCATAAAATAGAACATTTTTTCAGAAAGAAAACCAACAAGCGCAATGTTGCCTTGCAGCAACGGATACTTTCTCTGTTAAGCAACAACGCAAAAGAGAAGTACGACCAACTGCTTCAATTATACCCTGAGCTTTTTCAAAAAGTGCCTAAGCATCTTATAGCCGCTTACTTAGGCGTTACTAGGGAAACGCTGAGCCGATTCAATTCCCCCTCCAACTAATAATGTGATATACCTCACTGTAAACTTGTGAGGTATGTCCTTTTCAGTTCTTTGCTTTTCACTGCAACTTTGTGCCATTCAAAAACTAAAAAAAATTCAAATGGCAAAGTTTAATATCCAACAATCAGGGAGTATAGTAAACTGGACAGGCAAAAAAGTATTGGGGCTGCACACAGGAAGCATTGACGTGGCCGAGGGTTACGTTAACGTTTCTGAAGGGAACGTTACAGATGGTGAAATACAAATAGACATGACCACCATTGTAATCACAGACATCGAGGACAAGAAAACCAAGAAAGATTTTCATGACCACTTGCTCACCGATGATTTCTTCTCGGTGGATAAATTCAAACGGGCAACGCTTCAGATTACGGGTTCAAAAAGTACTGGAAACAATAAGCAGGAGATTTTGGGGAAGCTCACCATCAAAGATATTACCCACCCGATAACTTTTGAGGCCACTACTGAAATTTTTACTGACTCGCTGCATTCGCTTGGCGAAATGATAATCGACCGTACCCTATACAACATCCGATATGGTTCTGGTAAGTTCATAGATAACTTAGGCGACAAGCTTATTTACGATGATTTTGTGCTGCAGTTTAAACTGATTGGACTAAGACAAATTTGATTGCGGGTATGAAAAGGAGAAGTGCAATAAAAGCAATTGGCCTAATGGGCATTTCAAGCCCGCTATTGTCAATGCCCACTACAACATCAAACAATAATACCATGTGGAACAAAACAAAAGTAACAGAGCTTCTGGGTATAAAATACCCCATCATACAAGGACCGTTCGGTGGTGGGCTGTCCTCACTAAAATTGCTGTCTACTGTTTCCAATTTAGGCGGCTTGGGTTCATACGGAGTGCATACCTTTTCGGCAGAACAAATACTGGCTTTGAACAAAGAGATTTTAAATCTCACCAATAAGCCGTACGCACTCAACCTGTGGGTATCTGACCACGATGAAAGACTAAGTGCATATACGAAGGCAGATTATGAAAAACTGAAAATAAAATTTAAGCCTTACTTTGATGAATTGGGTATTGCCTTCCCAGAAATGCAAACCGATTTTCAACCAAAATTTGACCAACAGGTAGAAGCAGTGCTTAAGGCAAAACCTCCAGTATTCAGTTTTGTGTTTGGTATCCCTGCCAAAGAAATCTTAAATGAATGTAGGAAATCAGGCATCAAAACTATCGGCACAGCCACCACACCAGACGAAGCAATGGCGTTGGAAGAAGCGAAAGTAGATTTGGTTGTGGCAACAGGTGCAGAGGCGGGCGGGCACAGGGTTTCGTTTATCCGTTCTGCCGAAGATTCTTTGACGGGAACATTTGCATTGATACCTCAAGTGGTTGACAAAATAAAAACGCCCGTCATTGCAGCAGGAGGAATTGCAGATGGAAGAGGCATCGTTGCTGCATTGACCTTAGGCGCATCGGCTGTACAAATCGGCACGGCTTTTCTGGCTTGTGAAGAGTCAAACGCAATTGATATGCACAGGCAAAAATTATTTTCGCCTGAAGCAAAATACACCACGCTCACAAGAGTTTTTACAGGTAGGCTCGCACGGGGAATTGTGAGCAGACTATCGGAAGACATGAAAGATTTCCAAAAAGAGTTGGCGCCATTCCCCCTGCAAAGTTCATTGATGAGTGGTTTAAGAAAAGCAGCCATCGAACAAAACAAACCCGACACCATAACTTTTTGGTCGGGGCAAATTGCGCCCATCTTGAAGTATAGAAACGCCACTGACCTATTCCATTCTTTGGTGGCAGATACGGAAATGATTTTGCGGAATTTAAGATAGGGCGTACGGGGTAGTAGGATTTCATTCGGCTGTGTTCAAATTTCATCAATTCAAATAACTATAATGACATAAAGCAAGAAAAAATCTCATATATTGTTTTGACGAATCAAATTAAATTGTTTGATTTGTACATGCTTAGAGACAGCGTGAGCTTGTTGATGGAATTTTATCCAAAAATTTACTTTGCCTGTCATACCAAACATGTGAATGACCCGCAAAAAAAAGTAAGGCTTACGGCACACCAAGGAAGCATTTTAGACCATTTGAATGATACCGAGTCAGTGTCTTTACAAGAGCTTGCGTTGCACATGGGCGTCACGCCATCCACCATGTCCATCACCATTGAAAGGTTGGTAAAATTGGGCTATGTATCGAGGGAAAAGGATAAAAAAGATTCGAGAAAAATTAAATTACTTCTTACTCAGCAAGGCACAAAAATAAAACGCAGTAAATCCGTACTTGATTCAGAAAGAGTGCTTGAAGTATTGAGCAGACTTACCAATGACGAATTGGCTTCTGCCATCAAAGGGCTTGCCTTACTGGCCTCAGCAGCAGAAATGCAAATGAAGAGCAAGAGTTTTGAAAAGGCATGGGCGAAAAGAGGAAAAGAAAACTAAACCTAAACTATATGAAATGGATATTTATTTCTTTAGGCATCTTAATCGTTTTGATAGCGATTGTTTACTTGATTGGCTTGTTGATGAATGTGAAGCACGAGGCCACTATCCAGTGCGAATTCAAAAAAATAGGCATGGATGAAATTTTATTGGTAATAACAGACTATAAAGAATACACCAGTTGGCGGAGTGGTATCAAAGAACTGACTATTGACAGTGTGAATCACTGGACTGAGAAAAACAGCCACGGAGATAAAGTGAGCTATCGCTTAGAGATGGGTGATGAAAAGGGAAAGTTGATAACGAGAATCCTGAACAAAGATTTGGCCTATGGTGGTTTTTGGGAATTCACTATCACTTCCATAGATGACGGGTGCTCTATAAAGATTGTAGAGAACGGGGAAGTGTACAATCCGCTGTTCAGATTTATGGCCAAGTATATTTTTGGGCATGAAACAACTTTAAAGAACTACGTAAATGATTTGGAAATAAAGTTGAAAGCCAAGAATTAGGTGCGATAAGAGATTTTAAATTTCCCCGACAGATACCTAGATATTCAATTATGAAATTGAAAGGCTAAATTTCATTTCTTCTTATTTGATTTCAATGCATCTTGATAGGCAGCTTAAACGCAACAAGTATTACCTCTCTTTCTACTTTCGCAATTTCAGATGTAGTCCAGTAACGCTCACCCTTGCTGGAGTGAAGAATGCAAATAATGTTAAGAGAGGAAAAGAGTTAAAAAGCATTTCCTATTTTCCTAAATACTTTTCTGGTAGCGCAAAGCCCATGCTCTCTGCGCACCAAAAGATATTCACAATATAGTAGCGGTCTTTGTCTTTAAATAATTGAATGCTGTTGATTCCGCGGTTGGTTACTGAGCCATCTTTTTTCTCTTTGGTTTCGTAGGTACTGAATACATGTGTGATCGTTCCATAAGCTTCCGTTTTACGATGTAATTCCTTTTCGTAAAAGCCTGTAGGAATGCGCGATTGAAATAGTTGAACGTATTCATCGGGGCTAAGAACCTTAATAACCAATTCACCCTTGTCATCTCTCCTAGTTGGGATCAATCTTGCTTCTGGCTTAAATAGATGTTTGAAGCGATCCCAATCGCGGGGTTCATTTGGTTCTCCTGTGATGACGTTGTACAAGGCTGCAATAATGGCGTCTACCGAGGTGACATCTTTTGAATAGTCTTTGGTTTGAGAGAAGCCGACTAAGGTAAGCATTGAAAGGAGGGAGATGAGTATGAGATTTTTCATATGATAAAATAAGGTAATAAGGTTGTCTGTGGCTGTAATCTGTTTTCCTACTAAGGTTTTAAACTGCTAGCCTTTAATTGTAAGTTAATTGCATTGGTTATATTCTCTAATCCTGTTTGCAATTCTTCTTTCAATGGATAGCCAAATCCGACCCTAAAATAATTAGCGGCCTGATCAAACCAATGGCCTGGGCCTACATACGTTCCAAAGGTTTCATTCAAGTCGCGATAGAATTTTTTGTAATCCAATTTTAACTCTTCCTTTATTCGCGGAAAGCAAACGACTCCGCCCGATGGCTCTACCCATTCCAAATGAGATTGATCGCTCATCCATTTCTTTACGATATTAAAATTCTCCAACGAGGTTTTTTCAATCTGCTTTAGCAAACTCCTTTTGTTCTTATAACATTGAAAAGCGATTTCCTCATCCACAATAGAATTGCAAATAATGATCTGCTCTTTGGCCGCCAGAAATTTTTCCAGCAACAATCTATCCTGCGATAAAATCCAGCCAATGCGAATGCCTGGAAGACCGTAGGCTTTAGACATGGAAGAGACGGAAATAATTTTTCGATTCAAATCTGCTGCATACGGAAAGAGCTCGATTCTATTCAACTCACGATAAGTTTCATCAACTAATATATGTGCATTATGTTGCACGGCAATTTTGTTCAATCGTACAAAGTCTTCTTTGTTCATGCAAACACCCGTTGGGTTGTGGGGATGCGTGAGGCTGATCAGTTTTGTATCTGGCCTGATCATCGACTCCAACTTATCCCAATCGGTTTTAAAACCGTTTTCAAATTTCACATCTATGTAATCAATTTGGCAACCAATGGCTTTGGGTGTTTCGATGTTAGTGGCATAGTTGGGTCGTACTACAATTAGGTGACTGCCTTTTTCCAGTAAAGTTGTATGAATGATAAACAATGCGGTGGCTGCACTTGGCGTAAGCAGAACATTGTCTTGACCTAGAAATCTAGTTTCGCTAGCGATTAGTTTGCGTAACTCTGGTTTGCCAATATGATCTGAGTAGGAGAGTAGAATATTTTTTAGATCGAAGTTGCCATCTAATACCTGATCTGTCACCGAACTTTCTGTCAGATTGTATTTGATATTCGAATAGCCCATTTGCTCGGGCGCTTCTATTTCGATTGGCATTCGTTTATAATCCATGAAAAACCAATTTTAGATTTTTGATTTCTAGATTGTGAGCCACATAGGACATAGAACATAAAGGATTCACATAGGGATTTGTTTATATTTTATTTTGTATTCTATGTGTGCCTTTCTATGTTCCTTCTGTGTCTATGTGGTTCAAATACGTGCTTGACTTAACTGCACTAAATCTTAAATCCTAAATTATTCCAACGCTTTTACTCCAGGCAAAACTTTTCCCTCAAAATATTCTAGCAACGCACCACCACCTGTTGAAACGTAACTCACTTTGTCTTCAAAGCCAAACTTGGCAACGGCTGCGGCCGAATCGCCACCGCCAATGAGGGAGAAAGCTCCTTTCTGCGTAGCTCTTACTACCGCTTCAGCAATAGTCTTTGTTCCGCCTTCAAACTTTTCCATTTCAAATACGCCCATTGGCCCGTTCCATAAAATAGTTTTAGAGTCTTCGACTACTCTTGAGAATACTACGCGAGCTTGTGGGCCAATGTCTAAGCCCATCCAACCTGGCTCAATGGAATTGTTATTGGTAATTTTAGTATTGGCGTTCGCATCAAACTTATCTGCCGCAATGGAATCTATCGGCAAGTGAAGTTCTACGCCTTTTGCTTTTGCTTTTTGAATTAATTCTTTGGCGAGGTCGAGCTTGTCTTCCTCTACCAATGAATTGCCAATGCTGCCGCCCAATGCCTTGAAGAATGTATAGGCCATTCCACCGCCAATGATGAGGTGGTTTACTTTGTCCAATAGTTTTTCAATGATCAAAATTTTGTCAGATATTTTTGCACCGCCCATGATGGCAGTGAATGGCTTCACCGCATTACCCAATACTTTTTCTGCATTTTCTAGTTCGGCTGCCATTACATAGCCCGCGCATTTGTCTTGAAAGAACTGAGCTACAATGGTAGTAGAGGCATGTGCGCGATGTGCTGTACCAAAAGCATCGTTTACATATACATCACCATGCTTGGATAATTTTTCCGCGAAAGCGAGATCACCTTTCTCTTCTTGTTTATAAAAACGCAAGTTCTCTAACAACAAAACTTCGCCTGGCTTTAGCGCGGCAGAAAGTTTGAATGAATCATCACCAACACAATCTGATGCGAATTTTACCGCGGTGCCAAGCAATTGCTCCACCGTTTTGATGGTGTGCTTCAACGAATATTTTTCTTCGGGTCCATCTTTCGGCCTTCCCAAGTGCGACATTAAGATGCAACTTCCTCCATCTTTCAAAATTTTCTTTAATGTGGGGATGGTAGCACGAATGCGATTAGCATCCGTGACGTTGAAACTTTTGTCGAGCGGCACATTGAAGTCAACACGGATGAGTGCACGTTTATTTTTAAAGTTGAGGTCGTTGAGGGTTTTCATTTTTGAATAGAAGTTAGAAGTCAGAATTTAGAAGTCAGAATCTTGTGGGTTCAATCGCCAAAGCTAATACCTAAACCCTTCGCAGCCTTCACGATGTAGCTATCTTTTTCCACAAAATTATATTTCTGCGTGGCTTCTTCAAGGGTTACGGAGGAGATGGCATTATTTTTTAGCGTGACCATGCGGCCAAACTTTCCTTCCAATAAGAGTTCAAATGCCTTAACGCCAAAGAGCGTTGCCAATACGCGATCAAAAGCGGTAGGGCTTCCACCTCGCTGCACATGACCTAGCACAGTCTCTCGGATTTCTGCCGTGCAGCCAGCATCTTTCAATTGTTTGGAAAGTTGATAAGCTACTCCGCCCAAGCGCACATGCTCAGAGCCTTTCGATCCTTGAGTTGATACAATCGTTCCATCTTTTGGTTTGGCACCTTCGGAGATTACAATGTTTACAAAGCCATGTCCATCTTTATATCGCGAATGAATCTTCTTTACCAATTTTTTTACATCGTAAGGAATCTCTGGGATCAAACAGATTTCTCCGCCACCTGCAATGGCTGTGTGCAACGCGATCCATCCTGCATCGCGACCCATTACTTCCATGATCATCACACGATCGTGACTCTCTGCTGTTGTAACTAGCTTATCGAAACTATCAGTGGCAATTTGCACGGCAGTTTGAAAACCAAAAGTCATATCCGTAGCTGACAAATCATTATCGATCGTCTTTGGAACACCAATGATGTTCAATCCTTTTTTGTAAAGAGCCTGAGAAATTTTTTGCGAGCCATCTCCACCAATATTGATGACGGCATCAAAACCCAACGACTTGATGCGTTTGATCAACTCGTCAGAGCGATCTATAAATTTTATCGTGCCATCTGGTTGTGGTGAAGGAAAGTTGATTGGATTTCCTTTGTTGGTCGTTTTTAAGATAGTGCCACCGCGCACATGGATGCCTGCTGTTTTGCTTCGAGTGAGTTTGATCAACTCAGGTGGCTCTGCAAATACACCGTTGAAAGCTTCTTTGCTTCCGTAGATTTCCCACACTTTTTCTTTTCTGGCGCGCTTGGCAATACCGCGTATCACTGCATTCAGCCCAGGGCAATCGCCACCGCCTGTGAGGACTAATAGTTTTTTAGGTTTTTCCATATCGATTTTTGAAGGACATAAAGTAAGGGAAAAGTAGGCAGTAGGCAAAATAGAAGTAGGCAAGAGATGAAAAGAAAAGCAGGCAATAGACAAGTTGTCGCCCGAAACTAAAAGTATTCCATTGCTAAAAGGGTTGCCTATTGATATTGCAAACTGCCTACTCCTTCACCGCTGCCCTCCGAAGCCGATCATTAATCGCCCTACCAATCCCGTCATCAAGAACTTCTTCTACTAAAATAAATTCAATATCAAGTTTATCCAATTCGCGCAAAGCGGAAAAAAGATGTTGAGCTGCGATTTCCAAATTACCAGTGGGGGAGAGGATGCGTTGATTTTTAGGATCGATGCCGCTTACTTTTTCTTGAAAGCAAAGAACGCCCACTTTAACCGATTGATATTTTTTGATAGATGTAGATAAAGATTCTAAGATCAACTTCTTGCGAGGTGCATAGTGACTTTTCAGTTGACCGGGTGCTTGCGGATTTGATGACGCATTGAGTTGAACGGTTGCTCGACCAATGACAGATTCGATTTGCTCTACGCTCAATCCACCCAAACGGTAAATGATGGGTTCATCATTTTCAAAACCGACAATGGTAGATTCGATGCCGACTTTGCATTCACCTCCACCCAAAATATATTTTATTTTATCACCGAGTTGTTCGTTTACATGATCAGGATTAGTGGGGCTCACATAACCGAACGGGTTTGCGCTGGGTGCGGCCAATGGGAAATTAATTGAACGAAGTAATTCATTGGTAAGAAAATGATCAGGGCAACGAATGCCCACGGTTTCCAAACCAGCAGTTACCAGATCAGGGATGATATTTTTCCTCTTCAATAAAATGGTCAATGGCCCAGGCCAAAATTTGTTCGCAAGCTTTTCCGCTTTTGCGGGAATGGTTTCCACTAAGTTATGTGCCGAATTCAAATCAGCGACATGAACAATGAGGGGATCGAAGTAGGGACGGTCTTTGACTTTGAAAATTTTGGTAACTGCATTCACATCCAATGCGTTTCCAGCTAAGCCATAAACTGTTTCTGTTGGGATAGCAACCAATTCACCTTGTTCTAAAAGTGCCTTCGCTTTGCTAATGTCTTTTCCGATTTCGGCCATCGCGCAAAGCTACCTTAAGTTGACAAATGGGCAATTGACAGTGACGAAATTTTAATTTGCCTTATTAGTACCCTTAACCCTTATTCATCCTTCAACACTTCTACTGGGTTAATCAACGCAGCTTTGATGGAATGATAACTTGTAATCAGCAAGGCGATTAGCAGCGTCCCCACTCCTGCAAAAACATAAATGTATGGCGAAGGCGAAATGTGATAAGTGAAATCTTGTAACCACTTTGTCATTAGCCAGTAGGAGAGTGGCGCGCCAATGAAGAAGGCGATGATGATGAGTTTGGTGTAGCCTTTCGATATCAAAATCAAAATATCCTTTACGGAAGCACCCGAAACTTTTCTTATACCAATTTCTTTGGTGCGCTGTTCTAGTGTGTAGACGATCATGCCGAGTAACCCCAGTGCTGCTATCAATATGCCAAGGCTCGCAAGTACTGTTAATGTTTTACCGAAATTCCGCTCTGCTTTAAATGTATTGGCGAAAGCCTGATCAACA
>JBJXEB010000123.1:0-7479 GCA_046155095.1 Cyclobacteriaceae bacterium
ATAGCACGATGCACTTTTATTTTAATGTTGGCCACGGTGGTATCGAGCATCATGGCCACTTCTTCGTACTTTAAGTGTTGAAAGCGTGTGAGCACTAACAACTCACGCTGCTCTTCGTCCAATCTGGCCATCGATCGTTGGAGAAGTTCTTCGCGTTCGTCTTGCATTTTGCTTTCTTCACTATCAGCCATTGTGTCTCCCATCTTTTCCACATCCAAAAAACCTGCGTACTTATTTTTATTTGCCTGATAATGATCAGAGAAAATATTTCGTGCCAATTGATAGATCCACGGCATAAATTTATTCCCCTCTCGGTAGCTACCCCTGTACTTAATCATCCGCAGAAAAACATTTTGGGTCAGATCTTCGGCCATGTCGCGATCCATGGTCATCCTTGCCAAAAAATTAAAAATCCTTTTGTGGTACCGATCGAACAAGACAGCAGCCTGTTGGAGATCTCCGTGCTTCACGGCTTCCATGATTTGTTCGTCTGTTGGCAGCACTTCAGATTTCAATTTTCAGTTTAGTTACAGGAGTTGGCCTTAAAGGTTACAAAACTGATAGGATTATTGCTAAAAGCCCCCTCAAATAGACCAGTATACGAATTCAAAAGCATTACTATCAAATAAAAAAATAATACTTGTATTTCCTGTTGCTAGCGCATAACTTAGGGCAATTGATAAAAATTATGGCCTGGGAAATACAAGTGAAAGTGAACGAGAACCTTTACTTACGCAATCCGGAGTTGTCTGAATTGGGCAAAAATATTTTGAACAACGGTATTCGCATGGTCGATCAAATGGGATTGGAGGAATTTACCTTCAAGAAATTGGCCACGCAGTTGCACACCAATGAATCGAGTATCTACCGTTATTTTGAAAGCAAGCATCGGCTATTACTTTATTATTTTGAGTGGTATTGGAGATGGATGGAGTACCAACTCTCTTACCATACGCACAACATAAAAGACCCCGAAGAGAAAATTTCTATTTTTATTAAAGTCATTACATTGAAGCACGAAAACATGGGGTTAGAAGGAGAGGAGATGAACAAGGAAGCTCTTCACCGAATTGTAATCAAAGAAGCATCTAAAACTTATTTGACTAAACACGTAAGCGAAGACAATCAAAAGCAATTCTTTAAACCTTATAAAGACTTTAATAGTAGAATTGCCTCTATTATTCACGAATACAACCCCGACTATAAATATTCGCGCTCGCTCGGCAGCACCATTATTGAGATGGCGCACTACCAATCTTTTTTCATGTATAACTTGCCTTCACTCACCGACTTTGGCGATAGCAAGGATGAAGCTGAGATGATGAATTTTTTGAAAGAGTTGGTTCTTTCGTGCAAAAAAAGCTAAGTTTGATCTATGACAACACGCAGAAAATTTTTGACCACTACCGCCACTTTAGCTATGGCCTCAACTGTACCTGCTTTGAGCAAGCCCAAAAACAATAAGAAATCACTTGTTCACCATGTTTACTTTTGGTTAAAGAATCCTACCTCCAAAGAAGATTTGAATAAGTTGATTGAAGGCATCAGCTCGCTTAAAAAAATTGAAACGCTCCGCATGGTAAAGATTGGTGTGCCTGCTGCCACGACCAAACGCGATGTGATCGATGACTCTTACAGTATTTCTTTGCTTACTGTATTTGATGATGTGAAAGGCCACGATACGTATCAGGATCATCCTATCCATACCAAATTTGTTTCTACCTATTCACCATTGTGGAATAAGGTGGTAGTGTATGATTCAATGGATATTTAAAATAGAGCCGAGGAATTCTTTCCAGTCCTTTAATAACTTAAGCAATTCTTTCGTAGGGATTTCTTTTTCCTTTTCGCCAAAGTCATAGGCGATGGTGGAAGTTTTGGTGGAGACATCAATGATACAGGCGTCTGATGCGCCAAAAGAGAATTTCTTTTTCTTGCCTTCTACTACTTTTTCTATCTCACGAATTGTTTTGTTCACTCCAATAAAAGTACCTAGGTCACCATTGCTCAAGTCATCTAGCATTTGATACGGCCGTTGCACTTTCATCAAAGGTCGAGCGGGTTCGCCCTCCCAAATTACTTTCGACTGAAATTTATATTTTAACATAATTACTTAGTGGACTTTAAGAATCAACTTTATTGAAGGCGTCTGACACCTTTAAGGTGTCTTGACTCCTAGCTATCAGATCGTCACCTTGTCCAGTCTTTTGGAAAAGCCGAGGCGATGCTATCGTCATCCTTCAAATACATTTGTATAATAATCCCCTCGCTGCTCTTGCCTTCCCACAGGTCGCCATTTACTCTTCGCTTATTATCATACGCATAGAAAATTTCTTTCTCTGTTTTCTTTTCGCTCCAACTTTCTGGATAGAAAGTGGAATAGCCTTGATTGGAAACTTTTGTCACCCATTTCCCATTTCCGCTTTTCACTCTCACTTTTGCCTTGAACAATCCATTGGGACCATCTTTTCTAGTCCCTTCTACAATCTGCGAAGTTTTGTATTCATTGATGGCCAAGATGTGATGACAACCTACCGCTTTGCCCTGTCGGTTGATCTCGCCTTTGAAAATATGTTTCTTCGCCTTTTCAGATAATGTTTGAGCAACAGATAAATGCCCAGCTGCAAAAGCCAACAGAAAAATAAAAAGGTAGAGGATTGATTTAATAGGCATTGTGCACTAAGAGGGTAGATTATCTAAAACTACAAGATTCGATGCTGCCTTCCTAATGCCCAATGCCTAAGTCCTAGAGATTAGGCTGTGGAGTAGTTCTCAAATATGGCTTGATACGCGTATGCCCCTTGGGAAATTTTGCAGCAATGTCTTCATCCTTCACGGCAGTGGTGATGATCACGTCTTCACCATTTTTCCAATTGGCGGGAGTTGCCACACTGTAACCTGCCGTTAATTGCAAGCTATCAATCACACGCAAGATCTCATCAAAATTTCTTCCTGTAGAAGCTGGATAGGTGATCGTTAACTTCACTTTTTTATCGGCACCTATAACAAACACAGAACGCACCGTAAACTTATCGCTCGCTTGCGGGTGAATCATATCGTATAAATTGGCCACCTCAAATTTGGGGTCGGCAATGATGGGGAAATTAACAACGGTGTTTTGCGTTTCGTTGATATCCCCTATCCATTTTTGGTGAGAGTCCACGCCATCCACGCTTAATGCTACCACTTTTACATTTCGCTTGTCAAACTCCGTGCGCAGTTTTGCAACCGCACCAAGTTCGGTGGTACATACAGGAGTAAAATCAGCAGGGTGCGAAAACAGCACGCCCCAACTGCTGCCGAGCCATTCGTGAAATTTAATTTTTCCCTCAGAGGTTTCTGCTTGAAAATCGGGAGCAATGTCCCCTAATCGAACTGCCATAATTTTTTGGTTTAAATGATTGGCTGCAAAGATAGGGGAAAAGTCTACTAAATCAATAGGGAATTAAAGTGGTGGTAAGCGTAAGTTTTAGGAGCAGTAGGCAAGGTGTGCACGTTGACATTCTCACCGCGTTACCGATTACCCTTACCATTACTGATTACCACTTACCCCTCACTGATCACCCTACTTACCCAACTGCTTTTCGCGCTTTACAATTTTAGCAAGCGTGCTGTGCTCTAAGATGCGGAGGGTTTCATCGCGCACGCCAATGAGGCTATCTCGGATGCCACAGGTTTTTTCGTTTCGACACTCGAAACAATGCTCGTAGTAATTGAGCGATACGCACGGAAGCAGTGCGATAGGGCCATCGATCAATCGCATCACTTGCATGAGATTGACCTCGGTAGGCTTCTTTACCAAAAAATAACCTCCGCCCTTCCCTTTTTTGCTTTCTAATATTTTGGCGTGACGCAGTTCCAGCAAAATAGCTTCTAAAAATTTTTTGGGGATATGTTGTTTCTCTGAAATGACCTCGATTTGCACAGGCCCTTGTTCGAATCGCTCGGCCAAGTAAACCAAGGCGTGAATGGCGTATTTACATTTTTTGGAAAGCATAACTGAGCCACAAGATAAACTTTTTAAGAATAATCCTTACTTTTAAACTGCGTAGATTTGCCATAAAGGCACGAAGCCGCAAGGAATGACTGTTGCTTCTGCTTAAGCACCTTTACCTAGTTGTCGCTAAACTAACTTTAAATGCCGAGGTAGCTCAGGGGTAGAGCAGCTGATTCGTAATCAGCAGGTCGTGAGTTCAAATCTCATTCTCGGCTCATATTCATTCAAGATTAGAAATTCAAAATTTAAACTTCACACTCAAAATACTTCCGCTTGATTATCTCTAAACCTCAAACCAGTACCATCACGTCATTCGTATTTTTTTTGCTCATTACTTTCATAGTGTTGGGCATGAATGTGTGGGCAGTGATCAATACCTTAAAACCTGCTTGGTACAACTATGCAGTGATCGGTTTGCTAGCACCAATCGGGGGATTTGTCTTGTACAAAATTTTTATTCGTTATAAAATCATTCGGTTGGGCAACAATCAAATAGAAGTAAGCTTTCCCGTATTGAAACAATTTAAAAAATACACCTTGTCGGAAGTTCAATTTTGGTTTGAGAATCAGGTGAAGACGGGGAAGAATTCCGTTTATCGCGAATTGGTGATCAAATTCGTAGACGGCAAAAAAATTTCCTTGAGCCCAAAGGAATCCACTGAGTATGAACACGCCATTCAATACCTGAAACAGAAGTTGCCAAAGAAGAAAGTAGCTATCGGTTAATCGTTATTGGCTTGCACTACTACGCAACGGCTAGGCGTCAAGACACCTCGGAGGTGTCAGACGCCTCCAAAAATCAAGTTGGTATGTAAGGCCAGTAATTTTAACTGTTAACTTTTATCTTCTAACAATTAACTATTACTTTTGCCATCCCTCCAACTCATAAAGAGTTGTATCAAATGCCCAGGTGGTGAAATTGGTAGACACGCCACTTTGAGGGGGTGGTGCCGCAAGGTGTGCTGGTTCGAATCCAGTTCTGGGCACCCAAAACTATTTAAGAAGTAAGATTTTAAGATTTAAGATTTTTAGCTCTCAGTGGCCATAAAATCTTAAATCTAAAATCAAAAATTCTTGCCGAAGTGGTGAAACTGGTAGACACGCACGTTTCAGAGGCGTGTGGCGCAAGCTGTGCGGGTTCAAGTCCCGCCTTCGGCACTTAACACGTTCTAAAAAGCATTTACCGATCGTTGGGCAAGCCAGATCCCAGGTTCCCTTCCCCTTGCTTAAAGGCATAATAGGGCATATATTTACTATTCTTTAATCTACAAAGAACTAACCAAAATTTCTATGAGGAGTTTGTCTATACGTTTCATCCAAGTTATTTTCATTCTAACTAGCTTTTTTCTAGTAAATGGGGCAACCGCTCAGGTAGTTATAAGTACAAAAGGAGCATCTGCATCTACACCAGACCCTAATGTGGTACTGCAGTTGGAGGGCAACGGAACTACCCAAGGGTTGATCATTCCAACTATAACCAATATTGCTACGGCCCCTAACAAAGCGGGCATGGTAGCTTACAGTACTGGAAAAGTCTATTACAATGATGGAAGTCAGTGGACAGCGGTAGGTGGGGGAAGTGGTAGTTCAAGCTCTTTAAAAATTTCTATCCAAGGTAATTTAGTGAAGCTTGATGATGGTTCAATACCGTTATCTTCATTTCCGCTTTCGAGCCCAGCGCCTATCAGCTCTGATAAAGGAAGTCTTTTCGTCTGGGATGGCACTAGATGGAGCATCACTCCAAAGCCAACGGCAACAGGACAAATATTAAAATGGGATAATTCAACAGGAGTTTGGGTTTTAGGAACCGATGTTTCTGGCGGAGCAGCAGCCCTACCCAACAATCAAATTTTTGTGGGCAATGCCTCAAGTATTGCTACCCCTGTGCCGATGAGTGGAGATGCAGGCATCGATAATACAGGGAAAGTAACCCTTAGCAATACAACTGTTATACCTAACACTTATGGCAGTGCCACCAGCGTGCCCCAAATAACCATCAACGCACAGGGCAGAATCACCAATGCTGTAAATACGGCTATTACTTCAGTGCTCCCTGCTGCGGGTGGGGATATTTCAGGAACATTAGTAAGCGCCACTGTAACTGGCCTGCAAGGCCGTGCGGTATTTAACCAAGCCCCTAACAACAACGATGTGCTTAAATGGAATAATGCCAACCTTAGATGGGAGCCGCAGCCAGATGCAACTGGTTCTGGCGCTTTGCCAACCCTTACGAACAATCAACTAATATCTTTTGCAACTGGTACTAATGTGGCCGTAAATGTAGGCGGAGACTTAGACTTAGCTGTTTCTGGAACTACTGGAGCATTCTCAATTAAAAACCAACCTGCTACAGGTGTTAATATTATCAACTCTATTAACTCCAATACCAATCCAAGTGTGTTGGTCAGTGGCTCGCAAGTAGATCCTGATTTTACAAGCCGTAATATTTCTACAACAGGTAAATTGACCACGGGCACAGCGGGAGCATTTGCTGTAGACCCTGCCGGAAACATCATCAAAATCAACGGCCTTACCACCTCCTTTCCTACCGCACAATCAGCCAATACCTTTCTACGCAACGATGGAGCTGGAAATTTGACATGGTCGCCTACTGGAGGGGGCTTTTCAACAAACAATGCAATCCCAAAAGGCAATGGAACTACATTGGTGGCATCTTCCATTACCGATGACGGAACAACCACTGAAATAGGAGCTGTTTCGCCAACACTCAGACTCAGAAGTACATCGGGTGTAAGCACGAGTGCTGCCTCCTCTTTGGAATTTGTAAACGCCCTCAATGGATTGGTCGGAAGCATTTCTGATACGGGCTCTAGCGATCACCTTCAAATCTCCTCTTTTTCTCAGGGTTTGCTTTTCAATACTAATTTCAACACACGCATGGCAATTGATAATAACGGCAATGTTGGGATTGGCACTACCGGCCCTATTTCAAAACTCGATGTTTCAGGCGATTTGCGCTTAGCGCCAATCACCGCCCCTGGAGTTACTGCAGAAAAACTCTACAATGTAGGCGGCAGTTTGTTTTGGAATGGAACAAACATTTCAACTGGAGGTAGCGGCTGGTCATTTATTGGAAACTCTAGTCGTGTGGATGGCGTCCCAGGGGTTGGTACTAACTATATTGGAACAACCGATAATGTGCCACTAAATTTTATGGTAAATAGCCAAAGATCAGGTCGGATTGATCCTGCTCAGTTCAGCACCTTCTTTGGGTTTTCTTCTGGCCAAAACAATGGCAATGTTTCCAATACCGGGTTTGGAAATTTTGCTCTTGCGCAGAATACAAGTGGAGCGGGCAATACTGCCGTGGGGGCATCCGCACTTTCTGGAACGACCACCGGAATTGATAATACCGCAGTAGGTAACGGTGCACTCTTCTTCAATTCAATAGGTAACTCCAATGCTGCCTTCGGCAACGCGGCACTTTCCAATAGCAGCAACGCATCAGGGAACACTGCTAT
>JBJXEB010000124.1:0-8903 GCA_046155095.1 Cyclobacteriaceae bacterium
AAGCCCGCCAGCGCCGATGGTACTAGTGTAACAACCGGGAGAGTAGGCCGTTGCCCTTTTTTCATTCAACAAACAAAACAGAACAGCCCAACGGAGATCCGCTGGGCTGTTCGTGTTTTAGGGCTAACCGATCATTCAGGTTAGGCTATCAAGTAAAGATTCGATTTCATGAAAGATTGAAAACAGTTCTTCATTAGAAATGATGTAAGGGGGAAGCAGATAAAATACATTGCCCAATGGTCTTATTAAAATTCCCTTTGAGATGAAGTGGGAGTAGATTTCTTTTCGGAGGGGGTTTGTGTAGGAAGTTGATTCTGGGGTGAGTAGTTCTATAGCTAAGATCGTTCCTAAGCTTCTGATTTCTTGGATAGTAGGATGACCAATTATTTTTGATTTGAATGCCTCGAGACTTGTTGCAATTCTTTTTCTATTTTGTCCACACTCATCACTTACCAATAAACTAAAACTTGCATTGGCTGCAGCGCATGCAATTGGGTTTGCTGTATAGGAGTGACCATGATAAAATGTTTTGGAGACTTCACTTGATTGAAATGCTGATTCTATTTTTTTTGAACAACTTGTAATACCTAATGGCATACTTCCGCCCGTGATCCCTTTTGAAATGGCTAGAATATCTGGATTGTTTTTTAAATAGTCGCTGGCGAATAGTTTTCCTGTTCGGCCAAAACCTGTGAAGACTTCATCAGCTAAGCAGATTACGTTATTTTGTTGGGCGATGGAAATTAATTGATCGAGAATTTCTGGTGAGTACATTCTCATGCCTGCAGCGCCTTGCACTAAGGGCTCAAAAATGAATACGCCAACATCTTCTTTGTCAGTAAGATTTTTAAAATCAGAGATTACTTTCTGCTCGTTTTCTTTTGTGGGGAATTCAATAAAATCTACTCGGAATAAGTATTTTTCAAAGGCGATATTGAATGAATCTCTTGCGCCAACGGCCATGGAGCCAAAGGTATCGCCATGATAGGCTCCTTCAAGTGCAATGATTTTATTTTTTGTCTGGATGCCTTGGTTGTGCCAATACTGCATGGCCATTTTTAAACCAACTTCTACCGCAGTGCTTCCATCGTCTGAAAAGAAAATTTTGGATTGATTTTTTGGGAGGATGCTTAATAAATTTTCCGCTAAGGTAATGGCTGGTTGATGGGTGAAGCCGGCAAAGATTACATGCTCTAATTTAGCAGCCTGATCGGCAATTGCTTTTGCAATGACTGGATGGCTATGGCCATGAAGGTTGACCCACCAAGAGGATATTGCATCGATGATCTTTCTGCCATCGGCAGTATGTAAATAAACGCCTTCTGCTGATTCTATAAGAATAGGTTCTTCTTCAGTCTCTAATGATGTGAAGGGATGCCAAATATATTTTTTGTCTTTTTCTCGGAGGGTCATTCTAAATTCTTTTGTTCGATTAAATTATGATGAGTTGGTTCGTGGGGACACGAACCAAGGCAATAGTCACTAATGATGTGAAGGGATGCCAAATATATTTTTTGTCTTTTTCTTGAAGAGTCATTCTAAATTCTTTTGTTCGATTAAAATATGATGAGTTGGTTCGTGAGGACACGAACCTGCGCAATAAATGAGTGATGGATCATGCTATTTTCCCCTTTATTTTTTCCGCATGAGCTGCGATCACATCTGAATTGATTTCAGCTTCTTCTTTGATGTGCCAGATGGTTTTATAGCCTGAATGTTTTAGGATGATGCGTTCGCTTTCGGGATTTGATTTGCCGTTGAAAATAATTCCTGTGACTGAAAGATTTCGTTGCTTGAGTAATTGAACGGTGAGCAAGGTGTGATTAATACTGCCGAGATACAGATTTGCCACGAGTATAATCGGGATGTTCAATTTAGCGGGGATGTCGATAACAAAATCATGATCATTGAGTGGAACGAGGCAGCCGCCTGCTCCTTCGATGATCAATGAGTTGTTTGTTTTAGGTAATGCGAAATTTTCTAACTCGATATGGACACTATCTATTTTTGCTGCAGCGTGTGGAGATGCGGGTGTGTTTAGTAAATATGTTTCAGGATGAATGGTACAATCAGGGACTAAGCTTTTGATGGTATCAGTATCGCGTGGGTAGCCTGCTTGTACGGGTTTCCAATAGTCGGCATGAAGGGCTTTGCATAGCATGGCGGATGCAATTGTTTTGCCTGAGTCGGTGCCTATGGCAGTGACGAAGTAGTTCATGTTTTTGAAGTTAACCGTTTAAAGTTAACGGTTTAAAATTTGAATGTTCAAAGTTGAAAATTTAGAGTTGAAAAATAAATTTTGAAGATGTGATGAGCCTGAGGCATGCCACACTTCGCTAAAGCTGCGAGCGGCAGGGATAGGAGTGGAAAACCCACAGCGAAGGGTTGGGTTTGTGTGATAGGGCGAGGACTTGTAACGGATAGCCCGGCTGCCGCCCAAAGACCTCACCCCCGACCCCTCTCCCCCGCTAAAAAGCGGGGCAGGCCCAGAGAGGGGTGTATTTAAAAAATATTCGCTTTGATAAGTTGTTCTTTCTCCCTTTATTAATTTCTAAAATTCTTGTAACGCTTTTATCAATTTTTGAATTTCAGTTTCAGTATTAAACGCGTGCAGGCAAATGCGGATGCGCTCGGAGCCGGGCTTGATAGATGGCGAGCGGATGGCGCGGCAATCTAAATTTTGTTGCTGGAGATAATTGGCGAAGGCAATTACTTGTGTGTTGCCTTTGACCAAGATGGATTGGATGGAGCTGTTGCTTTCGATTTTGGGTAGTGATATTTTTTTGTATTCGGTGAGAAAGAAATTGATTTTTGATTGTAGTGTTTGTTGACGATGAATTTCTTTTTGTAAAAATTCAAATGAACATTGAACCGAAACTACACTGTGTGGTGACATGGCGGTGGAGTAGATGAACGGTCGCGCGAAGTTGATGAGGTAGTTGATGAGCGTTTTGCTGCCAGCGACACATGCACCGTGCACGCCCATTGCCTTGCCAAAAGTGTAGATGCGAACTGCGATTTTCGCTTGCAGTCCCAATGATACTGCGAGGCCGGCTCCATTTTTTCCATACACTCCTGTGCTGTGGGCTTCATCTAGAATAATGTGGGCTTGATATTTTTCGGATAAGGTTACCAACTCTGCAAGCGGACATTGATCGCCATCCATGGAGTAAACGGACTCAACCGCGATGAAAATTTTTCCTTTGGCTACTTTTAATTTATTTTCTAAGTCGGCAAGATCATTGTGTTTAAAACTGAAACGATCTGCGCGAGAAAGTCTTGCGCCATCGTGCATGCAAGCGTGAACGAGTTCGTCATATAAAATAATGTCGCCTTTTTGCGGAATGCAAGACAGTGCTGCGAGGTTGGCAACATAACCCGAATTGAAAAGCAAAGTTTGCTCTGCAAGAAAAATGGTAGAGAGTTGAGCTTCTACTTCTTCTGCGAGTTCGCTATTGCCTGCAAGTAGGCGAGAGCCAGTTGATCCATTGACAGGTTTTTTTATTTGTTGATAGCACGCTTCGATGAGTTGATTCAATTCTTTGGAATGAGCTAAGCCGAGATAATCATTGGATACGAAGTCGGATTTATTTTGCGTGTTAGTGAGTGCGCGTAATGAGCCGTTCGATTTGCGATCGAGCAAGACTTCATTCATCCAATTATCTAAATTCATAATTACAATTTCACAATAGATTTTTCATTTGCTTGGTTCATCAATTCGTGCCAATAAAATTGAATGCGGATTGGAATTTTCTGTGGCACTTGTTCTTGCGGAAATACAAAATCCGCGGGCGATTGCCTGCGGCTACAAATGTTGCGCCCCTCTGGGGCTATGAAAATGTAAATCTTTTTAATATTGAATTGGCGGTTTATCTTACGCTCCCTTGCCTCTCGTTTTTTCCATCGCGTCCCACATTTCATTTGGTATTGCTTCGAGGTGACTGAATTCACCGCCACTCTGTAGCCACTCGCCTCCATCAATCGTGATTACTTCTCCATTTATGTATGCGGAATAATCAGACATCAAATACGCAGCAAGGTTTGCCAACTCTTGATGTTCGCCTACTCGCTTGAGCGGCACACGCTGTGCGGGATCAAATTTTTTCACTAAGTCGCCAGGCAGCAAGCGACTCCATGCTCCTTCTGTGGGGAATGGGCCTGGTGCGATCGCGTTGCTGCGAATGTTATACTTCGCCCACTCTACTGCCAACGATCTGGTGAGTGCCAACACACCTGCCTTGCTACAAGCAGAGGGCACCACATAGCCAGAGCCAGTCCATGCGTAGGTTGTGACGATATTTAAAAAAGTACCTGGTTGTTTTTTGGCGATCCAATTTTTGCCGAGTGCGAGCGTCATGTAGTAAGTGCCTTTCAACACAATGTCGACAACAATGTCGAAGGCGCGATGCGAAAGTCGCTCGGTGGGGCTGATGAAATTTCCTGCGGCATTGTTCAACACGCCATGGATTTGCCCGAAGCGGTTTTCAGTTGCTTTGATCATGGCTTCGATCTCTTCGTATTTTCTAATGTCGCACACCACGGGCAGTACCTTACCGCCAGTTTGTTGTTCCAACTCTGCCGCTGTTTTCTCCAGCACATCTTTCTTGCGACTGGTGATGACCAAGTTGGCGCCTAACTCCAGCATATACTTGCCCATGGATTTGCCAAGGCCGGTGCCGCCACCAGTGATGATGATTGTTTTTTCTTTTAATGCTCCAGGTTTCAACATGCCTTCCATATTATTTGTGGTCTAAGTAATTTATTTTATTTTTTGGCGGCCTTTCGCTCCACGCACAAATCCACGCAGCTCAACCGGGCTATCCGCTACAAGTCCGGCCGCACACAAACCCATCACACTTCGGGCTTTTCGCTACTATCCCTGGCCGAAGGTATCTACAAGCGCATCAAGTCTTGATAACTAAGTAATCATTTAAACTTTTTATCGTTGTAACGCATTCTTGTTGTAACGCATTCTTATTAAGTTGTAAAGTACGAATTGATTTTAATTTTAGATATTTGTTCCATTAATTTTTTAACTATGAAGATAACTTATTTTTTAATCTTTTCTACAGTACTACTTTTTTCCTCGTGTATTGTTTCTAAAAAGAAATTTGATGATGTGCTTGCCCAAAAAGTAAAAGCCGAAGGCGATTTGGCGGATCGCAATAAGCAATTGGATAATGCAAATGCCTCCTTGACGGAGCTGAACGAATCAATGAAGAAGATGCAGGAAGATACAACATCCCTTGGCCAAACGTATCGGGCTAACCAAAGGAAATTAGCTGGGTTGAATAAGGAGTACGACTTACTCAATGGTAACTATAAGAACCTATTGACCAATAGTGGTAAACTCAACCGCGATGTTGCTCAACAACGTGATCAACTGCTTTCCATTCAAAGCGACATGGAGAAAACCAGAAAGCAAAATGACTCGCTCAGCGTTAGCTTGCAGGAGCGTGAGAAAAAAGTAAAGGAGTTGGAGCAAGTGTTGGCCAATAAAGATAAGGCTGTACAAAATTTAAAAAATAGAATTAGCAATGCGCTGTTGAATTTTAAAGAGAACGACCTAACTGTGAAAGTGAAAAATGGAAAGGTGTATGTTTCATTAGCTGAACAATTGTTATTTGGATCTGGAAGCATAGATGTAGATAAGAAAGGCGTTGGTGCATTGCAACAATTGGCAAAGGCATTAAAAGACCAAAAAGACATTCAGGTGATGATTGAAGGCCATACTGATAATGTGCCGATTTCAAAAAAATCTGCTTACATGAATGATAACTGGGACTTGAGTGTGATGCGTGCTACCAGTATCACGAAAATTTTAACAAGCGCAGGATTATCCCCCAACCAAATCACAGCGGCAGGCAAAGCGGAATTTTCTCCACTGGCAGCCAATGACAATGCGCAGAATAAGCAAAAAAATAGACGCACAGAAATTATTGTGACGCCTAATTTGGATGAGTTGTTTAAGATATTGAATGCCAATTAAAATGTAAGATGTTAGATTTAAGATGTTAGATTTTCTGTCTCGTATCGAATTTGATCTATAAATCTTAATTCTTAAATCTAACATCTTAAATCTTTAGTGCTGATGCCCACCTACACCATGTACATGCCCGTGCGCGATTTCATCTTCTGTTGCACTGCGGATATCCATTACTTCAACGGCAAAGTTTAGTTCAACGCCTGCCAGTGGGTGATTAGCGTCAACTGTTATTTCAGATAGACCAACTTTTGTTACCGTTACTACTCCGCCTTGGTTGGTTTGGAATTGCATGCCCACTTTTACTTCTTGATCGCCAAAGGCAGAGCGAGGGACGCGCTGTTCTAATTGATCGTCTTTCACCCCATAACCTTTTTCAGGACTTACTTTGATGTTGAACTTATCGCCTTTCAATTTCCCTTCTAGGCCTTCTTCCATTCCTGAAATTAAATTGCCGATGCCTTGGATGTAGGTTAGCGGTTCGCGGCCATCGCTGCTGTCAAGAATTTTTCCATCATTGTCGGTGAGCGTGTAGTGGATTGACGCTACTTTGTGTTTGGTAATTTGCATAGGTTGTGAATTGAGTAAGGAAGATGGATATTTGATGTAATTAAATTGTGGTTAAACCTGCAAGTTGAGTTTTTTTTGAAAACTAAGGAGCTATGAAGATATTTTTATTTACCCTTTTTTTACTTTCCTGGTTATCAAATAGTTCTATGGCTCAGCAAATTATTCCTTTGTATTCTGGCATCATCCCAAATTCTAAAACAGATGCTTCTGTAAAAGAGAAATCGGAGATCAATGCTGACAGTGTTTGGTTGCTTAGCAATGTGGTGGAGCCGACAGTAACTGTGTTTCTTCCTGAGAAGGGAAAAGCAAACGGCACGGCTGTGGTGATTTGCCCTGGTGGTGGATATTGGGTAGTGGCGGCTGGGCATGAGGGCAATGATGTAGCACAAGAATTTGCTTCTGTTGGCATTGCCGCTATTGTTTTAAAATATCGATTGCCAGATTTGCGCATTCAAATGAATCCTGAGATTGCTCCACTGCAAGATGCGCAACGCGCCATTCAGTTAGTGAGAGAAAGAGCGAAAGAATGGAATGTCAATCCACAGCAAGTTGGCATTATGGGGTTTTCTGCTGGCGGGCATTTGGCCAGTACGGCAGGAACGAAATTCAATCAGTTGGTTATTGAAAATAAAAACAAGACCAATTTGCGTCCAGATTTTATGATTTTGATTTACCCTGTGATCAGTTCGGATACTTCCATTGCGCATAAGGGTTCGTTTGAAAAGTTGCTAGGTAAGACTGCTTCGAGCAAAAAGCTTTTGGAATATTCAAACGAAAAGCAAGTAACAAATCAAACACCTCCCACCTTTTTGATTCATGCTTCAGATGATGATGGAGTGAGTTCATCGAATAGTGTTGTGTTTTATGAAGCTTTGCTAAAAAACAAAGTGCCTGCGGAAATGCATTTGTACCAAAAGGGTGGGCATGGATTTGGAATGAAGAACAAATCGACAACTGATGCATGGATGGATCGGTTGAAGAATTGGATGAAGACGAATAGGTGGCTTTAAGAAATAGTGAGAAGATTTTTTTCCGTTGATGAATTTCGTGCTGGAGTCAGCCAGAGATAGGAGTGGAAAGCCCGAAGTGCGTTGGATTTGTGTGTCGGCCGGACTTGTAACGGATAGCCCGGTGCCACTGCGCCTCGCGTGGCAGGCTGCCAATGAATTATTTATTTTAAAATCATTACGATCGCAGCCACCGCTGTCATGCCAATGATAAACCATCTGTAAAAACGATCGCTCATTTTTTTTACCAAGTAGATGCCCAAGAAAGCACCGAGTACAATGGCGGGGGTGAGTGCCAAGGCAAATAGCCAGGAATCGGTATGGATGGTGCGCCAGACCCAAACGTGAAATGGTACTTTGAACCAGTTGACTACCAGAAAAAACCACGCGACTGTGCCGATGAAATTGTTTTTCGGAAGCCTCATGCTCAAAAAATAAACGGCCATGACGGTGCCTGCCAAGTTGCCGATCATAGAGGTGAAGCCGCCCAGAAAACCAGTGGTGGTGCCTAGGTAAATATTGTCAGGGATTTTTTCTTTTCCACCCAGCTCCATCCAAACCATGACGATCAGGCTGATGAAAATAGTGGCGGCCATAATGATTTTGAAAACTCCATCATCAATATAATTTCCTGCGAAGCTGCCGACTATCACACCTACTGCTGCCCAAGGGAACAATACTTTTAAGTACTTGAAGGAAGCGTGCCTATGGTAATACCACACGCCAAATACATCGGCTATCAGTAACATGGGCAACATCAAACCACTTGAGAGTTTTCCGCCAAAGGCAATTGCAAGCAGTGGCACCGACAACATACCTGCTCCATGTATGCCTGTTTTGGCCATGCCGAGCAATAACGCCACGGATAGTACGATGATGATGTTTTGTGTGGTGAGATCGGAGAGAATGGGGATCAAGGTTTTTTTGTGAGCCTTGAAAGTACGCAATTTTATAAGTTAATAAGTAAGGCGCAATCCATTGATTTATTTATCATAAACATTTAATAGCGCAACTAAAATATAGTTACTTTTGTTTTGGATGAGCAGATTTCAAAAAGCACTTGACCGACTTGAAAGAAAACCTAAAGACTTTACTTGGCAAGAGTTGCAAATGATTATGAAGCATTTTGGGTATGAAGAACATTCAAATAGCGGATCTGCCAGAAGATTTTTCAATCCTAAAACAAATGCTTCTGTACATCTACATGAACCTCATTCTGATCCCACAATGAAAAAGTACGCACTTGAAATAATTATTGATCACTTAATAGAACAAAAATTAATATGAAAAATGTATTGAAATACAAGGGCTATCACGGCTCGGTAGAGTTCAGTCCTGAGGAT
>JBJXEB010000125.1:0-159318 GCA_046155095.1 Cyclobacteriaceae bacterium
TGGACACATTCCAGTTTATATGTGAAAGGCGGAGCTGACTACGATAAAATATTGGATGGTAAGAAAGCATTCTTCTTTATCCCATTTAGTTCAAGCACAGCTTTCCCTGTGTTTTATATTTTGAGAATGGTATTGTTCTTTAGCCTCTGGTATTACTTCTTTACCTGGATCAAAAGGGAAATGTTAGCGGAAGATATCAATGGTGGTAGTCAACATTGGTTGAACGCAAGAAAGGTTTCAGCTTATTTCTTGTTGGTCTTTGCAGTGAGCTCGTCTGTATCGGCTTGGGATTGGGTGATGAGCATTGATCCGCATTGGTTCAGCACCATGTTTGGTTGGTATGTATTTGCAAGTTGGTGGGTAACAGGTTTGGCTACAATAACATTGATCGTGGCTAATTTGAAAGGAGCGGGTTATATGAAAATGGTGACACAGAATCACTTACATGATTTAGGGAAGTTTGTATTCGCCTTCAGTATTTTCTGGACATACATCTGGTTCTGTCAATTCATGCTGATTTATTACGCTAACATTCCTGAGGAGACCGTTTATTTTATTCAACGCATGAAAACATCTCCATATAGCTGGATATTTTATGCCAATGTTTTCTTAAACTTTGTATTGCCATTCTTGTTATTAATGACAAGAGATGCAAAACGCCAAGTTTCTATGTTGAAAGTAGTTTGTCCTATTGTAATTTTTGGTCACTGGATGGATTTCTACAATATGATTACACCAGGAACAATGAAAGGCGATGGTGGGATTGGTTTATTGGAGATTGGACTGGGATTTATCTTCGCAGGGGCTTTTCTTTACGTAGTATTAAATGCACTTTCTAAAATGCAATTGGTGGCCAAACACCACCCGTTCATGCCAGAGAGTTTGAATCATCATATTTGATTGTCAAATAGATTTAAAGTAACAATATGAATTGGATAATAGGGTTGGGTGTAGCTTTGGTGATGTTCATCGTTTACATGATTTTCCGTATCGGAAACTTGGTGGACGTAGTGAAAGGAAAAAAAGAGGAGGAAGAATTCTCAATATCTTGGAATAATATCAACGCCTACCTTTTCATGGCCTTCATGATTTTTGGATTGGGTGGCTTCTTCTGGTATTCATTCGCCCATTTTTCAGAATACACACTTCCTGTTGCTTCCATTCACGGTGCCATTACTGATGATTTGTTTTGGATCACCATGTGGGTGACAGTGGTAGCATTTGCTATTATTTTCGCGGTGATGTTCTGGTTCACGTTCGCCTATCGTTATGAGAAGGGAAGGAAGGCTGCCTACTTTGCCGATAATCACAAATTAGAAATTATTTGGACAGTAGTTCCGGCTATTGTATTAGCTCTATTGATCTTCAAAGGGCTTCGTGTTTGGAATGATATTACTGGTCCTGCTACTAAAGAGGCAGTGGTAGTTGAATTGGTTGGGCAGCAATGGTTGTGGATGGCTCGTTATCCAGGTGTAAAAGATCAAACATTAGGTCATCATAATTATAAATTGATTGATGCTTCTAATGAGTTTGGATTAGATCTTACTGATAAAAATTCGTTCGATGATTTTAAATCATTGGAATTACACATCCCAGTTGATAAGGAAATTTTGATAAAGATTAGAGCGAAAGACGTGTTACACAGTGTTTTCCTTCCTCACTTCCGTGTCAAGATGGATGCCGTGCCAGGTGTACAAACACACTTCAAATTCACCGCTAATAAGACTACCGAACAGATGCGCGAGGAGTTAAACAATCCTAAATTTAATTACGAAATGGCGTGCACAGAGGTATGTGGAAAGGGTCACTTCTCAATGAAGTTTCCGGTGGTTGTAGATACTCAAGAAGATTATGAAAAATGGATGGCTTCTCAAGATTCATGGTTAAAGCAGAATCCCGATTATATGAAGTATGTGCCTGCCGAATTGAAAGAGGCAGCACTTATTAAAGCTGGTATTCCATTAGAAAACGTAGTAACTGTGCAGTCAGCAGCAATCAATTAAGTAGAGAAAGATTTAGAGAAAAGACTATGGCAACAATTGATTTACAACCACCAAAAGCAGCAGCTCACCATCACGATGATCATAGCCATGAGCATGAGCATCATGAGGGCAATTTTTGGACCACCTACATTTTTAGCGAAGACCATAAAGTAATCGCTAAGCAGTTTTTGCTTACGGGCATGGCGTGGGCATTGATTGGTGGGATGCTTTCTGTTTTGTTCCGCCTTCAACTGGGTTTCCCAGAAGCAAATTTATCTTGGCTGAAACCGATCTTAGGTGGTTGGTTGACACCAGAAGGAAAAATTGACCCTGAGTTTTATCTGGCCTTGGTAACGATGCACGGAACGATCATGGTGTTCTTCGTATTGACTGCGGGCTTAAGCGGCACATTCAGTAATTTCTTGATTCCATTGCAAGTAGGAGCGAGGGATATGGCTTCTGGTTTTATGAATATGCTTTCATATTGGTTCTTCTTCTTGAGCAGTGCGATCATGTTTACCTCTTTGTTTATTTCCACAGGGCCTGCAGCGGGAGGCTGGGTTATTTATCCACCACTTAGTGCATTGCCTCAGGCTATCTCTGGCTCTGGTTTGGGGATGACCTTGTGGCTAGTTTCGATGGCCTTATTCATCGTGAGTTCGTTGTTGGGTAGTATCAACTATATCACTACTGTAATCAACATGCGAACGGTGGGTATGTCGTTCACAAAATTACCCCTAACTATCTGGGCGTTCTTCTTAACAGCCGTTATTGGTATTCTTTCATTCCCTGTTCTTTTTGCAGCGGCTTTGTTATTAATCTTCGATAGAAGTTTTGGTACCAGCTTCTACTTGTCAGACATTTACATTGGTGGCGAAGCATTGCCCAACCAGGGTGGTAGCCCGATTTTGTTCCAGCACTTGTTCTGGTTCTTAGGTCACCCTGAAGTTTATATTGTGTTGTTGCCAGCATTGGGTATCACATCTGAAATTATTGCCACCAATTCGCGCAAGCCAATCTTTGGTTATAAAGCGATGGTTGGTTCCATGTTGTTCATTGCGATACTATCATTCGTGGTATGGGCGCATCATATGTTTGTAACAGGTATGAATCCTTTCTTGGGATCGATCTTTACATTGCTGACTTTGATCATTGCCGTTCCTTCGGCTGTGAAAATTTTTAACTATGTAACAACATTGTGGAAAGGGAATCTTCGATTCACCCCTGCTATGTTGTTCTCCATTGGTTTGGTATCTTTCTTCTTAACGGGAGGTATAACAGGGATTTTCCTAGGTAATTCAGCGGTAGATATTCAATTGCACGACACCTATTTTGTAGTGGCTCACTTCCACTTGGTAATGGGCAGTGCCTCGTTCTTTGGAATGATGGCAGGTGTGTACCATTGGTTCCCCAAAATGTTTGGCCGAATGATGGATGAGAAACTTGGTTATCTACACTTCTGGTTGACATTTGTAGGTGTTTACTTGGTGTTTTTCCCCATGCATTATATTGGAATCGCTGGGTTTCCGCGTAGGTATTATTCATGGACGAACTTTGAGACATTCGGAGGCTTTGCTGACTTGAATATGTTAGTGAGTATTGCAGCAATCATAACAATGGTGGCTCAGTTTGTATTCCTTTTCAATTTCATTTACAATATATTCAGGGGAAAATTGGCTCCTACTAACCCTTGGAATGCAACTACTTTAGAATGGACAACCCCACGCTTGCCTGGTCATGGTAACTGGCCTGGAGAAATCCCAACCGTGTATCGTTGGCCTTATGATTACAGCAAGCCTGGATCGAAAGAAGATTTTATTCCACAACATATTCCTTACTCTGAAACACCTGAGTCTAATTTGCCTCATGAGAATGATGAGATTAAATTGGAAATGGGTGGTGCAAGAGCGATAGTAGTAGAAGATAGAAAGCACTAATAGGATTTAAGATTTGTGATTTTAGATTTTAGATTTGGTGAGGAGTAATTTTGAATCTTGAATCTTCTGAAACTTTTGGAAGGTTCAATTTTAAATGACGAAAGTAGAAGCAGCGACCAAGGGATTTTTTAAGCTTTGCTTAACTACCTTGGTCGCTGTTTATTTTTTGATAGCTGTGGGCGGAATTGTGCGCGCCACTGGGTCAGGCATGGGTTGTCCCGATTGGCCAAAGTGCTTCGGCCAATGGGTACCACCAACTTCTGTCGAACAACTTCCTGAGAATTATAAAGAATCGTACGCTGCTCTTCGCGAGAAGAAGAATCAAAAGTTTATTAAGTATTTGAAGACTTTTGGAATGAGCGAAACGGCTGATCAAATGGCGGCTGACAAAACCATTTTAGTAGAAGCGGATTTCAATGCTGTAAAGACTTGGATCGAGTATTTGAACCGATTAGTGGGCGTAATCATTGGATTGTTGATCGTAGCATTGTTTTGGAAGTCTATCAAGTTTACAAGTTGGGGTGATAATCTTTTAATATCCCTAAGAAATTTTCTTCCAACTTGGATGAAGAGTCTTATCAACTTGAATTCTCAAGAGTCAAAACCCGTTATTTTTTGGCTTTCATTTGCCACGCTGATCGGTGTTATTTTTCAAGGCTGGTTTGGATCGATTGTAGTCTCCACCAATCTTACCACATGGACGATCACTGTCCACATGTTTATTGCACTTTTGATCGTTGGCTTTTTGATCTATTTGCTGTTTGCTAGTAGCCATCATGAGCCCATTGTAGCACCTAATGGGACGAATTGGATTCTAATTGCTTGTTCACTAATTCTTCTGGTTCAAATCTTCCTCGGCACACAGGTAAGAGAAGCCATTGATAGGATTGGTTCTTTGCCCCGCAATAGCTGGATTTCTTCGTTAGGTGCTGAATTTATTGTTCATAGAACGTTTTCGTGGGCTTTGGTTGCATCTCACTACTTTTTGATTGCGCGATTGTATAAAACTACTGGGGCGAAAGCTTTAACAAGTGCCTTAATGGCGTTAATTTTGTGTTCGTTTTTAACAGGAGCGGGGATGGCTTATTTCTCTGTGCCAGCCTTTCTTCAGCCAGTTCATTTGCTATTGGCAACGGTTTGTTTAGGGTTCCAATTGCTTTTATTGTTTAGGTTGAATGGTAGTAGAGTAGTGTCAAGAGCAGAGCGATATAAAAAAGTAGTATCATAAAACGATCAAAACACGCATGATAGATAACAAGGAAATTGCCAAGCTATCTAAGTCTCTTTTTTGGGACGTGCCTAAAGACAGTGCCAATATTCAACGGATAGTAAACCAGAACCCAGACTGGATGATCCAGCGCGCTTTTGAGTACGGGGCAATGCGGGATATCAGGCAGGTATTGAGTTGGTACGGAACGGAGAATGCGATCCGTGTGCTGTGTTCGGCAGAAAGCCTCTCGAAGGTCACCGTGGGTTTTGCTAGCGCTTTTTTTGATCTCAAGAAAACTGATTTTAAATGTTACAACTACAAGCGGTCGAACCCGACTTACTATTAATCACCAAGCGTTTATTTTCATTGCCATGGACAAAGGATTTCTTATTGGTTGGCGGTACTAATGCAGCGTTGCAGATGGGGCATCGTTTGTCCGTGGATATTGATCTTTTTACGAACGTTGTTTTTGTTCCAGGGGATATTTTACGCAAGGTTGAGCATGATTTTTCTATCGAGAAAGACCAGGGAATAATCGATGAAACTGGGTTGGTGGTATTCCTTCAACCAAAGGGTATTAAGGTAGATTTGTTTCACACAGAGATTGAAATGAGATTACCGCATGTTATTGACAATGGAATGAGGTTGGCGAACTTGATGGACGTGGCCGCAATGAAAATTGAAGCAATGATCGGGCGGAGAGAGAAAAAGGACTACATAGACTTGTATTTTATTTTCCAAAAGCTCAATCATGAAAAGTGTCTGAAGCATTTCCACGAGGTTAATCAGTATTGCAGTCCAAAGAGCGTGGCGTTTGCGCTTACGGAAGTGGAAAGTGCCAGAAGAAATAAATCTGAAATGCCTCAGATGTTGGTGCCTGTCAATTGGGATCAAATCGATAAAGAATTCCAATCGGTAGCAAGTAAGTATGCCAAAGGTATAGGGATTAATATTGATCTGTACAGAGAGAGGGAGAAAAATCATGATGATGACTTGGGTCAAGATTTTGGAATATCAAAGTAGTCGCAACAAACAAAAGGATGCTTTTTTGTATTTTTACAAAAGAAGAACAAAGTGAGATTTAAAGGACAGTGGTAAATGAATATGATCGCAACACAAGACATACAAGGTTTTTCACGGATGGTGAAGGCGAAGGCTTATTATGAGCTTCTGAAACCTCGCTTGTCTATGTTGGTAGCATTTTCTTGCGCATTCGGATACGCCTTGGCAACACGTGGTGCTGTTAATTGGGAGACTTTGATCATGTTGTATGTAGGAGGCTTCTTGCTTTCGGGTGCATCGAGCTGTATCAATCAAATAGTGGAAAGGGATTTGGACAAGATCATGAACCGCACTATGAACCGACCAATTCCAACGGGAAAGTTATCGGTGAATGAAGCGACTATTTTCTCCATTGTTTGTTTGGTTTTGAGTTTGGTCATACTTTGGATGTATACCAATCCACTCACGGTGGTATTGTCGATAGTATCGATGATACTGTACAGTTTTGTTTACACACCTTTGAAACGAGTAGGCCCCGTGGCCGTTTTTGTCGGGGCGATCCCAGGTGCGTTACCTCCGCTATTGGGTTGGATAGCTGCGACTGGCACGATCACACATGAGTCGATGATTATTTTTGGGATTCAATTCATTTGGCAGTTCCCTCACTTCTGGGCGATTGCTTGGGTGGCCGATGAAGATTATAAAAAAGCAGGCTTTAAATTGTTGCCTTCGGGCGGGGGAAAAGATTTGAACACAGCCATTCAGATCATGGTTTACACGATGTTCTTGATTCCGCTAGGATTATTGCCTGCTAAGTTTGGGATTACTGGTTTGGATTCAGCGATTGTAGCTTCGATATGTGGAGTCGCTTTTTTCGCGCAGACATTTTCATTGATGAAAACAGGAAGCCAACAATCGGCAAAGCGGATTATGTTTGGATCGTTTTTGTATTTGCCCATTGTGCAGATTGCTTATTTGTTGGACAAGGTTTGAGTTTGATAATTGGTTCATGAGAACTTAAGTCTGGAGAAATGAACACGGAGCATTTGACGAACTATGAGGCAGCGATCGGCCAGGGATAGAAGTGGAAAGCCCGAAGTGAGATGACTTTGAGCGCGGACGGACTTGGAACGGATAGCCCGATTGAGCTGAATGGAATGTGTGATGGCGCGAAAGGCCGCCAAAAAAAAGAATTTAAAATAGAATTGGTTTGTGAGGACACAAACCAAGCGAAAGGGGAAAGAAAACGAATTGTATTTTAAAATAATTTAGTATGAACGAGGCAGTTGATTTTAAGATTGTAGAAGAACCCAAGAAGCCGATAGCGATGCACCCCAAAAAGTTTGGGATGTGGTTGTTCATGGCGAGTGTGATGATGTTGTTCATTTCGCTGACATCGGCCTACATTGTGCGGCAGGCGGAGGGCAACTGGTTGTATTTTGATCTGCCTGCGATCTTCGTGATCTCGACTGTGATCATTGTGGGGAGTAGCGTGACGATGCAGTGGGCGTACTTTGCGGCCAAGAAAGATAATTTAGAAACGGTGAAGCTGATGGTGGTCCTGACCTCGGTGTTGGGGCTATCGTTTGTGGTGTCGCAGTATATGGGTTGGAAAGATTTGGTTGCCCACAGTGTGTACTTGGTTGGAAACCCCTCTGGCTCATTTCTTTATATCATCACTGGTTTGCATGCCCTTCACTTAATCAGCGCGGTGGTTTATTTGCTAATCGTGCTTTACTCTACCTTGCGCTTAAAAGTGCACTCTAAAAACATGGCGCAGATAGAAATGTGTGCAACTTATTGGCATTTTTTAGGAGTTCTTTGGGTATATTTGTTCGTTTTCTTAACATTGCTGAGATAAATTTGTAAACATGGCACACGCAACTGCAACCACTGCACCGGAACAAGATCTTTGGAATGGAGGAGTCTCCCCAATGGGCGTAAGCTACGGCAAGCTCATGATGTGGTTCTTCTTACTTTCAGATGCCTTCACTTTCTCGGGGCTGTTGATCACTTACGGATATGTTCGCTCGGCTCACCCCGCTTTTCATGGGTTGGCAGATGCGTTTGTATTCTCTCATGACTACTGGCCTGTACCTGAGAAAGTGTTTGAGGCTGTTCCGTTTTTGCATGGCGTAAGCTTGCCGCTTGTGTTTGTGGGCATCATGACTTTCATTTTGATCATGAGCAGCGTAACGATGGTTTTGGCCGTAGAGGCTGGCCACAGAATGGATCGTAAAGCAGTAGAGAAATGGATGTTGTGGACGATACTTGGCGGGATCACTTTCTTAAGCTGCCAAGCGTGGGAGTGGACGCATTTTATTGTAGGAACTGATACGCCCACTATAATGAAGGATTTTGTAAACGGAGCTTGGATAACGAAAGAAATAACGGGTGCGAACCTTCACATCAATCAATACGGCCCGCAAGATTTTGCTGATTTCTTTTTCTTTATCACTGGCTTCCACGGCTTCCACGTATTTAGCGGGGTGCTGTTGAATTTCTTGATTTACTACAACACGGTGACGGGGGTATATCAACGCAGAGGCCATTACGAAATGGTGGAGAAGGTTGGTTTGTACTGGCACTTTGTAGATTTGGTTTGGGTATTTGTGTTCACCTTCTTTTACTTGGTTTAAAAATTGGCCGAGCTAGCAAAATCATAAATCTGACATCATAAATCCAAAATATTAATATGGCTCATCACGCGCACGAAGAAGAGGTAGCAGTTCTACCACCCGATAAAGAAAAAATAAAAAAATTATGGACAGTGGCTGCAATACTTGGTGTATTGACGGCTGTTGAATTCGTGATTGCTTTTACCCTTCCTCATGGAACGGGCAAGACTTTCATCTTCGTGGTAATGACGATTGTAAAGGCTGGATATATTGTGGGTGAGTTCATGCACTTGAGGCACGAGGTGAAGGTGTTGTTCTGGTCGGTGATGATACCCATTACATTTATTGTGTGGATGCTTGTGGCATTTGTTTATGAGGGAATGAAATCATCAGAAGTTAACTTTATCAACTTCTAAATTTTTTTGAATAGAAAGGGAATGGCTAAGGTGATGAACTTTAGCCATTTTCATTTCGGAGAGTTTAAAGGTAAAATTGTCTGAAACACCTAGACAGATAGATACATAGGTTTTTCACATAGCTACTATGTGAGTATTTCTATGCTCTATATGTGTCTAAGTGGTTCACAGCGAAGAGTCTTATGAAACGAAAAACCATTTTCCTATCTCTTGCGCTGATCCTCCCGGTGATGGTGTTTGTCTTTTTAAAGATATTTGGTAAGAACAAGTTTGAAATACCCGTCTTTCATGATAAGAAGGTTGAGTTAGTAGCTGGTTGCGATTATAAATATACCGCGCCCTACCTATTGCCTGATTCGGCACTCGGGGCAATTGGATGGAAGGGAAACGAGGCCACGCTGATTATGTTTTCAAAAATGGAGGGAGAGGGGAAGATGAGATTGACGGAAAAATTTGAACCAACTAGACTGCAGATTGTTACTTTGGTTAAAGAGGATGGCAAGAAACTGAAATGCGCTTTTTTGTTGTCAGATAAATTCAATGCGGTGTTGGTTGACCAGAAGAAACGGATCAGAGGATACTATCAACTGAGCAATCGGGAAGAGACAGATAGATTGATGGTAGAGCTTTCGATTTTGCTGAATGATTATTGATGTTAGAAGTTACGTGTTATCTGTTAATAGTTAATGGTGAAAGGTGCTTCGATTAACTCATGACTTAGAACCTTTAAAAAATGAAAGAACTAGTAAGTAAAGACCCTTATCAAAAGCTAATCGTGGTGCTGTCAATTGCCATCCCATTGGCGGTAGCGGTTCTTTTTAGCATTGAAAAAATACCAGGTTACGATTTTTCTTTCTTGCCTCCGATTTACGCTACTATCAACGGAATCACAGCGGTGCTATTGATTGTGGCTGTAAGGGCAATTAAAAATAAAAATCGCGCCCTACATGAGTTGTTGATGAAAGTCTGTATTGGATTGTCGGCTACTTTTTTGGTTTTGTATGTGACCTACCACTTATTCAGTGATTCAACCAAATTTGGTGGCGAGGGAATAATTAAAGGCATTTACTATTTCATCTTGATCTCTCATATCCTTTTGTCCGTGGTGGTCATTCCGTTCGTTCTGCTCACTTTCTCTAGGGCATTGGCGGGCAATTTTGAAAGACACAGGGCATTGGCTAAATTTACATTTCCGATATGGTTGTATGTAGCGGTGACGGGGGTGGTGGTGTATGTGATGATCAGTCCGTATTATGTATAATTTGAAATTTTAGTACCTCAGGAAGACAAAGATGAAAAAGAAATTAATTCTGTTATTGCTGATTTTAACCAGTACATCATTGGTGAATGCGCAGTGTGCTATGTGTCGAGCTACATTGGAAAATAATATCAGTAATGGAAACATTGGGATTGCGGCAGGAATAAATTTTGGAATCCTTTATTTATTTGTAGCGCCCTATTTGGCCATTGCCACCTTGGCTTACTTCTGGTACCGCACCAGCAAACGAAATGATAAGTTCAACAAAGGCAGTGTGGCAAGGTAAATGCCCGCATTGCAGGCAAGGAGATATTTTCAAATTTCCCTTTTCTAAAATCTCAAAGTTTAGTGTGATGAACGATACTTGCTCCAACTGCGGTGTGAGCTTTATGCCTGAGCCTGGTTTTTATTTCGGTGCGCTCTATGTTAGCTACGCATTCACAATTGTATTCTTTATTGGCTTGTGGTTGATACTCTATCTCCTTTTTGATCCTGCGGATTGGGTCTATGGAACGGCTATCGTTTTGGCCTGCGTGCTATTCATTCCTTTTAGCTTTCGCTATTCGCGGATACTTTTTCTTTATTGGTTTGGGGGGATTTCTTATAAGGGAAATTGACTTCTAGCCCCCTGCGCTATTTTTAATTCCATCGAATTCGATGGAATTAAAACATGGATTGTTAAATTGCTTTCAAAGCCTAATAAATTCTATGCACTTTTATTTCTTATCCAGTTTTGTAGAATATAATCACTTCGGTTGGCATCCCTATATCGGGTAATATTGGTAAGGCTAATACGCTCTACTTTGCTAACTTGTGCCTTGAGATTCCTTATTTTTAGGACACTATTGGCTTATGCTTTCAGGTAAATTAATTCGATCTATTTTATTGGCAGCACTATTCTTGATAGCGGGTGTGGCCTATCATGCCTGGAATATATCTACGCTAACACCCGAGGCAATCGCGCAAAAAATTTCAACTAACCTACAGCGACAGTTAAGTGAAATAGAGAGAGAGACAGAAGGTTTGTTGAAAGCAGGATTCAATGATCCCATCTGGACAAAGACCAGCCATACATTCTTTTTGCTGGATTCTGTTGGTGTGAAAGCGTGGAGCAGAAATGATTACATGCCTGAAGCAAGTTTGGTATCGAGTACTTTTGAAACGAAGTTGCTTCAATCGCAGCGGGGTGATTTTCTAATCCGCAAATGGACAAGGAGTGATCAATCTTTCTTGCTTTGTGTGCTTCCATTGGCAGAGCGATTTAAAGTTACCAATCAATATCTAAGCTCACATTGGAATGCTTCCATCTTCCCTATTGAGGGGATTACAATTTTAGATAACAACAGCGCCCAAGGAACATCTATCTGCATTGGCAATACCTGCTATTTTAAAATTTCACTAAATACTTCCCTCGAAAATATTTCCGCAGATTGGATTTCTATGGCGTTGATTTCTTTGGGGATTATTTTGCTACTCGTTAGTCTTTACTATTTTCTGCTTTCCATTCATCGCAAAGAAAAGTATGAACTGGTTTTTATAGTCCTGTTCCTGACCTTATACTTGATCAGAATGTTGATGATCTACAGCGGCTTCCCAGCGCGATGGGGGAAGCTCGCGCTATTCGATCCACAACGGTTTGCCTCTTCCTCGTTCAATGTTTCGTTGGGCGATTTCGTACTCAACGCAGCGGTTGTTTTTGTTTGCACAGTTTATTTGTTCTTAAGTTATTCAAAGTTTAAATTGTTTCAACGAGTATTCAAAGCAACCGTTTTTTATCAATGGCTTTTTGGTACCCTCTGTCTTACAGCCGCCTTATTTTCTTTCTTGTTCCCATTTCTGTTTTTTGAAATCATATTCCACAACTCATCCATCCCGTTAGATATAACTAAGCAAGTCCATTTTGATTGGCTACGGATTTTAGCTTTTGCTGCAATTATACTCGGCACATTAAGTAGTTTTTTAGTATGCCATGTTCTTGTAAAGCTGGCTATTCGACTGGCGACTAAAAATATTTTTCGTTTTGGAATTCAATTGTTATTGGCTACCTGTTTGTTCTTGATTTATTGTTGGATAGAAAAACATGACTACTCCATTAGTCTTTTGGTTGGGTTGATTTATTTTCTGATTGTTTATTTATTGGGTTGGCATCGCTCATTGTCTAAGATAAGCTTTGCTACTTTTCTGTATTACTTATTGACAATCCTTGCTTATTGTTGGCAAGGCGCATTGAGCGTAAGGGCTTTTACCAAGGAAGCAACATTGGCATCGCAATTTCGATTTGCCAATAATGACTTGATCAACCAAGATATTTTAGGCGAGTTTTTATTATCTGAGAACGTGAAGCGAATGGGGCAAGATCAATTTATTCAAACGCGATTGGCCTCCCCATTTTTATCTAAAGAAGCTATTCGTCAAAGGGTCAAGCAAGTTTATTTTGGTTCCTATTTTGATCGCTACGAGGCGGCTGTTTATTTATACAACTCGATGGGTGATCCACTCAACAACCAATCCACCGAGGGCTTGGCTTCCTCCATCCAAGCATTTCAACGGGCTGCGGTCAAAACTGAGTATGAAGGAGTTTATTGGATCAATGAGAGCATTGCAGGTTCGGTCAAACGATATGTAGGCATTGTGCCGATCCATCGCACTGGAACATTGATTGGTTTTATTGTATTGGATCTTTCCCTAAAGCGTATAATCCCACAAAATGTTTACCCCGAACTTTTGGTTGACAATCGCTTTTCGCAATTCATCGGCAATAAGGATTTTAGCTATACTATTTTAGCTAATGGAATCACTACCAGTAGTTTCGGAAATTATAATTATGATAAAAATTTTGATAAGAATTTATTGAACTCTTCATTGCTTTACAGAGAGGGTGTAGAGGAAAATGGATTTCAACATGTTGCAGTAGAAGGCGACTCAGGCCAACGCGCCATTGTTACCACAGCCGCCTATCCTTTCTTTTTTACATTGGCCAATTTTGCTTTTCTTTTTGTGATTGGCCTTGGAATAATCTTGTCATGGATGGTGGTGTTTTCTGCTATCAGTTTGTGGAGAGGTTACAAGTTAAATTATTCAGCTCGCATTCAACTCTATGTTTATTTCTCATTTATTTTGCCTCTGTTGATTGTTACCGTTGCTACGTTGAGCTTGACGAGCAAGGCCAATGAATCGCAACTTGAAAAGGATTTTCAATTGAAGGCCCAGCACATGACGGATAGGATCACCACGGTACTGGAGGCAGCGGCCGATTCCATTTCGCCTGTTGCCAATTTAGAAACCGAACTCACAGAACTTTCCCAATCATCTAATGCAGACATCAATATTTTTGATGCAAATGGTTTATTGAAAGCTTCTAGCCAACCCGCTATTTTTGAAAATCAACTTACCTCTGAGTTGATGAATCGCCAAGCGTGGCAAGGAATTGTGGAAGACAAAGAGATATACTTAATCAAGAAAGAAAGTATTGGATCGCTGCAATACAATAGTTCGTACTTGGCTTTGAAATCTCCTGCTTCCGGAAAACTATTGGGCGTACTCAATCTTCCTTTTTTCAAATCAGCCGATGCATTTGAAAGAAGCCAAGCAATTGTACTGTCTAACATACTCATCATTTTCGTAGTGGTGTTTATTTTATTTTCACTTGTCTCATTTTACGCGGTGGATTGGTTAACGTTTCCACTTCGGTTTATTACTAAGACCTTGAGCAAGACAACTCTTACTGGCGAGAATCAACCCTTGCAATGGAAGTCCAACGATGAGATCGGTTTGATGGTAAGTGAGTACAACCGCATGCTCACGAATTTAGAACAGAGCAAATTGGAGCTATCGCGCAGCCAAAAAGAAAGTGCATGGCGCGAAATGGCACAACAAGTAGCGCACGAAATCAAAAACCCGCTTACACCCATGAAGCTCACATTGCAACAAATGGAATTGGCGCAACAGGGGGATGAGAAAAAACTTAGTTCAATCAAGATGTTGTTGGAGCAAGTGAACATCCTCAATGACATTGCTTCTTCGTTTAGCACGTTTGCCAAAATGCCTTCACCACAATTGAGCAAAGTGAATGTGGTCAGCATTTTAAGCAATGCCGTTAGCTTATATTCCAATCATCCCTCGGGAAAGGTAACATTGAAAGCACAAACAGACTCCGTTTATGTTCTAGCCGATGACCAATTGCTGAACCGAATTTTTTCCAATCTTATTTTAAATGGATTACAGTCAGGCGAAGAAGAGAAAGAAATACTTGTAGATGTCACACTAACAATTCAAAACGATAAGTGCCTTATCCACTTTGTTGACAACGGAAAAGGAATCGACCAAGAAGCAAAGGAGCGAGTGTTCATGCCTTATTTCAGTACGAAGAAATCAGGTTCAGGTTTAGGGTTAGCGATTGCCAAGCAGGGCATTGAGCAATGCGGAGGTACGATTGGATTTGTGAGCGAGGTAGGGAAGGGGACCGAGTTTTGGGTAGAGCTTGCGGTCAGTGAGCAGTAACAGGAATCCGGTATCTATATTTACCGACCACTGATTACCGAATACCACTTACCTACTTCCCCTTCAAACTCTTCATCACCTTATTGATAAAAACAAAATCATCCAACTCTTTTACACCCGAGTGCGTGATGTCATCATTAGATCCTTCCCACAGCATATCACCTTTGTAGAGGAACATAATCTTTTCACCAATGCCCAGCACCGAGTTCATATCGTGAGTGACTACCACGGTGGTTATATCAAACTCATGTGTGATCTCCAATATCAACTCATCAATTAAAATGGAAGTCTGCGGATCAAGTCCAGAGTTGGGCTCATCGCAAAAAAGATAATTGGGGTTGTTGACGATGGCTCGTGCGATACCCACACGCTTCTTCATGCCACCGCTTATCTCCGATGCCATTTTTTTGTTCACGTTCTCTAACCCCACACGCTTCAAACAAAAATTGACACGATCCAATTTTTCATCTTCGGGCATGGTGGTGAGTATGTTCAACGGGAACATCACGTTCGCTTCTACATTCTTGGAATCGAACAATGCCCCGCCTTGAAAAAGCATTCCAATTTCCCTTCGTATCTCTGATTTTAATTCTTTGTCTGCTTCGGTGAAATTTCTCAAGTCGTAGAAGACATTTCCGGTATCGGGTTCTATCAATCCAACAATACATTTTAGCAATACACTTTTTCCTGTACCGCTCGCACCAATGATCAAGTTTGATTTTCCTTTTTCAAATTCGCCCGAAATATTGCGAAGAATGCTTTTGTCATTAAACGACTTATCGATGTGATTGATCTTGATCATGACTTATAGCAATAGGTTAGCTAAGAAATAGTCGGCCAACAAAACAGCAATCACACTAGATGTTACAGCCTCTGTACTGGCAATGCCAACTTCCAATGCACCACCATGGGTATAATATCCTTTGAACGAAGAAATCGAAGCAATCAAAAACGCAAACACCACTGATTTTATCAACGCAAAGGTGATCGTGTATTCATTGAACGAAGAGCGAATTCCCATAATGTATTCTGTTGGGGTAAGTATGCCAGTTAGTACCCCTACCAAATAGCCGCCTACCATTGAGCAAACTCCAGAGAAAATTACCAACATGGGATACATCATCATGGAGGCAACGATTTTTGGTAATACCAAATAAGAAGAAGAGTTGATACCCATTACTTCCAACGCATCAATCTGCTCTGTGATGCGCATAGTGCCAAGGCCGCCCGCCATACTGGAACCGATTTTCCCTGCGAAGATAATCGCCATGATAGTTGGTGCCAATTCAAGCACCGTCATCTCCCTCACTACTTGCGATATTACATAACGTGGCACCAGTGGGGTTACTAAATTATAGGCGGTTTGCACCGTAGTCACCGCGCCCATAAAAGTTGACACTAATACAAATAACGAAATTGATTTAACACCGATTAAAATGCACTCTTCCATCACCAATTTGTAATAGGTAGGGAATGTTTCCCTGCGCACGAACAGCGTGCTAAGAAAGATCATGTATTTGCCAAATTCTCTCATCTTTGTTGGTTGTAAGCTATAAGTTATTAGTTAACAGATGATCAGTAATTAAGTGTCTGTTAACCATTAACTTTTAACTATTAACTTCTAATTTGCCAAAGATAAAACAAATATGAACAAATTAATCGTTGTAACGGGCGGCACCAAGGGCATTGGCCGCGCTATTTTAGAGCGATTTGCCCAAGCGGGTTTTGATGTGGTCACCTGTGCGCGCAAGACCGATGAACTCGATAAGCTAAAAGAGACTTTTGAAACAAAGTTCAAGGTAAAGGCTTACGTCCAGCGGGCCGACCTATCAGATAAAAATCAGATGAAGACATTCTCGGATTTTGTTAATGGCCTGAACCGACCCTTGGATGTGTTGGTCAACAATGCGGGGTATTTTCTTCCAGGCTCTGTGTTAGATGAAGCCGAGGGAAGCTTGGAGAGCATGATCAACAGCAATGTTTACAGTGCCTACTACACCACACGCGGCTTGGCACCAGCCATGAAAAAAAATAAGTCGGGCCATATTTTTAATATGTGTTCCATTGCCAGCATCAAAGCGTACCCCAACGGAGGATCTTATGCTATTTCTAAATTTGCCTTGCTCGGCTTTTCAAAAGTCTTGCGCGAAGAGTTGAAGGAATTTGGTGTGCGCGTCACCTCCATTTTGCCAGGAGCCACCCGCACCGCCAGTTGGGATGGTGTCGAACTGCCCGATGATCGTTTCATGAAAGCGGAAGACGTGGCCGAAACAATTTTCTCGGCCTATTCCTTATCGAGTAGGAGTGTAGTAGAAGAAATTTTGATACGGCCACAGTTGGGGGATATTTGAAATCAGTAGGCAATAGCAAATAGGCAGTTGGCAATGCTTGGTTCTTTGATTAATGCTCTAAGTTTTCTTGAATTTTTTTTTCGCGGCATGTCCGCGCGAGGCGCAGCGGCCACCGGGCTGTCCACTACAAGTCCTCGCTCTCCCAATAGCTATCGGGATCGCTGTGGGCTTTCCGCTTCCATCCCTTGCCGATGCCAGCCCATAGTTCAGCTTTCACCAAGTGAGTTGGAGCTTTTAACAGCTGCGTAAAGCCAGCTATTTTGGAATGATTTCCGCAAGTTTCTCTTAGGGAGTTGCGTATATTTACGCGTTAGCGGAAACCCTAAATCGAGACTCCGAAATAATTGAAAAAGTTTTGTCACACTTTGACAATCCTGTTGTCTAACTGAAAAAAGACAATATGAAATCAATTTTTCCAGACAAATTTTTGAAACTTGTTTTAATCACAAGTATTTGGGTGAACATCTCTGAAGTGTTCCGTTATTTTGTAATTGTAATGCCAGCAATGCGAAAGGACTTGTCAGTAATTCCAAACGTTGCTCCAATGGATTGGGGTGTATTTTCCATTTGGGGAGTTTGGGACACTATTCTAACTACAGGAATTGTTTTTATTGCTTGGCTTTGTCTGAAAGTTTACGGCAAATCTACAAGGACAATTATTATTGCAGGGACAACTTCGTGGGCGATGTTTTTTGTTTTATTTTGGGTTGGTATGGTAAATATGAACTTGTCCAAAGTTTATTTATTAGCTTACACTTTGCCTTTGAGTTGGATTGAAACAACCATTGGCACTTGGATAACAATTAAACTTTTGAAAGAATAGTAACTGATGATAGAAAATCCATTTCACACAGAAAATTATGATGACCAAACCGATTGGTTTTTGGTTAGTGAATCTTTGAATGGTTCAAAAGCATCATTAGAAAAAATAATTTCAAGACACCAAACATTTATCTACAATGTTGCTTGGAAAATGGTTTTAAATCCACAAGACGCAGAAGATATTACACAAGACATTCTGATAAAAATTATTACTAAGCTTTCACAATTCAACAATAAAAGTTTATTCCGAACTTGGCTTTACCGCATTGTTGTAAACCATATTTTAAACTCTAAAAAACAAAGACGGGAATTACAATTTGTCGATTTCGGCACAGTTGGAAATATGATTGACCAATTGCCCGACAATGAACTTTCAGAAATTGAACAAACACAATTTGCCGACACAACCGAAGACGTAAGAATTAGTTGTACCGCAGGAATGTTGCTATGCTTGGACAGAGAACAAAGAATGACTTTTATTTTAGGAGCAATTTTTAATATTGACCACAAACTTGGTGCAGAAATTTTAGAAATTACGCCAGACAATTTTCGCCAACGTTTAAGCCGAGCAAGAAATGACCTTCACAGTTTTATGGACAACAAATGCGGATTAGTAAACAAATCAAATCCTTGCCGTTGCCCCAAAAAAACAAAAAGTTTTATAGAGCTTGGTTGGGCATTTCCAGACAATTTACAATTCAACGCAAGACACGTTTCAAATATTTACAACACAATTCCTCAAAAAAACGAAGAACTATTGACCGTATTTGAAGAAAAATATCAAACCCTTTTTGCTAACCATCCTTTGCAAGAACCTTTAAACAAAACAAAAATTATTGATGAACTTTTTGCAGACAAAAAACTTAAAACTATTTTCGACTTGAATTGAACGACCCAAAGAAGGGTATTCCGCTAACAAGGGGTTTTGCAATATTGGGGCAGACGGAATAACAATGAGCATTTGTAATTCTATATGGCATTTGTTCGGGCAGACGAGTTTCAATTTGGCTTTTTGTTGTTATCTTCATTATCAGTTTTTTAATTGAGCTTCGGTTCCGGGCGGACGTTTTTCAAATTCCCCAACATCGCAAAGCCCTGTTCGTTGGCTGCCATATCAAAAAATATGAGAAATTTAAAATTAGTAGTAACAAAACAAGTATTAGTTCTAATTCTATGTTTTTGTTATTTGAATTCACAGGGGAGATCGAAAGTTCTTATTAAGGCTACTATTCTTCGAGGAGAAAGATTCGTGACAGTTAAGACAAGCGCAAAGGAAATTGAGAATAAAGTAAGCGAAGTCCTCACGAAAAAGGGATTTGATATTATTACCAATATGGAATCTGCAGGAGATCTTCTATTCGTGGACTTGTTTGTTTATCAATTTCCAGCACAATATCCTGCGATTACCATTACAATTAGAACGCAGAACGGAATCCACTACATTGATCAAGAATATAGGAAAGTTTTCCTTGATCGAGAATTAACAAATCTCAATCTGGCTACAAAACTAGCTGAAAGGGTTCCGGTGGAACTCAACAAGGATTTAGTTTATCGAGTTGGTATTGGAGATTTAATATCGACAAACAAAACAAGTAATACCACCCTCTACACAGGCAATTCAAATTACTATTCAACCATAAAGTGGAAAGACGACAATAATGTCCCATTTATTGTATCCAATGACTTAGGACTTTATTTATTTTACGCTTCCAATTTCACAGGACTAAAAAAGCAGTTGGCGCGTTGTCCGATTGTATTAAAATTAAGAATCAATGATTCTGCTCGCTTCGAACTTGTCGAGACCAATTCGCATTTGAATCTGGATGATTATCAGAAAAATAGAATTCAGGAATTCATAGAGTCATTTCCGTTATGGTTGACAAATACTGAAGTCGAGAATATTGAGATAATGTATGGATTAAAGTAATCATACACACACAGTAGATACGGCAGCCGGCTATTGTGTCGTCAGATCTTTCGACCTAGCACATCCAAATACGATATCTACCAATTGTGAGCGATCAAGCTCATCAGATCGGAAGACCTGACAGACACGGAAGCAAACCTATGTATATTTCTATGTGCCACTGTTCCTATATAATGCAAAAAAATAAACAAACATTTTAATACTTTTCAGGTTAAATTTGTTACAAAGTAGTGAACGTGAATACAGATCAAATCATTCAAGCCAAGCAATACTGCAATAGTCTAGTAAACTATAGCCGCAGAAAGACCCGTGTGGTGACCATTGGCGATGTGCCAATGGGTGGTGATAACCCCATTCGGGTGCAATCCATGACCACCATTGATACGATGGATACCATCGGCTCGGTGGAGCAAACCATCCGTATGGTGGATGCAGGTTGCGAGTATGTGCGCATCACTGCTCCGAGTTTGAAAGAGGCACAGAATCTTCAAGAGATCAAAAAGGAATTGCGCCTGCGTGGATATTCAGTTCCATTGGTAGCCGATATTCACTTTACACCCAATGCTGCTGAACTGGCTGCAAGAATAGTAGAGAAAGTCCGCGTCAATCCTGGCAACTATGCTGACAAAAAACGCTTTGAGGAAATTGAATATACAGATACAGCCTATCAAGCAGAGTTAGATCGCATCCGGCAAAAATTTACGCCACTTGTAAAGATTTGCAAGGAGTATGGCACTGCTATGCGCATCGGCACCAACCATGGCTCGCTTTCTGACCGCATCATGAGCCGCTATGGCGATACACCACTCGGCATGGTAGAATCTGCGTTGGAGTTTTTGCGTGTGTGCGAAGACTTGAATTACTACAACATAGTTCTTTCCATGAAGTCGAGCAACCCGCAAGTGATGGTGCAGGCTTACAGATTACTGGTACAGAAATTAGACGAAGAGGGATTTCAGCCTTATCCGTTGCACTTAGGTGTAACCGAGGCAGGTGATGGAGAAGATGGAAGGATCAAATCATCAGTCGGCATTGGTACATTGTTGGAAGATGGATTGGGCGATACCGTTCGGGTTTCATTGACCGAAGAGCCCGAGGCTGAAGTGCCAGTGGCGCAAGAGCTGGTGAATAGATATACAAATAGAAAAGCTTCCATCGTCATTCCAGAGATCAAAGAATACCCCATCAATCCGTTTGCCTACACCCGAAGACATACGCATGAGGTAGCCAATTTTGGTGGCCACCAAGTGCCGCGCGTGATTGCTGATTTTTCGTTGAAGCAAAAAATCACTCCCGCTTCTTTGTTTGCGTTGGGTTATCATTATTCAGTGCCGTTAGATAAATGGAACATTGCCGACAATGCGTGTGATTATGTTTTCGCCAATGAGACGATTATTGATTTTGCCATACCTGGCACGTTGGGGATTGTTTATTCGCATGCTGTATGGCTTGCGCAAAGAAAAAAAGATCGAGTCTTTCCATTTATAAAAGCAACTGATTATTTCTGTGGTGTAGAGCAATCAGATAAACTAAATTTTATCTACGCTTGCTTGAGTGATATGAATGCTCAATTGATTGAAAAACTAAAGACCGATGCTACGGCTGTTTTGTTGATTGACACCTACAACGAACATGGCATGGTCGAGCAACGCAGATTGTTTGTGGAGTTGATAGAAAATAATTGCCAATTGCCCGTAGTGATTGGTCGCGCTTACCGCGATTTGAAACCCGATCAATTGCAAATCTTTTCTGCTACCGATATGGGCGGACTGCTGATCGATGGCTTGGGCGATGGCGTTTTTATTGCAGCAGAAAATTGTGGTTCGGATAAAGTGGTGAACGAAACAGCGTTTAATATTTTACAGGCCACACGCACCCGCATCTCTAAAACAGAATATATTTCTTGTCCATCTTGCGGGCGTACGTTGTTTGATTTACAAGAGACTACTGCTAAGATCAGATCGCGCACTAGCCACTTGAAAGGAATTAAGATTGGCATCATGGGTTGCATTGTAAATGGCCCAGGCGAAATGGCTGATGCAGATTATGGCTATGTGGGCTCTGGCCCAGGAAGGATTACTTTATATAAAGGAAAAGAAGTAGTGAAAAAGAATGTGCCTGCTCCACAAGCGGTGGATGAGTTGATCAATTTGATTAGGGATGGAGGGGATTGGATTGAGATGCCTGTTTAAATTTTTGATTTGAGAGGTTTGATTTAAGATTTGAGAGGCAAGGTAATCGATTAAAGGCATTTGAGAATTGGACACTTCGGCCAGGGATAGTAGCGAAAAGCCCGGAGTGAGGAACGAACGAGGACTTGTAGCGGATAGCCCGGTGGCCGCTGCGTCTCGCGCGGACAGGCCGCGAAACAAATATGAATTAAAAAAAATGATTATGCAAAACGAAGAGACGGATAAAACAGAAAAGAAAATGTCGTTCAAAGATTTTTTCTCGTTGGGTGAGGTGGGCAATTATTTTTTCAGGAAGAAGGACCCCAACCGTCCGTCCAATATCAATATCAAAATGATGCACGGGGTGAACAAACTTTCCATCGCTATTTTTCTACTGGCTGTACTATACCTCATAGTAAAGCGTTTGTTTTGAACATAGAGTCTTTTCAGCAGTATTGCATGGCCAAGAAGGGCGTAACGGAGGAGTTTCCGTTTGATAACAATACGCTTGTGTATAAAGTGATGGGCAAGTTGTTTGCGCTGACACACGTGGATGATTTTTGGGGCATCAATTTGAAATGCGACCCTGAGATCGGGGTTCAGTTGAGAGAAGGATATTCAGCAGTGCAGCCTGGCTACCACATGAACAAGAAGCATTGGATTACGGTGCAAATGGATGGCAGCATTAGTGATAAACTGATCAAATCGTGGATCGATGCCTCGTATGACTTGGTAGTGGCGAGTTTGCCTAAAGCCCAGCAGAAAGGGTTAAAATGATTTAAGATTTGGGTGGGAATTGAAACCGCTTACCCAATGCCTAAGTCCCAAGCCCCAAGTTCTACCTTGCTTAAAATTCGGATTACTTCAGTTAATTATATAGCTTTGTCGATTGTACATACCCTATTGTGATGATCAGGGCTTTAATCGTATGCTTTCTCTCTGTTTTGGTGCTTGCATCGTGCAATACGCAACGCAAAATTTGTCCTGCCTACCAGAGTGCTTTTATCTTCGATAAGCCAAGCCAAAAGGAAGCGTTCGTCCATTTTAATGAGGACAAGAAAATGCCGCGCGAAGTGTTGGCCTCCAACAGCAAGACGCTAACATTGCCCGCCAACGACTCTACTTGGGTCAACAGCATTGTGCTGCCCGGCCCAGCCTTGCCGAAAGAAAAACGGAACAAAAAAACGCGCTATCTATTGCTACCTGAGAAAACTTACAAGAAAGCTCTTCGCGCCTTGCAAACTGTGAATATGAAACCTGTCTATCCAAAAAAGAAAACAGATTCACTTGATGCCAACATTGATAAGTTGCTAGACAGTGCGGCCCGCAGCTTGAATGATACGCTTACATCCACTGATAAAATTGCCGCTGCCAAGCCTAATGAGAAAAAGGATAGCACCTATATGATCTCGTTGGAGAAAGAGAAGTTCAATGTAGATCAGGACAACTACATGTGGTACTTCCGCAATATTTTGGTGCTGCCTGATGTGCGCATAGCCATGAGCGAGCAGGAGGTATCTGGCAAAGCGACCAAGGCTTCGAAGAAAGAGAAGAAAGGATTCTTCGGCTTCTTCAAAAATATTTTCAAGAAGAAGGATAAGAAAAAAGATGCGAAGAAAGATTCTTTAGCTGCCTTGGAGCCAGTAGTGGTAGATTCCACTGGTGCGGTAGTACCTCCTAAGAAAGAGAAAAGGAAAGGTATCTTTGGATTCCTGAAAAAGAAACCGAAGGTAGATCCTGCCATTGAGAAGAAGAGGCTGGAGGATGCGAAGAAGGAAGATGAGGAGAAGTTTTAATGCAAGTGGTGGGTCTTGGAGTTTGGGATAATGAGGGCTAGGGTCAGTCTTTCACACAAAAATTGCCAACACCTTTTTTATTTACCAAAGAGTCGCTATAATTGCGGCATAATAAAACAATAATGGGTAGAGGAGACAAAAAATCAGCAAAAGGTAAGAGAACTATCGGTTCTTTTGGCGTTACAAGGTCTAGGAAGAAGATCAAAGCTCGTTTGAAGCGTGTAGTAAGTGTGAAGAAGGTAGTTGCGGGAGCAGATGCTAAACCGAAGGCAAAAAGAGTAGTTAAAAAGAAAGAAGCAGCAGAATAATGAAATCAGTCAATACTATGATGTGGTGGTGGCACAAATCGAATTTCGATCGGTGCATGGCTGCGTTTTAGTTTTTGATGAATACTTTCAAAAAAGCCCGCCCCGATCTTCGGGGCGGGCTTTTTTTATTAGACCGCTTCCCTTTTTTCTACGCAGTAGAGAGATTGTTTCTTCGCCTTTGCTATGACGAGGTGAGTCGGATGGTAAGAATTAACTTTAGGGTTTTTAAGATTTAATTTATGCAGTACAAACTCAATACAAAAACCAAGAAGCTTTTAGCAGATACGCTCACACCCGTAAACATCTACCTAAAACTACGCGATGTTTTTGCGGGAAGTATTTTACTGGAAAGCTCAGATTATCATGGCAACGAAAACAGTTTGTCGTTTATCTGTTGCGACCCCATAGCCTCTTTCGTGGTAAAGAGCGAAATTATTTCCGCACAATTCCCAGACGGATCTAATTGGAAGTTGTCAATAACAAACCCCAATCAAGTGCTTCAAAAATTTGAGGAGTTCAGGAATTCATTTGTTGCTCCTGAAATTGATTCAAAGTATCCCTTCACAGGATTGTTTGGCTACATGACGTATGACTCCGTTCGCTATTTTGAAAAAGTGGATATTAAAACAGATAGCAACTGCATCGCTGATATAGTCTACAAAGTTTATCGTTATGTGATTGTCATTGATCATTTCAGTAACGAGCTGAGTCTGTTTGAAAATAACTGGGAGGGAGAGAAGGAGCGACCATCAGGGTTAGAAAAATTAGAGAAGATCATTTACAGCAATCGTTTTTCAACATTCTCTTTTCACGCTATGGATCAAGAACAATCGAATCTGACCGATGATGAATATGTGAAGATGGTGGAGCAGGGCATCAAACATTGCCACCGAGGCGATGTGTTTCAGATTGTTTTATCCAGAAGATTTAGTAGACAATTTCAAGGTGATGAATTTAACGTGTACCGAGCCTTGCGCTCCATCAACCCATCGCCTTACTTGTTTTATTTTGATTATGGAAGTTATAAAATCTTTGGATCATCGCCCGAAGCGCAAATTCAAATAAAGAATGGGCAGGCACACATTTACCCGATAGCTGGTACATTCAAAAGAACAGGCAACGATCAAGAAGATGCAGTATTGGCCGAAAAACTATCGCGCGATGAAAAGGAAAATTCAGAACACGTTATGCTGGTTGATTTGGCGAGGAATGATTTGAGCCGTAGTGCAGAGAAAGTGCATGTGGAAGTATTTAAAGAAATACAATACTATTCGCATGTGATCCACTTGGTATCTAAAGTTTCGGGCAACTTGCGACCAGGAATTTCTCCTCTGCAGTTAACAGCAGATACATTTCCTGCTGGCACGTTATCAGGCGCACCTAAGCCAATGGCAATGACACTGATCAATCAATATGAAAATACAAACCGAAGTTTTTATGGAGGTGCCATTGGCTTTGTTGGTTTCAACGGCACAGTAAATCAGGCTATTATGATCCGTACTTTTTTGAGCAAGGAAAATACATTAACCTTTCAGGCTGGCGCAGGAGTCGTTGCGAAGTCAGTCCCACAAAGTGAGTTGCAAGAGGTGAATAATAAAGTAGAAGCATTGAGAGGAGCGATTAAGATGGCAGAGTTGATTTAGAAATTAGTTATTGGTTAATAGTTAATAGTTATTGGTTACTGGTTTATGTAGTAAAAAACGTTATCTCTAACACCGATAGCTATTAACGATTAACTTTTAACTTTAACTCTGACTTCTTGTAAATAAAAAATAGTAACAATGAAAATACTAGTCTTAGATAATTACGATTCATTCACATACAATTTGGTTCACATGCTTCGTGAGTTGGGGCATGAGCCTGCTATTTTTAGGAATGATAAAATAACAATACAAGAGGTAGATCAATATGACAAGATTTTACTTTCTCCTGGACCAGGCATTCCTGATGAAGCTGGAATACTGAAGAAATTGATCAAAACCTATTCATCTACAAAAAGTATTTTAGGCGTTTGCTTAGGCCATCAAGCCATTGCCGAAGTTTTTGGAGGTACGCTTTTCAATATTCCAAATGTGTTGCATGGCGTTACTTCCCAAATAAGTATAACAGATCAAGAAGAAAGACTTTTCAAAAAAATACCGAACACTTTCAATGTTTGCCATTATCACTCGTGGGCAGTGGATGTCAAAAATTTTCCAAATGATTTAATAGTAACCGCTCGCAATGCAGACGGTTTGATAATGGCTTTGCGTCACAAGCAGTGCGATGTTCGGGGTGTGCAATTCCATCCTGAATCAATCATGACTGAGCATGGAATGGACATTATTAAAAATTGGCTGATTAATTAAAAGCTGCATGAAAAATATTTTAACAGAATTAATTGAACATAGATCGTTATCAAAAGATACGGCTAGGCAGGTATTAATTGATTTGGCCTCTGGAAAATATAATTCAAGCCAAACCTCTGCCTTCATGACGGTTTACATGATGCGCAGCATCACTATTGATGAATTGCAGGGCTTTCGCGATGCGATGCTGGAACTTTGTATTCCTGTAAAACTAGATGTGCCTGCCATGGATGTGTGTGGCACTGGAGGTGATGGAAAAAATACATTTAATATTTCTACGCTGAGTTCATTTGTAGTGGCTGCTGCTGGCCAACCCGTAGCGAAGCACGGTAACTACGGAGTATCATCGGTATCGGGTTCGTCTAATGTGCTGGAATATTTTGGATACAAGTTTACCAATGACATTGATGAGCTAAAGCGCAGCCTTGAAAGAGCAAATATTTGCTTTATGCATGCGCCTTTGTTTCACCCCGCAATGAAAAACGTAGCACCAATTAGAAAGGAATTGGGCGTGAAAACATTTTTCAATATGCTTGGCCCAATGGTAAACCCTGCTTTTCCGAAAAGGCAATTGGTGGGTGTGTTTAGTTTGGAATTGGCGCGGCAGTATGGCTACCTCTATCAGCAGACAAACAAAGACTTTGTGATCTTGCATTCACTGGATGGCTATGATGAAATTTCATTGACAAGTGAGTTCAAATATTTCTTCAATGGAGGTGAGCGCATCACTCACCCAACAGAAATTGGAATGCCGCATCTGTCGCAAGCTGATTTGAAAGGCGGTGATACCGTAGAAGAATCAGCCAAAATTTTTATGACCATCCTTGAAGGCAAAGGTACAGCCGCTCAGAACGCTGCAGTTATTGCCAATGCAGGAATGGCCCTGTATTGCAGTCATCAAAAAGAAGGAATGCCAATCGCATTTGCGAAAGCGAAAGAGACATTGGAATCTGGAAAAGCATTAGATTGTTTTAAAAAATTGATCGAGAAATAATTTAAGATTTATAGATGCTAACTCCCTAAGTCCTAATGCCTAAGTCCTAATGCCTAACGAAATGAACATCCTAGATAAAATAATCGAACATAAACATAAGGAAGTAGCGGAGCGCAAGAGCCTTTATCCAGTCAAGTTATTGGAGCAGAGTATTTTCTTTTCTTCTCCCACCGTTTCGTTGAAAAAATATATTCAGCGAAAAGATAAGTCGGGCATCATTGCTGAGATCAAAAGAAAATCACCTTCAAAAGGAGTTATTAATTCAAGTGTTTCCATTGAGCGCACTTCGATTGGTTATATGCAAGCGGGTGCTTCGGCACTTTCCATTCTAACCGATAAAGAATTTTTTGGCGGAAGCAATGACGACCTTACTACGGCTCGGAAATTTAATTTTTGTCCTATCCTTCGTAAAGATTTTACTGTTGACGAATATCAGATCATTGAAGCAAAGTCAATTGGAGCTGATGCCATCTTGTTGATTGCGGCTGCTTTGCAACCGAAGCGATTAGCGGAATTGGTGTCTGCCGCAAAGAGATTAGGACTGGAAGTGCTGATGGAAGTTCATAACAAAGAAGAACTCGATGCAAATTTGAATGCCAACGTAGATTTAATTGGTGTCAATAACCGCGACCTTAAAACATTCACACTTAGTTTGGATGTATCAAAGCAATTGGCTGAGTTTATACCCAAAGGAATGGTGAGAGTGAGCGAGAGCGGGATTGAATCACCAGAAGCCATTATTGAATTGAAGAAATTTGGGTACGAAGGTTTTTTGATGGGGCAGAATTTTATGCAACACAGTCGGCCTGAAGAAGCAGCGAAGGATTTTATTAAGGAATTAAATCAGTTGGAGAAGATTACTCAGTAAATTTAAAAAAAATGAACCACATAGGAACATAGAGACATAGAAAATACAAACATAGCAACTGTGTAAAATCCTATTTAGCTATGTGTCTATGTGGTTCAAAAAATAAAAGAATGTTTAAAAATAAACCCATCTCACTCAAAATCTGCGGCATGCGCGACTCCAAAAATATTTTGGAAGTAGTCTCACTGCATCCTGAGTATATGGGTTTTATATTTTATGAAAAATCTCCACGCTACGTTGGAAGCGACTTCTCGATTCCTACTGGTTTTCCTAAAACAATCAAGAGGGTAGGCGTGTTTGTAAATGAGCAAGTAGAAATTGTGAAAGCGGTTTCTATGAAACATCAATTGGATTACGTTCAACTTCATGGACACGAATCGGTAGCGGAATGCAATGAACTAAAACAAGCAGGTATTGGCGTGATTAAAGTTTTTTCAATGGATGCCCATTTTGATTTCAAGACTACTATTCCATTTGAGAATTGCGTTGATTACTTTCTGTTCGATACCAAAGGCAAATTTTATGGAGGCAACGCGGCTACTTTTGATTGGAGTTTACTGAAGTCTTACAATCAGCGCATTCCTTTCTTTCTAAGCGGTGGATTAAGTGCAGAAAATATTTCTTCTATTACTCAATTGGATCAAATGAATTTGCATGCTATTGATGTGAATAGTGGAGTGGAGATTTCCGTTGGAATGAAGAGCGTAGATAAAATTAAACGGGTTCAAAATAATTTAAAAGCTTTAGCAATATGAGTTATCAAGTAAACGACAAAGGCTACTATGGACAATTTGGTGGAGCCTACATCCCTGAGATGCTCTATCCTAACATTGAAGAATTGCGCTCCAATTATTTGAAGATCATTAACGAAGACGACTTCAAAGCAGAGTTTGATCAACTCTTGCGAGATTACGTAGGCAGACCAACCCCTCTTTATTTTGCCAAGCGATTGTCAGAACGCTATCAAACTAAAATCTATTTAAAGCGCGAAGACTTGTGTCATACAGGCGCACATAAGATCAACAACACCATTGGTCAAATTTTATTGGCGAAGCGATTAGGCAAACAAAAAATCATTGCAGAAACAGGTGCCGGTCAGCATGGAGTGGCCACTGCCACTGTATGTGCGTTGATGGGTATGGAGTGCACCGTTTACATGGGCAAACATGATATGGAGCGACAAAGACCCAACGTAGAGCGTATGCGGATTTTGGGAACGAAAGTCGAACCCGCATTGAGTGGCAGCATGACATTAAAAGATGCTACCAACGAAGCGATGCGCCATTGGATCAATCACCCGACTGATACACATTACATAATTGGTTCGGTAGTAGGCCCGCATCCCTACCCTGATATGGTGGCGCGGTTTCAATCGGTGATCAGCGAAGAGATCAAATATCAATTGAGCTTAGAAATTGGCAACCCATTTCCAGATTATGTGATTGCGTGTGTGGGTGGTGGCAGCAATGCGGCTGGTGCGTTCTATCATTTTTTAAGTGATGAGCACGTGCAATTAATTGGCGTAGAGGCTGCGGGTAAGGGAGTAGACACAGGAGAGTCGGCAGCAACTACCGTGCTAGGCAAAGTTGGGATTTTGCATGGAAGCAAATCATTGTTGATGCAAACCGAAGATGGGCAAGTAGTAGAGCCTTATTCTATTTCTGCTGGATTGGATTACCCGGGCATCGGCCCTATGCATGCACATCTTTTTGAAACAGGTCGTGTACAATTTTTATCTGTCACAGATGATGAGGCGATGAACGCAGGAATAGAATTGAGCAGAACAGAAGGAATCATACCAGCGATAGAGACTGCGCACGCTATTGCAATACTTGGTAAAATGGAATTTGCGAAAGACGATGTAGTGATTGTAAACCTTTCTGGTAGGGGAGATAAGGATTTGGAGACGTATATTAAGTGGGGGAAGTATTAGGGCTTGGGGCTTAGGACTTGGGACTTAGGCATTAGGGATTGGGACTTAAGTATTAGGTGAGTGGTAATAGGTGATTGGTAAGTGGTAGTAATTAGCTACTCAAATTCTGACTTCTAACTTCCGACTTCCAACTTCTGACTTCTAAATTCCGACTTCTGACTTCTAAATTCCGACTTCTGACTTCTTTTAGATTATAATTAGTAAAATCAACAAGTTAAAAAATGAGCAATCGAGTCAACACATTATTCAAATCGAAAAACAAAAACATACTCTCGATATTCTATACAGCGGGATTTCCAAAGTTAAATGATACAATCGCTATTTCTCAACAATTAGAGGAAGCAGGTGCTGATATCATCGAGATTGGTATTCCGTTCTCTGATCCTGTAGCAGATGGCCCCACTATCCAAGCAAGTAATAAAATCGCTTTGGATAATGGAATGAATTTGCATCTGTTGATTGAGCAAGTAAAAGAGATTCGCAAAACGGTTTCCATTCCAATTATTTTAATGGGTTACTTGAATCCTGTTCTGCAATATGGTGTTGAAAAGTTTGTGAAAGATGCAGCCGCTGCTGGGGTAGATGGATTGATTCTGCCCGATCTCCCGTTGGATGAATATTTAGAATCGTACAAAGAGTTGATAGACGCTAGCGGGTTGGTCAACACATTTTTAATTTCTCCTACTACTTCCGAAGAGCGCATTAGAAAAATTGATGCGGCCACCAATGGATTTATCTATGCCGTATCATCTTCAAGCACTACAGGTGCGCAGCAAGGTTTTTCTTCGGAACAAGAATTGTATTTTAAAAAATTGCAGGGGATGAAATTGGCTAATCCATTTTTGATTGGCTTCGGGGTTTCCAATCGACAAACATTTGATGCGGTATGCAAGTATGCTTCAGGAGCGATTGTAGGAAGCGCGTTTATTAATTTATTAAAGAACAGTACTAATCTCTCATCAGAGATTGATCATTTTATAAAAAATTTGAAATAACTATTAAATAGTCAAACGGGTTATGAAAATCTATACTATTAGAAAACTTAATCATTAGCTATCAGCGAAGGAATTTAACCTTAGTAGTGAATGGCCTAAAAAAAGCCAACAACCTTATTACCTTATTTCCCTTTTTCGTTATGCGTTTAGATAAGGTAATAAGGTTCAGTTTACTACTAAAAATGGTTTCTGCTAAGGTTTATTCTTGCTAGGCTTGAATTTGCTAAGGTGAACTTTCAATCTATTTTGTCGCTGACCCTATAAATTTGTAACACTACATTTTTTAAGATTAAAACATGATCATCCAACTAGAACCGTCCATCAATTCCACCCAACAAGAAACTATCATATCTAAAGTAAATGGGTTGGGTTATAAAATCACCCCTGTAAAAACCCAACTTCATTCTTACTTGGTAGCCATCGGCAAAAAAGAATTTGATATTCGCCAGCTAGGCTTTATGCCGGGCATTGCAGACATCCACCGTGTGTCTGATGATTATAAATTGGTTTCACGCAAATGGAAAGTTGACCGCACTAAAATTGATTTGGGGGATGGTGTTTTTATTGGACAGGGATCACTCTCTATCATGGCCGGGCCGTGCTCTATTGAAAATGAAAAGCAGGTAGAGTTAACGCTGGCGCACTTGAAGGAGAATGGTGTGAAAATCATGCGGGGTGGTGTGTTCAAGCCACGCAGTTCGCCTTATGCGTTTCGTGGTTTGGGCGTAGATGGCTTGAAGATGTGGCATCAACAAACAAAAGCGGCTGGAATTAAAATCATTAGTGAAGTAATGCAGGTGAGTCAAATTGCTGATATGTATGAGTATGTAGATGTCTTTCAAGTAGGGGCGAGGAACACACAAAATTTTAATTTGCTAGATGAGCTGGGTAAAGTGGATAAGCCAGTCATGATTAAGCGCGGCATTTCAGGTTCGATAGAAGAATTGCTTTCCTCCGCTGAATATGTATTTGCGGCTGGCAACGAAAAATTGATTTTGTGCGAGCGCGGCATTCGCACTTATGAAAGGGCAAGCAGAAACACAATGGACGTTAATGCCATTCCCATCTTAAAAGAAAAATCACATTTACCCGTGGTGGCTGATCCATCGCACGGCATCGGCATTCGCGAATATGTAGAGCCTGTTGCCTTGGCCGCTTTGATTGCTGGTGCCGATGGTATTATTTATGAAACTCATCAAAAACCAGAAGAAGCATTTAGTGATGGACAGCAAACTTTAGATTTTACCGAGTCTACAAGACTGATTCAAAAATTGAACAAAGCTTTTGAATTACGAGAATCTTGGTAGGTTAGGACTTCGGCATTGGGACTTCGGGCTTAGGACTTAGGCGCGATGCTCCATAATTGACAATCGATAACTGGCAACTGGTAATAGGTAACTTCTCTAATCCCTAATGCCTAGATTAGTTACGCGGTTTCCCTCATCTCCACTTCCTTCTGTGTTTCGCCAAGTATCCATGTCTGCGCCTCTTCAATTGTGCGAAAGAATTGTATCCGTCCTTGATAAAAATCAGTTAGTTGCTTTTTGTATTCTTCAAAATGCGGGGGTTCGTTAGCTAAAGCTATCACGTAGCCCAATCGTTTCAGACTTGTTCGCTTTAGCTCATTGGCAAATTGCATGCGCGCCCTGTCATACTCTGCATCATTTGCCTCTGCCTTCGTTCCTTGTTTTATTTCGGCAATCCAATTGGGGCATTGTTGTGTATTGATAAACTCCACACATCGTTTAAAGAATTCGCTGAACTCATCTACCTTCAGTGCTCTTTTCCAGATCACCATTGCAATATCTTGGGGGGCATCATAGTATAATTTTCCCCACTCTTTGTCCATAATAATTTGATGATCTGGATTGGATGCATCCGAAATATAAACACAAAAAGTAGAGCCAACTCCGGGCGTACTTTCAATCTCTACTCTGCCACCCAATGATTCTGCTTGCAGCTTCACCAAGAACAGTCCCAAGCCTTTTCCATCCACATGCGTGTGGAATCTCTTGTAAAGGCCAAATAGTTTTTCTTTGAATTTTTCGGTATCAATCCCCAACCCATTGTCGTGCACTTCAATTTTTACAAGAGAGCCTATTTTTCTTGAAGTTATTCTTATTACGGGTTTTCTCTCCTCCGATTTATATTTGATTGCGTTGCTAATGAGGTTATAAAGAATGCTGCTAAGCATCGGCTTCACCGAATAGATTTCCATGCCATCGTGCAGATCAGTTTGCACTTTCACCTGCCCGTCTTCAATGTTTCTTTCTAACAGATTAAGGACATGATTGATCTCTTCTTCTAGATTTATCTTTTGCCTTACTTTAGAAATCGTGTTTCGGATATCAATAATGTTACCAAGGTCTTTGATAGTAATATCCAGCGTGGTAACGGACTTTTGAATATGATCGAATAAAATTTCATTTTGTTCGCCAAGAGCACTTCTATCAGTTAAGTACAACAAACCCAATAAACTTGCCACAGGCCCGCGCAAGTTGTGCGAAACGGTATATGAAAATTGCTGTAAGTCATTATTATGCTGAATGAGTTGCTCATTCGTTTCTGTCAATTGATTATTTTTATCGACTAACTCTCTATTTAGGATGACGTTTTCTTTTGCAAGAATGGCTCTCTGCTCATCTACAATAGTATTTACATTTAATATTTCTTGTTGGCGAATAGATAGTTTTTCAATCAACATTCTGTTTTCTTTTTCAAACAACTCAAAACTACTTTTAAGAAAGTAAGTGCATCCGGCCACAATAAAGAAACAGGCCACAAACATAAAATTCAGAAAAGGATAATTGGGTCCTGTCAGCCCTAATTGATAATAACCAACATGAAAAAGATTGTGAATGGGATCGTACAGAACTAAACACAGGAAATTAAAACCCAAAGCAGTCATCCAAAACTTCTTCTCACTTAACCTAAAAATAATGAAGGGAAAAAGGCTTGCGCACATCAACATCAATCGAAACTCAAAATATTGAAACTCTTCCAGCAGAGAGTATTCAAATTTATCAATAACAGAAATAAGTAGAGAAGCAAAGCTTACCACCGCAGAAAGAATGACCCGACTAGCATTGACGAATCCTGCCTTATTAATCAATAGAGGAAGCAAGAAGATAAAAATGAATAAGAAGGCAAGCTTTATTGAGTTGATGGGTCCAAAATAAGAGACACCCACTAATGCAACAATCAGCGTAAAGCAAGAGATGAGTACGCTTACCCTATTTGAAAGAATTACATACCGCTTTCGGCTATTGTTCATTTCGGGCGTTACGCCCCATTTGCTAATAGTTGTCCATAGATTCATTCGGGGTAAAAATAATAACAATAATTGTCTAAAACACCTCTTTATTTGACCTAACTCGTCTTGATTTTATGGCGGCACCCTCGTTCCTCGGGCTGGGCTATCCGCTACAAATCCTCGCTCTCCCGATAGCTATCGGGATCGCTGTGGGTTTGGAGTTCACCCCGCGCTTCACGGGGCTGCTATCCATTGCCGATCGGTATCTATAAAAAGTACGGCTCTTCTTATTTCCATCGTTTCTATAGTTTTTCAACTAAACTGTATCTTTGGGTTATTCATAATAAGAATGGTATGGCGATAGCAATCGATGAGGCGAAGGAAAAATCTTTAAATCAGGCAATGATTTTAAAGGCGTATGAACTAATGTGTATTGCTCGTAGTATGGCTGAGTTGTACGATCAAAACAAAGAAGTTTGTAGTAAATATGTGCACAGTACTTCGCGCGGGCATGAGGCTATTCAACTGGCTGCGGGCATGCAATTAAAGCCGTGCGATTACGCAGCTCCTTACTATCGAGATGAAGCCATGTTGCTCGCCATCTGGTTGACTCCGTATGAATTGATGTTGCAATTGATGGCCAAGGCCGATGATCCATTCTCTGGAGGAAGAACATATTACGGGCATCCTTCCATAAAGCGCGAAGGTTTCCCAACTATTCCGCATCAAAGTTCTGCTACCGGCATGCAAGCAATACCCTCCACGGGCATGGCGCACGGCATTGCTTATTTAGAATCTCAAGGATTACTTAAAACAAAAGATTACCCTATTGTACTCTGCTCTTTGGGTGACGGTTCTGTTACCGAAGGCGAAGTGGCCGAGGCATTTCAAATGGCAGTGCTAAAAAAATTACCAATCATTTATTTGATTCAAGATAACGATTGGGGTATATCAGCCATGGGCAAAGAGATGCGCGCGATGGATGCATACGAATATGCTGCAGGCTTTAAAGGCCTTGAGCGAATGCGTGTAGACGGTTCTGATTTTATTGCGAGCTATAAGGCTATTGAGAAATCTTTTGATTATGCAAGAAAAAATCGCTCACCAATTTTGGTTCATGCCAAATGTCCATTGCTGGGCCATCATACTTCTGGTGTGCGCAAAGAATGGTACCGAGGTGATAACTTGACCTTACAGGAAAAAGACGATCCTATTATCAAACTGAAAAAACAGTTGCTTGATCAAGGTGTTGAAGAGTTGGTTTTAGAAAAAATAGAAGCGAAAGCATCTAAGCAAGTTGAGAATGACTATCAAAAAGCATTGGCCTCGCCCGATCCCGATCCAACTGATTATGATTCACATGAGTTCTCGCCAACCGAAATAGTGGAAGAAAGAGGCAATCGATTCCCTACCAATGGAGAAAAAGTTACGATGGTAGATGCTGCTCTTCATGCCGTAGATGAAATTTTAAAGACATATCCCGAAGCAATGTTTTACGGCCAAGATGTAGGTGCACGGTTAGGAGGAGTCTTCCGAGAGGCAGCAACATTGGCACAAAAGTTTGGGGATGATCGTGTGTTCAATACACCTATTCAAGAAGCTTACATTGTTGGATCAACGGCAGGCATGGCGGCAGTAGGGGTGAAGCCCATTGTAGAAATCCAATTTGCAGATTACATCTGGCCGGCCATGAATCAATTGGTGGAAGAGCTTTCTAAAAGTTGTTATTTATCAAAAGGAAGATTCCCGATCCAATCGCTGATCAGAGTTCCCATTGGTGCGTATGGTGGCGGAGGTCCTTATCATTCAGGAAGTATCGAGTCTACCTTGCTCACAATTCGCGGAATAAAAGTAGTTTATCCATCCAACGCTGCCGATATGAAAGGATTGATGAAGGCTGCTTTTCATGATCCTAACCCGGTAGTAATGTTGGAGCATAAAGGATTGTATTGGAGCAAAGTGCCCGGCACACTTGATGCGAAGACGATTGAACCGGATGAAGATTATGTAATTCCGCTTGGCAAGGCAAATATTGTTCAGCATGCCAGTGATGAAAAGATTGAAGCAAGTGAAAGTGCAGTCATCATCACCTATGGCATGGGCGTGTATTGGGCAAAAGAAGCGGCTAAATCTTTTGAAGGGCAAATTGAGATCATTGATCTGCGCACACTCAACCCCATTGATTGGGAATTGATTTCTGCTTCTGTAAAAAAACATGGACGAGTATTTGTGTTGACAGAAGAGCCATTACTAAACTCATTTGCTGAATCGCTCGCTGGTAGAATCTCAAAAGAATTCTTTCAATTTTTAGATGCACCCGTGTGGACGTATGGTGCAGCCAACCTTCCTGCTGTGCCGCTGAATGTTGAGTTGGAAAAGATGATGTTACCGAATGCGGAGAAGGTGAGGATGGAGATTGTAAAATTGTTGGTCTATTAAACTTGGTTTAAAAATCATGGTCATAAAAAAATCCCTTCCGTTTTACTGAAAGGGATTTTTTGTGATGAAGAATTAACTAAAATTAGAAATAGAATAGCAAATTGATTGAACCGTTAAGGTTGTCCAATGAAGTTCCTAGGAAGCTTGTGTAGTTGCCATTGTCTTGATCGATCTTGGTTTGCAAGATAGAACCAGTTAACGTGTTCCATCTTTCCGCAGTGATTACACTCTTTCCAGTAGAGCGGAATGCAAGCGAATATCCAAATTCAGCACCCAACGAGATTTTAGGCCCGATAAAATATTCCACGCCAATAAAACCTCTTGCCCCTACATAGATAGAGGTCCCGAGATTTTCTTCTACTTTGCGCTGGGTAGCTGCGTTGGATGTGCCTATCAAAATATTGCCAATAAAATCGGCCGTGGTAGGTGCATTAAAATCCTGTGATATACTGTTGCCGTATTCGTATTTGTTGCTGAGTCCGTTATAGCCTAATATGATCTCAGCACCATAAACCCCCTGAACGCGACTACTTCCTCTACGTTTTTCGTAACCCGCTGCCACTACAATTGTCTGTGAACTTGTTTTTCGCCAGTCTTGGGTAAATGCAGGAAAAAGTGGATCAGGTGTCACTTCGTTTTGTGCAACAACTCTCTTGTCGGCTGATGAGTTTACGCTTGCATTGAACCGCACACGATATGCCGTATGTGCATCAACCATATATTTGCCAAATATGGCAATGTTATTTGTGGGGTTCTCTGCATACGTGAATTGAGGTGAACCATTGAAAGCATTTCCATGGAAAAAATTTCCTGCATAGGTAAGAAAAGGATTGGCGCTAATGCCCAATGCCCACTCTTTTGCCTCTGGTAGAATAGTAATCCCTCTTTTAGATTTCAGGACTACTGGCTCGCTTGTTGCCACTGGCTCTTGCGCCCATGTAGTCAACGATGAGCAAAGTATTATAAATAAGAAACTGATTTTTTTCATTTTAATATTTTATTTAATAGTACAACTTCACTTTTGACTAGATCAGTTAAATATGGTGTAATCAGGTGCTATTTCGTTGCGCCCTTTGTTAACGGTTATTTGTTGACTTCCACCATTGAATACTAGGTTTTTTAAAGTTGTAGACGTGCTGACAATTAAATCAGAACGGAAATTAGAATAATAGAGAGTCACATCAATAAAACCTTTAGGCCCAACTTCTACTTCAATTGAATAAGAACCATCGGCTCCTACTGTTGCCTCATAGTATTTTTTTGCATAGGCAATTCCAATAGGATTAAGAACCAAATCTCTAGTATCTATTTCTGCTACCACTTTTGGGGCTAGACTGGCTGGAATTAACTCAGCGTTGGCAAAAACTCCACCAATGACTGCTGGAGAGGGTGTTGTATTGTTTAACTCAGCTCTCACAAGACCGGCAATAACTGCTTTTGAGATAATTTGATCAACGGGACGCGGGTTTACACTATTCTCATTTTTGCATGACGATAAAGCAATCAACATCACTGTGCTTACTGTGTAAATAAGTTTTTTCATACGATATTATTTTATTTGGTTTAAAAATTTGAGCGCGAAGAAAATCTATTTCTCCTCCTAAAAAAAACTCATGAAATGACTGCAAGAAGAAGAATCGTTACTCTTGCAAATAAATCGCCAAATTGAATTTGGTAACGGACGGTTTAATCACAGAACTATTGAGGTTATAAAGGTTTCCGCGAAATAGGTTAGATGTTCAACTTTATTTTTAATTGAATAGAAAAATAAGTTGTCTCTTTGGATTTTTTTTTCAAAAAGGATACCCTATTCCAATATTGTAAATCACTGGCTCACTATTGATTCCATAGGGTCCAATAAAACGTGCATTGCTCAGCACAAAGCGCTGTCCATCAGGCCTTGCAGGATCCCAAGCCTTCATGCCTACATCTAAACGGAGAATAAGAAAAGAGAAATCGAAACGCAGACCAAAACCAGTACCAATACCAAACTCTTGGTAAAAGCGATCGAAGTTAAAATGAGCGGCTTCATTAGATCCTGACCGCAGAGCCCAAACATTACCAGCATCAATAAACAATCCGTAGTTAACAAAGCCAAATATTTTTTGCCTCCACTCTAAACTACCTTCTATCAGTAACTCGCCTGGTTTTTCAAAACGATAGTCAAAATAGCCACTTGAATTTGAATTAGTGTTAAGAGGCGGAGGGTCAGCACCAACACCTAATCTCCTGGGTCTCCAAGCCCTTACACTATTGCTTCCTCCTATAAAAAAGTTTTTTTCGTAAGGCAAAACTTTGTTCGCGCTATAGGCATAACCAAACCCAGTATTGACTCGATAGGCGAGAGACGTGTTTTTGTTGATGACCCTGTTTTTCCTAAAGTCGATATTGATTCTTATATATTGATAAGGTTCTAGCCCTTGGTTAATAATAACTTGAGGTGTGTATAAATTTAGTAATGTCCCCCCACTTTCGACAGTACCTCGAATTAAGGTTGAGTTCTTTTGTGCTGTACCATAATTATTGTTCCATGTTATAGAGAAAATCATACTGCCAACAAAAGAGGGTAAGAATGCTTTGCTCAAATTATTTCCAATACTGTCCAAGTTATTTAACACTTTTCTAAAATCGTCATTGATGGTTGATCGGATGATGTTTAGATTAGTAGGGGTAAACGAGAATTGAAGCTTTTGATTGAGACCCCATGTATACGCTGCTGATACCGTAGTAATAGAGCGTTGGTATTCTGGTCGATCTGTGTAAGTGTATCCTGCTAATAAACGAGTACGTGGATTATATTTTGCATACCTAAATAAAGCAGCTCTGTTGAAGGGAAATAAAAATTTCGGGAAGGTGAGTGATGCGCTTCCGTTAGCTTCGGTACTTTGGTAGAAGTTACCAGTCTCGGTTGCAGAGGCAACACCTTCATAACCAAAGCGCCCATTCAGTTCTAAAATTTCCAACCCGCCAAAAAGATTTCTCTTTTTAAAATTGGTGCTAATATATGGCCCAGGAAAACCTTGAGTAACCGTAGCACCAGCCTCATTCGTCCAGGCATAGTGATCAAGAGGACTGGCAAAAATATTTGCCACAAACCTACCTCGTGAAGTATCGTAGTTTACGTTTACAAACTTAAATACATCTAGGTTTGCCATTTGTCGTTGCGTGCTAAATGTTTTTGTTCTGCTGTAAAGGCTGTCTTTTTTGATAAACACGCGAGAGGCTAATACTTTGTTGCTGAACTCATGCCGAAAATAATTGAACGTAATGTTTTCATAAGGATACGCAATCCGCTTGGTGCCTGGGGCTACTCCCTTTATGCCAACATCAGTAGTGAAGCTGACAGAATCTATCCTAAATTGCTTGTGGTGATTAGACTTATTTGGGTTTTGGATTTCCATTAGCAACCTTACTCTATGATTTTTAATGGATGAGGTATCGACTTGAAAATCGATGTATTGTCTACTGAAATCATAAAACCCGTTGTCCTTCAAATAAAAATCAATGCGCTCTCTTTCTTTGGTTAATTTATCCTGATCATATTGATCGCCTTGATTGATAGTACTTTTTGATTGACTCTTTTTGATTAAACTCAACACATTTTGATCGGGGATTCTATAGATTATGGTATCAATTAAGTAAGGGTTTTTTGGCACTAGAGTATATACAATTTTTACTTTTCTCTTAGATTCTGAAATAATAGCCTTTGCATTACCATTGAAATACCCTTTTATGAAAAGATAGTTATTCATTTTCTCCACTGTAGCCCGCTGCTTGGTAGAATCATACACAGCCGTTGGTTCGCCCCATTGCATAAATAGGTTACCGTTTTCGATTTTACCATCTAAGCCATCCAGTTTTTTCTTTTTCCTGAATTCGAGATTGTCTTTTTTGCGAAGGCTATGGGCTTTGGCAATTTTCTTATTGAATTTTCCTTCTACTTTAGTCTTACGATTAAGAAATTTCTGTTTGTTGAATTTTTTTTCACCTCTGTGGTGCATCCAAACCAGCAAACTGACGGGCAGCCCAAGTATTTTTCGGTTGGTCTTTTGGGCATAAAGATCGTCCATGCTACTCTTATTAAAACCCTTGGGGGCCTCTATGGTTTGGCGGTACAATAACTTTTGATTTTCTTGGATATATTTGGTGCCTAGACAGCCTGTGAGGAAGAAAGTTAGTAGGCAGTAGGCAGTAGGCAATAGACAATTGTGGCTTGGAGCGAAAGCTTCACGCTCTATGCCACACTCCACAGGGTTGAGGCTTGTCGCTTGAGGCTTGCAGCTAACAAACACCAAGTATATTCTATTATAAAAAGTCCTTATGGTCTCCAAAGCAAAAGTCAAATTCATTAAATCCCTGCAATTAAAGAAATACCGAAAGGAGGAACAATGTTTTACGGTAGAAGGAGCAAAAGGAGTGGCTGAATTATTGAACTCTAACTTTGAAGTGACTTGGCTGGCTGGCACAGATTCTTTTTTAAAAGACCAAGGGACTTCCCTTGCTAAGCGCAAGATAGAGGTAGTGGAGACCAATGAAAAGGAGCTTGCCGAAGTGGGCACTTTCAGTTCTAATAATGCAGCCTTGGCCATAACCCGACTACGGCCAAATACCGAGCCGAAATTGAAAAATGAATTTGCCCTCGTGCTGGATGACATCCGCGACCCAGGCAACTTGGGAACTATCATCCGCACGGCCGATTGGTACGGTATCAAAAATATCATTGCCTCTGAAGAGACCGCAGACTTTTACAACCCCAAGGTCATTAACTCTACTATGGGCTCGTTTTGCCGCGTAAATATTTTTTATACAGAACTGAGCCAGTTTTTGTTTGGCACCGATTGGCCTCTGTATGGTGCTTCCCTTATGGGAAAATCTATTTACGAAATGGATTTTGGAAAGGAAGGTTTCATCGTGATTGGTAACGAGTCACAGGGGATTTCCCCATCGATTCATAGTTTGATTAGTCAGCACATTACCATCCCGCGCATTGGCCAAGCTGAATCATTGAACGCCTCCATTGCCACAGCCATCATTTTAGATAATGTGTTTCGTTTAAAGAAATGAGCCTGCTTCTTTCTGATCTAGTGAGCGTGGATGGCACGCACGATAGATGCCGATTCATTTCAATTTCATCTGAGCCATATAGGGATGCTCTGGATTTACAATTAACTCTTGCCTAGAAGGATGCAGCAATACGTCCATGTCTTCCATCGGGATGGCACCAAATAGTGGTTCGTTATCGCCTTGCAAAACAAACGCATTGCATACAGTTTGTCTATTTTTAAATTTGACAACTACAGGGCCCACTAAATCGTATTCCTCTCTACTACCGTTGGCAAGTACTGCCACGCGCTTTTCTATAAAGGGCAATTGCAGTTGTGCTTGCATGCTTTCGTTAATACATAAATTTAAAGCACCGCTATCAACTAGCATAGCCGAATGCAACCGTTTTATTTCATCTTGTCCTATGATTGATTTTCTAGCCAATGCTAAATCATCTGCATTTATCAATTCAATATCAGCATACGTTAAGCCCATAAAGTAAAATTTAGTAATAGTAAAGTTACTGTTTTTTCAATTACTATGTTCGAATTAAAGAAATGAGCCGCTCTTTTGAGAAGCTTCCTCTGAAAGCTTTGCTGCATTCTCTTTGCCTAGGTATCGATCGATGATATAATGCCCCAAATAAATCATTGGTGTGAGTAAGATAGCCACTGAAAATTTATACAGATAATTGGTAAGCCCAATGGCAAGGATTTGTTGATTAGAAAAAATACCAACGAATGCCAAGTACAATACCACAAAGCTATCTACAAACTGAGATACCAATGTAGAACCTGTGGCGCGTAGCCAAAGCATTTTAGAGCCAGTCATTTTTCGCAGTTTCTGAAAGACAAAGACATCTACTAATTGTCCGATTAAAAATGCTGCGAGTGATGCCAAGATAATCCGTTGGCCTTGCCCAAGAATTTTATTGAAGGCAAAATCCATATTGAAGTAATTACCTGCCGCATCTTTGCTGTTGGCATCCAACCACCACTGCGCGGGTGGTAATTTAATGGTCATAAAGATTACAATAAAAGAGTAGGCTATAAAAAACGCTGCCAAATAACTGATGCGTTTCACACCAGGCTTGCCAAAATATTCGTTGATCAGATCGGAAGTGATGAACACTACTGGCCAGATCACTGCGCCAGCAGTCAGATTAAAATCCATTTTGAAGCCGAGGATATCCAAATTGGCGGGTTGCAATCCCAACGTTCCTTCGCCCGAAAAAATTTTCACACCAATCAATTCGGCAATAATGGCGTTGGTGAGAAAGAGGGCGGCTAGTATTATGAAGAGCCTGTTCTTTTTTTCTTCGATGGATAGATTCATTTGCCAGAAGTGTTGATTTGTAAGTTGATTGCAGAAATAGTCTCAATATTCTTTCGGCTCTTGCTTCACGTGGCGCAACCGGATTACTCTTATGGCATCTTCTGTGATAAAGTATGATATGCGATAGTTGTATTTGGTGAAAGTACGGAAGCGGACATCCTTGTCTTTTCTGTATTTGTCAGGCGGATGCATCTCTGGATGGTCTGCGAGTTTTTTAGAGGCAGCTATTATTTCTTGCTTTACTTTTTCCGCTTGTGAAAGAGAGTCCCGCTTGATGTAATCGTATGCTTTCTTCAGTGAAGCCCGAGCCAATTTATCCCAAACTATTTTCTTTTTTACCATTTGGAGGCTTCCTTCTCCAAGTCTTCCTGTGTGATGAACTCGCCAGCTTCAATCCGCGCATTGGCCTCATCCAATTCTTTGTTGTATTGCTCAACGCTGATGCGGCCTTCGTTTTTTAAACCATAATAAAGGACTGCCTTTATGGCTTGCAAGAGGGACGGATCTTCTACTAGTTGGAGTTCTTTGATGAGTAAAGAACGTTCGATGTTGATGTCCATAAACTTATTGGTTTATACTATCAAAGTTAACATTTTAAAAATTACTAGACATGACTAACCTTTTTATTTTGATGCTATTGGTTACGCTTCAAGATCAATAGTCTGCCCCTCAATTGCAAGAGAAGTAGTAGGAAAAATAGCAGTAGCCTCCGCAAGCAATGGTTCTAAATCGCGGTAACGAGCGGAAAAATGACCGATTAATAATTTCTTTGCTCCACACGATTTTGCCATTTGGGCAGCTTGCTTGGCGGTGCTGTGCTTGGTCTCTATTGCTTTGTCCATTTCTTCTTCCATGAATGTGGCTTCATGATATAAAAGATCTACGGAACGAATTTGTCCAATCATTTTTTCATTCCATGCAGTATCTGAGCAATAGGCGTAGGAGAGGGATGGCTTGGGCGAAAGAGTAAAATCTTCGTTTCTGTAAAGGACGTTACCTTGATCATCCAACACATCATTGCCCGTTTTGAGGTAGGCAATGTGTTGCAGCAGCATGTTGGGTTTTAGTTTTTCTTTGTCGATCCTTCTAGGCTTTGGTTTTTCTTTGAATAAGAAACCAGCGCAAGGTAGTTTATGAATGAGTGGAATAGTCTCAACAGTTAAGACATCATCTTCAAACAAGATTTGCTTTTGTTGCGGATCGTAAGGATGAAAAACTATTTTGTAATTCAGCGAGGACTTGGAATATTTTAACTGCAAGAGAATGATCTCGTTCAGCCCTGGTGGACTAAACAAATGCAAATCGGCATCGCGCTTTTGCAAGTGCATGGAGAACAAAAGCCCTGTGAGGCCAAGGTAATGATCGCCATGAAGATGACTGATGAAAATACAGTTGAGTTTGTGAATGGGCAATTCAAAACGAGTGAGCTGCATTTGTGCGCCTTCGCCACAGTCGATGAGGAAGTGACGGTTTTGTACGGTCAAATATTGAGAGGATGGAAATCGGCCGTGTGCTGGAACTGCTCCACTTGAACCGATGACTGTTAAACTGAAACTCAATTTATTTGAAATTAGAATGTTTGAGTCTTGATTAATTTCGTGCTGGCTCGGCAAGGGATAGGAGCGGAAAGCCCACAGCGAGGAACGAGCGAGGACTTGTAGCGGATAGCCCGGTGGCCGCTGCGCCTCTCGCGGACATGCCGCACAACGTCATTTTCAAATTTTCAAATTGATAAATTTTCAAATTAATTAGTCATCATCCTTCATATCCTTCTCAATCTCGTGCATGAACACGGCATCGATGCCTTCTTCTACCGTGTGCAGTATGTTGAGGACGCTATCGAGTTGAGAAATTTTGATGAGCTTGGTGGTGTGATCAGATAGGCAAGTCAATACAAAAATACCACCATCTTCTTGTAAAATGCGGTTGCCCACTAACAATGCACTTAGCCCCGATGAATCGGTGTATTTCACTTCGCCCAAGTCGAGGATGATGTTGCGCACGCCTTCGGCATGCAGCGTAACCATTTCTGATTTCAATTGGGGCGCGGCAGTAGAGTCAAGCTTCTCTTCGTGAAGGCGGATCATGGTGTACTTTTCCTGCTTGTCGATAGTGTATTTCATTTTTTAAAAGAATATAGAAGTTAGAATATTGAAGTCAGAATTTCGGAATTGGTGTGACTAATTGTTTACCGACACACTTGTCAATTGCACATTTGTCATCTTTGCCTATTGCATTTGCCTATTGCCTACTTTTTTTCAAACGCTAATTTAGTGATTTAACGATACTTTGTTCAATTCGTTTTTCAATGCTCGAATAATCGACTGGGGCTAGCTTTTCGCCTGTCATTTGTTGGTAGAGTTCTTGGTAACGGTTTGAAATGGAGGCTACTATGGCTTCGGTCATTTCGGGTACTTTTTGCCCGTCCTTACCCTGAAAACCATTCTCGATCAACCACTGACGAACAAATTCTTTGGACAATTGTTTTTGCGCTTCGCCTGATTTTTGTCTGGCTTCGTAGCCTTCTTTATAAAAATAGCGAGAAGAATCAGGCGTGTGCACTTCATCGATCAAGTAAATCTTGCCTTGGTGTTTGCCGAATTCATATTTTGTATCGACTAAAATAAGATTTCGTTTGGCGGCCAACTCCGTGCCGCGTTGGTATAATTTGAAAGTGTAATCTTCTAAAATTTTGTAATCGCTCTCGCTCACAATGCCTCTTGCCAAGATATCTTCGCGAGAAATATCTTCATCGTGACCTACCTTGGCTTTGGTGGTGGGAGTAATGATCGGGTTGGGGAGTTTGTCATTTTCTTTTAGGCCATCGGGCATTGGCACACCACAGATTTTTCGTTTGCCCAATTTATATTCGCGCCAAGCGTGGCCAGCAAGGTAGCCGCGCACTACCATCTCTACCGCAAAAGGTTCGCACATAAATCCAACAGTCACATTTGGGTCGGGCGTATTCAACACCCAGTTGGGCACAATGTCTTTTGTGGCAGTGAGATTGTTGGCAGCAATTTGATTTAAAATCCGCCCCTTGTCGGGGATGCCCTTTGGCAACACCACATCAAAAGCAGAGATGCGGTCGGTGGCCACCATTGCCATTCTCTCGCCAAAATAGTAGACATCCCTTACCTTGCCTTTGTAAAAACCCGTTTGCCCTTGAAATTGGAAGTGTGTCTCTTTGATGGCTTGCATGTGTCGATATACTAGCGCGCAAATTAAATGAAATAAGGCATTTGGCAAGGGGTGATTTTTAAGTGTGAGGTATAAATTGTGATATTGTGCAGAGCAGTTTTTTGCGGCCTGCCACGCGAGGCGCAGTGGCACTGGGCTATCCGCTACAAGTCCGTCCACGCGCAACCCAACACACTTCGGGCTTTCCACTTCTATCCCTGGCCGATGCCAGCACGAAGTTCATCTTTATATAAACGAGTTTGATTATCTAAACAATTGCGCAAAGCCCGATGCACCAACTCAACTACTTTCCTAAAAAAGCGGCAGAGCCGCCAAACATTTGTAGAATGGAATCTACGGTGTACGTGGAGGTGCAGCGCACCGAAATATAAATATCACGGTGCGCTGCACCTTTACCACTCCTTTCCAATCATTTTCACTACAAATATTTTCGGTACGCTGCACCTACCACTTTTATATGAAAGTTGTTAGATTGAATTTGATATGAGTAAGTTTTTTGAAGGAGTTGTGTATATTTACTATTCATCGGAATATGTGATTCTACTTACAGAATTGAAACTCAGCTATCCATGACAAATGCTGTAGAAATTAAAAACCTATTCAAAGACTACGGCAAATTCCGGGCATTAGACAATATTATGCTCAATGTTCCTGAAGGGGCTATTTACGGATTGGTTGGCCCTAACGGTGCAGGGAAGACCACACTGATAAAAACACTTGTTGGAACATTGCGGCCTACAAAAGGGCAAGTAAAAATTTTGGGATTAGATCCATTGCAAAACAAATGGAAATTACGGAAACAAATCGGTTACATGCCGCAAGCCCCTGCACTGTATGATGACCTTTCTGCAAAAAGTAATATCCTATTTTTTGGAGCTGCGCAGAACGTTACTGATTTAGAAAAAAAGGCGGACGACATTTTAGCTTTTGCTGAATTGACAAACCGTGCAAATGACCTCGTACGTACTTTTTCTGGGGGAATGAAAAAAAGGGTTTCACTCTGCTGTGCGCTCATTCACCAACCAAAAATTGTTTTCTTGGATGAACCCACCGCTGCTATTGACCCTCATTTAAAAATCCAGTCGTGGAATCTGTTCCGTGAACTTGCCAAAACCGGAGTTACCCTATTCATCAGTACCCACCTGATGGATGAAGCCTTGTTATGCGATAAAGTCACCATTCTCGGGAACGGAGAAATTATTGCAGTTGACACACCGCAAAAAATATTGGAAAGAGGTAAAACAATAATGAGATTTTCTGAAGACGGTAAACTAAAAGAAAGCATTGTTGATTCAACCCCCGAAAGTCTTGCTAAAGAATTGCAGAAAATAGGATTGAATCAAACGATAAAGTCTATTTCTTTTCAACCTGATAATATTGAGCATATCGTTCTTGACATTATTAGAGAAAAGGAAAATTTAGAGCCTAAGCAATGAATACTTTCATTATAGCGAAGCGGATATTGAAACAATTACAAGGAGATAAAAGATATCTTGCTCTTTCCATCGTTGCCCCGCTCATCATTATATATTTTTTAAAACTTCTTTTTAATGCCTTCCCGCCAACTGTTCCTATAACAAATTTTACCATCCCTATGGGTGCCTTGATTGTGCATTTCTTAAGTTTTCTATTATGCGCTATCCTTCTTGTACAGGAAAGAACGAGGGGAACATTAGAACGAATGCTCATCAGCGGTTACCAAAGAACTTCAATTATTGGAGGATACACCCTTGGATACTTAGGTCTTGCAACCATACAGGCGGCAGCGGTACTTTTTGAATCACTTTGGCTTTTTAATTTGGAGTACAGCCGAGAAACTATTTTCCTTTTGTTCATCGTTATTTGGCTGCTTGCCATCGTCTCCGTGATGCTTGGGATTTTTATATCTACGTTTGCACAAAATGAAGGACATGTTTTTCCTTTTATTCCCCTGATTATCCTACCTTCTGTTTTTCTGACAGGATTGATCATTGACACAAACACGCTTCCGTTGTGGGCTGCATTCATTGGCAAATGCCTTCCCTTGCATTATGCCGTTAATATCATTCATGAAATTATCAAGTTAGAGTATTCTTTTCATGATATCTATTTGGATTTTGTAATTCTTATTGGATACATTTTTCTTTTATGGGCTCTTGCTTCACTTACTCTTAAAGAAGGAGAATGATTGCCTATATTACTTTTCTTCTCAGCAGAGTCTCCCATTTTCTGGGACTCTGGGGGAAACAAAGCACTGATTTTACTAATTCGAATACGCGTTTCTCTCTTTCAACTATGATTTAATTTAAACGATACAAAATGAAAACAACAACATTTCAAAACATAATGAGAATCGTGCTTGGCTCTTTCATGGTTTTAGAAGGTGTTGGGCATCTCACTTTCCAAAGAAGTGAATTCCAAGCGCAAGTGCCAAGATGGTTGCCTACCGACCCTGCTTTTATGGACTTCGTGGTAGTATCATCTGGCCTGGTAGAAATAACTTTTGGGCTTGCCATGATTTTTTTAGTAAAGCAGAAATACAAAGTAGGCATTGCTTTGGCAATTTTTTTCATTCTCGTTTTTCCTGGTAACCTATCGCAATACACCAATGGCATCAGCGCTTTTGGATTGGATACAGACCAAAAGCGGCTAGTAAGATTATTTTTTCAACCCGTATTAGTTTTATGGGCACTATGGTCCACAGGGGCATTGAAAAGATTATTCAATAGGAATGCAAACATTACAAACTAGTTTTCTGCCTTTAAGAGCCGTGGAGACCAAGTGAAGAAGGAGGAATTTTAAAAATGATTATGAGCCACCTAGCAACCCAATATATATTCTTCACTGGTAAAGGAGGCGTGGGAAAAACATCACTGGCCTGTGCAACCGCAGTCGAAATGGCTGATGCTGGTAATGTTGTATTGCTTGTAAGCACCGACCCCGCATCTAACTTAAAAGATGTTTTGGAAAGTGATGTAAACGAAACTATTAATCCAGTACAAGGCCTCAATAATCTATTTGCTGTAAATATCAATCCTGAAAATTCTGCCGAAGAATATCGCAACAGGGTAACCCAACCCTTAGAAGGGATTGCCTCTAAAGACGAGATAAAAAAAATCAAGGAAGACCTGTCAGGGGCATGCACTACAGAAATTGCCTCCTTCGATGAATTTTCTCGTTTCGTATCAGGTGAAACCGAAGGGACAAAATTTGATGTGATTACCTTCGATACAGCACCTACTGGCCATACCTTGAGGCTGCTTGAATTGCCCGCTGCATGGTCAAGCTTTACTGAGGAAAACCCTCAAGGAGCTTCTTGCCTGGGGCCAACCTCAGCACTGAAAAGCGGAAAAGAAAGGTATCATACTGTGGTGGATAGGCTTAGAGATACTTCACTCACCACCTTTTACCTCGTAGCAAGGGCAGACAAAGCCTCTTTAAAAGAAGCATCAAGAGCTAGTCATGAACTGAAAGAACTCGGAATGAACAATCAGCGATTGTACATCAACGGAGTTTATAAGTCAGTTGATAAACAGGACTCACTTGCCAACAAAATTGAAGCGATGGCAAGTAATCAACTCAATTCCATTCCTGATAATTTGAAGTTATTTCCTTTAAATACATTTCCGCTTTTGCCCTACAATGTTTTGGGAATTAATAAACTCCGCTCTCTTTTTAATCTGGAACTACAAAAATCTATTTCGGGAAATATTGTTTCAAAATTAGTAGTACCGGCTCAAATATTACCGGGAATACATCTACTTACCGAAGAACTGTGCAAGAATCAGCAACATGGATTAATTATGACCATGGGCAAAGGAGGAGTTGGAAAAACCATTGCAGCCTCCGCCATTGCTGTTTTACTTGCAAAGAAAGGCTACGAGGTGCTTCTAACAACTACCGACCCCGCGGCACACATCCAAGACTTTATTGAGCAAATAGGCGAACTCCCCGCAACACTTACTGTAGATAGAATTGACCCAAAAGCAGAAACACAACGGTACACAGAAAAGATACTGGAACATAAGGGCCAAGGACAAAGTGAAGAGGCTAAAAAATTAATTCTAGAAGATTTAAAGTCACCGTGCACCGAAGAAGTTGCTGTTTTTCATGCCTTCTCAAAAGCCATCAGCATGGCAAAAAGGAAATTTGTGGTAATGGATACTGCCCCAACTGGGCATACGCTTCTATTGTTGGATACCGCTGGAAGCTATCATCGGGACATTATGAGAAACAACATAAATGCAGGGCGGCTCAAAACACCATATATGTCACTACAAGACCAAGAGCTATCAAAAATAATTTTGGTTTCCCTGCCCGAAACAACTCCCATGCGTGAAGCTGCTTCTTTACAAGATGATCTAAAGAGAGCAGGGCTTAAACCTTATGCCTGGCTGATCAATCAATGTCTTTCTATGCTTTCTGGTATTTCAGACCCTTTGCTCAAGAGTCGGGCTAATGCTGAAGTAGAAGTTATTGATAAGATAAAGAAAGAGTATGCAGAAAAGACTTTTGGCATTCCGTTCATTGCAGAAAGCAAATTGCTACCCACACTTCTAGATCGTAGTGAAAAATCGACATGAAGATGGAAAATCGATTTATCTATTTTGCCTATTTTATTGTTGCAATACTGTTTACAAATTGTAAAAGCGCACTAAAAGAATCACCCATTATACTTTTTAATGGCACGGGCACCTCACTGAACGATGTTGAAGCTATTAAAAATATTCTATCCTCGAATAAAATGGATTTTGTTTTAGTAAATTCTAATCAACTGAACGAGCTAGATACAAACCAATTAAGAAAGTACAAGCTGATCATTATACCCGGTGGTAATTTTATTGAGATAGGCAAAGGTCTTACAGATAGAACAACCAGTAATATCCGAAAAGCAGTTCATCATGGATTGAATTATTTGGGAATTTGTGCAGGTGGTTTTTTGGCGGGCAATACCAAAAATAATAGTTTCAATATAACCAATGATGTGCAATTCAAATTTTATTCAGATGCGGATAAAGGCATAAGAAAAGAAGCAGTTGCTATTAGTAATTCAGATGGAACAACAATCGAACATTATTGGGAAGACGGACCTCAATTCAGTGGTTGGGGTGAAGTGGTTTCAAAATATCCAGATGGCACGCCAGCGACTGTCCAAGGTAATTACGGTTCAGGATGGGTGGTGCTTACAGGAATACACGTAGAAGCACCAGAAAACTGGCGAAAAGAATTTTATTTCTCCACTTCCATTGAAAGCAGTCATCACTATGCGACTAATCTCATTAAGGCGGCATTAGAAAAAACGGTGATGCCTCATTTTTAATATACCTTTCGTTCGCTGGCGCTAGTAGGGTAAACCTCCCCTCGCTTAGGAACAAAAAGAGTAAGCTCAGAGGAAAAAAAAACAACACTTACATGAAAGCAATCATCTTCACCAACTACGGCCCACCAGAAGTTCTGCAACTAAAAGAAGTAGAAAAGCCTACGCCAAAAGAGAACGAGGTATTGATAAAAATACATGCCACCACCGTCAACCGAACTGACTCTGGCTTTCGCAAGGGAGTGCCTTATGTGGTAAGATTGTTTAGCGGCCTCACCAAACCAAAGAAGAAAATACTCGGCTCTGAGTTGGCGGGCGAGATAGAAGCCATCGGCAAAGAGGTAAAAACATTTCAGCCAGGCGATAAAGTATTTGGGTTAAGCACATGGCATTTCGGCACCCATGCCGAATATATTTGCATGCCCGAAAAAGCGTCCATCACCACCATGCCTACTAACATGACCTACGAGGAAGCCGCTGCCGTATGTGATGGCTTGATGCTTGCCATTAACTACATTAGAAAAATAGATTTCAAAACAAAACCTAAAATCCTTGTCAATGGTGCTTCTGGTTCTATTGGTTCGGCAGCCGTGCAGCTCGCCAAACATTATGGTGCAGAAGTTACAGCCGTGTGCAATACGAAGAATGTAGAATTGTTGAAGTCACTGGGTGCAAGCGAAGTCATTGATTACACCAAAGATGACTTTACAAAAAACGGAAAGCTCTATGATGTTGTCTTGGATGCAGTGGGCAAGAGTTCATTTTTCAAATGCAAAAAAATACTCAAGCCAAAAGGCGTTTATTTTTCAACAGAGCTGGGCTATTTAGCACAGAATGTTTTCTTACCACTCTTAACTTCTATATTCAGTCGCAAAAAAGTCAAGTTCCCCATCCCAACCGATAGCAAAGAAGACATCATCCTTTTCAAAGAATTAATTGAATCAGGAAACTACAAAGCAGTTATCGATAGAAAATATCCATTGGAACAAATCATCGAGGCCACTAAGTATGTTGAAACCGAACAGAAAACGGGGAATGTGGTGATTACGATATGACATTCTTGTTCAAGTATACTCTCGTTTCTTAAACTCTTTTATTCTTACTTATCACTAATCAAGTTGTCCATTCGGACTACTTTACTTATCTTTGCCCTGTGAGCAGAAGACGCTGACTCTTTTTCTTTAGAGACTATTTCGATGAATTTTATTCCGACCAGTCACCCAAGGTTCAAAAGAAAATCCTCTGGACTTTAAAAATAATTGAAGACACCGAGCGAATCCCCGAGTTATACTTCAAGCATTTGACTGGCACAGACGGACTTTATGAAATCAGGGTTCAAAGCGGCAGCGATATTTTTAGGATTTTCTGCTTTTTTGATGACAATAATCTGGTAGTGGTCGGACATGGATTTCAAAAGAAGACACAAAAGACTCCTGAAAAGGAAATAGATAGGGCGGAGAAAATAAAACGAGAATACTATGAAGAAAAAAAACTTAACAAGTCTAAGTGAGTTTATCGACAAGAAAGTAGGTAAGCGTGGGACAAAGAAGCGTGATAAATTCGAATCTGAATATGAAGCTTTCAAATTAGGAGTGCTTATCCAACAAGCACGCCAAGAAAAAGGATTGACGCAAGAACAAGTTGCTGACCTTTCTGGGACGAACAAGTCATATATCTCAAAATTAGAAAAGGATTTGAAAGATGTTCGTTTTTCTACACTTCAGAGAATAATAAATGAAGGGCTTGGAGGGCATCTAGAAATTTCGATTAAGTTTTAACAAGTAACGGCACACTTGTCTTCTCCAAAGTATTCTGCCTCCGTTGTTTATACCCTGATACCAAGAGCAGATGCCTCATTTAAAACTGCCTCAACCCGCTGAGAAGGAATTCCTATTTCTATCAGGGTATTTTTGTTTGCATTTATTTCGCGGCACAATACTACCCCGCGTTGCATCAATTTTTCTTTTTCCTTTTGTAGTAGCGTGGTCAGGCAGGTGATGGGATAGAGGCCGCCCTCGTCAATGGCTTCGCGCAGCCCTTTGCCTTCGGGGTAATCCCATCCCAATAAATTTAATCCCGCACAAATTCCATACTGAATGGCATCTCCAGAAAAACGGGTATTTGTCACAACCCAGCCTTCCTGCCTTTTGCCATTAGTATTATTTTCTTCAATGTCTTTAAATCGTGAATGAACATACAAAGGGATTTTTACATCACAAATAGTTCCTTGCTGATTATGATACTTGCACTCTATTACTTTTTGTGTGTTATCCTTTTCTGCTAAAACATCCACTTCGTGATTGACACATTTGCCTTTCATCGTCAAGTTGATTTGCACGGAGTGTCCCTGTGATTTAAAAATTTCACTCATGTATTTTTCAAAGGGATAACCCGAAGGGCCGAGTTCCATGATGGCTTTTTTCAGCTTGTATTTAGACGCAGCGGTTTTATGTTTCTTGCGCAGCATCTTAAATGCCAATTGGTAAATCTTCTTGGTAGTAATGCCATCGTACAAATGACTTTGAACATCACTCAGCACTTCATCGATTACATTTTCATTGGCACCAGCCCGTTTCAACGACCTACGGATTTTTTGTGGCGAGAACGAAACCTTCTCACCCGATGCTTTCACTATCTGGATTTCATTCATCGTAGATATTTACATCACTTGCCTACTGAAAAAATCAATGCTTTGTAAAGTATTTTTTTACAAAAGCGTGTTGCTGATTCTCCGTCATCTTATCTGCGTGCTCTACTTTTATTTTCACTTTATCAAAATGATGATCCTTTGTCAAATAGTTAAACAGCTCTTCTTTGGCATCTGTTGGGCCGAAGAGAACCACCTCTTCATATTTTTTGATAGTATCACCGAGCATTTTATAATATTCGTGTTGTTGATGTTGTTCTTTATTGTGCATTCTGTTTTCACCTTTGTGAATGCTAAGTTCTTTTACCTCATGGGTAAATTTGGAAGTGATAACTTTGGTTTCGATGGGGTCAGTAGTGAACTCCATTAAGTTAGCGTTGGCATGATCCATCCAAATGCCTAATTTTTTTGCAGTTGTCATAGTTTTACATTAATGATTAGTTATAGGGTATGTTTTTCTATCGCGAAACATATTTTATGAGTGTAATGTAAAGTTGGCTTTTGGCGCTAACAGTTTCGATGATTGGTGTTGGGTGATGAGATGATTAAAATCAGTCTCTTATTTCTTAGCACTTTTTCGAGCCATAGAATCAGCCTTTGCCTTTTTTAGCTCTTTTTCTTGCCTTCTAAAATAGCCCCGGAAAAGAAAATTGTGCTTTAGTGCCTCCATATTTTGATCGAATCGATCGGTACTTTGTTGAATGCTATGCATACTTTTCGTGAGATCAATAGCAAATGAAGAGTCGCTAAGCAAAATACCCGCACCACCTTTACCTTTCTTGATTTTTTCCGATAACTCTTTTATATCACTCGTTACCTGAAAAGCTTTTTTACTGGCGTCTTTTAGTTGCTGGAGGCTGTTTTTAAATTTTGATGAGGTGGCTGTGTCGCGAAGGATGGAGCCTGCCAGCCCTTTACCATCTTTAATATCTTGAAGCAAGACGTTCAAATCATTGGTGAATGTAGTTGCGTTTTTTGCGGTGGATCGGATACTGACAATCGATTGCTTTAAGTTTTGTGCCACTGTGGTGTCCATCAATATACTCCACAAAGAATTGTTGTTGCTTAATTTTTCAGTAATCTTTTTTATGTCGCTAGTGATTTGGTAGAGATTGATATTGGTTTGATCTAAGGTTCGAAGCATATTATCTGTCTCTACTGGTTTAACAGAAACTAGCATCTCTCCATCTTCAATGATTTTATCAGAAGGATGGGAGGAGTTACTAATGTTTACCAATTTATTGCCCATCAGGCCATCGGTGCCAACTGCTGCAAGCGAATTCTTTTTGATAAACGGATGCACTCGCTTTTCTATGACCATAGTTACCCTTACCGAAGTATCACTAATAATCTCCACTTTTTTGATAGTACCCACATCAATGCCAGAGAAGCGCACGTTGTTACCTTTCATCAACCCGTTTACGTTATAAAAAGTAGCGCTCACCTCAAACGTTTTATCAAATAGATTGCGGTTCTTTCCGATTAGATAAAGAGCGGCAAGTAGAAACACAAAACCAACCGCTACGAAGGAACCAAGTTGGATATTGTTGGTGATTGTCTTTTTCATGTTTTTTTTAAAAGAATTTAGAAGTCAGAATTTAGAAGTCAGAATTTGCCTTCTGACTAAATTCCTCTTCTTTTTGTCAATTGTCTATTTGTCAACTCTTCCCAATGCCTAAGTTCTAATGCCTAAGCCCCAATACCAAAAATCAATCGAAGAAGCGTTTTACTTTCTCGTCTTGATTCTTTTTTAGTTCTTCATATTTTCCTGATGCATAGCATACGCCATCGATGAGCATCACCACACGATCGGAAGCCATTTTCACACATTGTAGATCATGAGAGATGATGATGGAGGATGTTTGATATTTTTTTTTGATGTCGATCATGAGTTGGATGATTTCTTTTGCCGTGATGGGGTCGAGACCTGTCGTAGGCTCATCGTACAAAATGATTTCGGGTTTTAAAATCAAGGTGCGAGCTAGGGCAATGCGCTTGCGCATTCCACCAGAAAGTTCTACGGGCATCATGTCGACAGTGTGCTCAAGCCCTACGTTGTGAAGGGCTTCCATAACTAACTCGTTTACTTTGGTGCGATTTAATTCACTTTTCAGCCAATGCCTGCGTAGGGGGAATTCTAAATTATCGCGAACGGTCATGGAATCGTAGAGGGCGTTGCTCTGAAAAAGAAAACCAATTTTTGTGCGCAAGCGATCTAGGGCTTCATGGTCGAGGGAGAGTACATCTTGCCCAAATATTTTTATGAAGCCTGCTTCGGGTTTCATCAAGCCTATGATACACTTGATGAGTACGGATTTGCCCGAACCTGATTTGCCCAGCACTACTAAGTTTTCGCCTTTCAGTAATTCGACATTAAAATGATTGAGCACGTGATTATCCCCAAATGATTTGCAAAGGTCTTTTATTTCTAAAACGATTTTGCTTGATGAGATTTCGGTCTGTGGTGATTCAGACGGAGAGATTGCTATTTCGGTGGATTCATCATTCATAACTAAACACTATGAGTGAGGTGATGATTTTGGCAGAGGTGCTCGGCCAGGGATAGTAGCGGAAAGCCTCCCTCGGCTGCGCTCGGGATGAACTCCGCGCGTTGGCGAGCCGAGGGAGCTTGTAGTGGATAGCCCGGTGCCAAAGCGCCTCGCGCGGCAGGCCGCACCTTCACTAAAGTTACAGTGGGCAAGCCGCCCAGAATAAAAAAAATATTTTAATTCAATTTTCATGTCAGTCCTAAGAGGTCGGTGATTTGTACGGCAATCAAGTCGATGACGAAAATGAGCAGTGATGAAACGACCACGGATGAGTTGGCGGAGTTGCCAACGCCTTCAGTTCCCTTTTTTGAGTTGTACCCTTTGTAGCAACCGATGATGCCGATGGTGAAGCCGAAGAATAAAGTTTTTGTGAGTGAGGGGATAAAATCGCTGTAGGAGAGTGCGTTGAAGACTTGTGTCCAATACAAACTCCAGCTTACTACGCCTTTTATATTTACGCCTAAATACCCACCGTAAATGGAGATGGCATAAGACCAGAGCGAAAGAACGGGCAGCATGAATGTGGCAGCCATCACACGGGTGACGACTAAAAATTTGAAAGGGTTGGTGCCTGAGACTTCCATGGCATCGATTTGCTCTGTCACTTTCATGGAGCCAAGTTCGGCACCGATGCTGGAGCCAATTTTTCCTGCTGCGATAAGCGCAGTGATCATCGGTGCGATTTCGCGCACTAATGAAACCGCGACCATTCTTGGCAACCACGACTCGGCACCGAACTCTACCAGCGTGGGGCGCGACTGGATAGTTAATACCAAGCCCATGATAAATGCCGTGATGCCAACGAGCGGAAGCGATTTGTAGCCTATGAAAAAAGATTGCCGTACTAGTTCGCCAAACTCGTAGCGTGGCTTAAAGCCTTCATGAAAAAACCGACCAACGAAGCGACTGATGTCGCCAGTCTCTTCTAAGAATTGCTGGAGGCTTTTTGGGATTTTCATAATTGGGACTTTGGCATTAGGACTTGGGGCTTTCGTCCGCAATCATAATCACATTACTTTCTCAATAAAATCGTAGAGGCCATGATGGTATTCATCATAGCTTTTGGAAAATGATTCCACCTGTGTCATCAAGTCTTGATGTTCTTTGAAGTATTGGGTGTCTGATTCATTTCTTTCTTGGAGCATGTGCGCCAAGTCAGCTTCATGCTTTCGTAGTTTTTGGTTGAGTTCATCGACCAGTTCGCCAGAGTAGTAGGTGAGGAGGCTTTGAAAGTGGTCTATTTTCTTTTTGTCGTCAGTGGTAGAATACTTTGGCGCGTATTTGTCGAGGAGTTTTTGGAAAAAGTGAAGTTCTCTTTTCCAAAGCACGGTGGCCGACAGGTAGTCTAAGCTTTTGCGGTGCATCTCTATCAGGCTGGGCTGTAGGATGTAGCGGTTCGAGATGGATATGGCTGATATCATAATTTGATTTTTTATTAGTCAAATTACGGGAGGATGGACAGGTTAGGGCATGATGGAAATCATAATGGAATTTGATTATGGTCATAGTGATGATTGCTGGGCTTAAAAACGCAAAAGCCCAAATCCATGATGGATTTGGGCTATTACATTTCTTTGATGAGTTTACTTGCGGTCCGGACGGGACTCGAACCCGCGACCTCCTGCGTGACAGGCAGGCATTCTAACCAGCTGAACTACCGGACCTTCCGTTAAATGAGGCGCAAAGATAACTGTGTAGTTCATTTATCCAAAGGATAAATTTTATTATCCGTGCCTAACTGGCTTTCTTTTTCTGCTTTTTGGCCTCCGTCTTTTCCTCTTTGGCTGCCGCACCAATCGCTTTCTCCATTGGCTTCTTCTTGGCTTCAATGCTGGCTTTCAATGCCGTCATAATGTCAACCACTTTGGGTTCTTCTTCCGTCATCATCACCACTTCCTTGCCCGCAATCTTTGCATCGATGATCGCCTTGAGTTTATCATAGTAATGATCCTTCATCTCAATTTTGTCAAAAGAAACAGACATGGAATCTACCAACGTCTTGGCGAGTTTCATTTGCTCTTTGTCTGTTTTAACTTCCATTAACTGAGGCACTTCATTGATGTTCCTTACTTCGTTAGGGTAACGCAATCGGTACATCAATATGCCACCTTGGTGAGGCGTAAGCAACACGGGCGTCTCTCGATCGCGCAGCACCACCTTGCCCACTCCTATCTTTCCGCTTTCTTTTAGCACTTGACTGAGAAGCCCATACGTTTTTGCTGCAATGTCTCCATCGGGCCCCATGAAGTAAGGTGTTTCAAAAAGAGTTGGATGCACTTCTTCCGATTGAACAAACCCTGCTATCTCAATCACCTTTTCACTTTTCAATTTCACTTTGCTGAAGTCCTCTTCATCAACAATCACATATTGCCCAGGCTCGTATTGATAACCTTTAACAATATCTTCAGCTCTTAGTGGTTTCCCCGTCACCTTATCTTTTTTCTCATAGCTCACAGGGTTGTGGCCTTCTTTAGTGAGTAAATTAAAACTGATCGTCTGTCCTGTATCGATGGCATTGTAAATCCGTACGGGAATTGTGACCAACGAAAACTGGATGTGTCCTTTCCAAATTGCTCTCATAGCTAAAAATGATTTAGTTACTTTAAAAAATGAAGCACAGATGCTTAAAGCGCTGTAAATGAAGCACTTTTTATAAATATTTCAAAATATATTTTTAAGGGAACCCCTTTGCACACTTCTCAAAGCACAATGCCAATCGGGGTCAGTCCATCCGTTTCCAAGTCCGGCCAACACAACCTCTGGTTTTCCACTTCTCCTGACCTGTACTTAACTAACTAAACTAACTAGGGAAGCTCTATTTTATTATTCCATGCAATTCTATTTTCTTTGTCCCACAATCTACCAATTACATGAAAAACCTTGTAAGCTTCTTAGTTTCACTATGTCTCTCAATAACCTCTTTTTCTCAAAGCTCTGTGCTATGGGAAATTAAGGGTAACGATCTTACCACTACTTCTTATTTGTTTGGCACACTGAAGTTCATTGGTGAAAAAGAATTTACGCTACCCAAAGAAGTTGCCGATCGCATTAAGGCCTGCAAGGTATTCGCTATTGAAGACCAAGTTGACCACCATGCGCAACATGAACTTAACCAAGCATTGCACTTCCCCAAAGGTCAATCGCTAGCAACACAACTGTCTACTGAAGAATACAAAAAAGTACTCGATTTCTTCCAGAAAGAATTTGATATAAACAAGCAGGTCTTTGAACGTAAGTATTCTAAAATCAAGCCATTGGCATTGTCTATCTTAATGACTCGACTTACATTGAAAGAGAAGGTAAAGTTTTACGATATGGAATTGTTAACTTTTGCTAAAAAGAATAAACTAACCCCCTACAGTTTAGAATCAATAGATCGCGAAGCACAAGCCATTAATGCTTACCCCATGTACAATCAGGCAAAAGCTCTTTTGCATAGCATCGATAATTTTGAGGTGCAAAAAACCGAGTTCAAAAATATGATAGAGCGCTACCCACAGGAATCATTGGAAGAAATATTTGATTACACTCTTCACCCAGTTGAAAACAACCCTATCTTTATTGAAGAGTTTTACTTTAAGCGCAATGTAGAATGGATGCCAAAAATCGAAAAGATGATGAAGGGAAATGCTTCTTTTATTTCGGTTGGTGTTTCACATCTTGAAGGTGAGAAGGGATTGCTTGAACTTTTAAAAGCAAAAGGGTATGCCCTTACTCCGATAGAGGTTAAAAGATAAAAGTCTTCAATAAGATGAGACGATAGGCTTTGCTATAAAAATAAAACCCACTGGACTTGGTGGTGGTTTCTGAACCCCATAAAAGACAAGTTTTGGGCTGCTCTCTGGTCGCGATCTTCCACTGTTAACCTGCTTTTTGGGCGAGGATCTTGATTGCTCAAGAGTGAGGCCTGATTTTGTCCGAAAGCTTTACCCGGTATTGTATAATTGTTAGGTTCAGCAAACGTGTCCCAAATCCGAGTGGGAATTATTACCTCAAATTTATTAAATGTTCGCAGTCTAACAAGAAATTAGTTTGGGATTCAACCAAATATAGGTATGCTATCTTTCCAAAATTTCTTATAGAGAAAATCGATAAAATAAATTAGCCCAAAGAAGATGACTGCAAACAAAAGCAGAAACCACAGGTCAATGTTTTGATGACCAATACCTCGCCAATTATACCAAGCCAATAAGCTGTTCTTCAAACTTTAATTTCTATAAACTCCACCCAGCCCTGTACTCTCTCTTCACAAATTCATTGGCCGGTTCAAAGTTGGTGATCTTCATGTTTTTGGCATCCCATAACAATTTTTTGCGACCTGGGAAAGTGTAACCTTTTCCATCTGCATTCATTTTGCGTTGGTTATAACTACGGATCGCTAAGTTGCCCATTAGCACAGCTTCAGTAAATGGCCCTGCATAATCGAAAGAAGAACTCAATTGCATGTTGCCATATCCTTTGGTACAGGCTTCTACCCATTGCGTATAATGGCCTTCTTGCGCACCTTGAATGCGCGGGATAGTTAGCGAAGGCAATGTTACTTCTTTCATGCGCGAAGAGGGGAGAAGTATTGGCTGAGATTCATAGTTGCCCATTATTTTTCCTTTGGTTCCTTCAAAAATGTAGCCGTTGCCCCAGGAGCCCATTACTTCTTCTGGCAATAATTCATCAGGACGTTTTGGTTGCAAGCCTCCATCCATCCACGTCATTTTGATATCGCCCTTACCATCCTTTCTTGGAAATTTTAAATGAATAATGGAAGATGAAGGGCAGCTATCTGCATAATCAGCTTCTTTGAAAAATCCTTCCCAGGCAGTGGTAGCACTGCACTCTACTTCACTTGGATAGTCGATGGGCAAAATACGAAACGGTGCATCCATGATGTGGCAGCCCATGTCGCCCAATGCGCCCGTGCCAAATTGCCACCAGCCACGCCAGTTGAATGGTAAGTAGGCAGGATTAAAATCAATTTTCTTAGTGGGGCCTAACCACAAGTCCCAATCTAATTCTTTTGGAATGTCGTGCTTGCCTGTTGGTGTTGCAATGCCTTGTGGCCACACGGGTCGATTGCTCCACACTTGAACTTGCGTGACATCTCCAATCAATCCAGCATCCACCCACTCTTTGCAGGTGCGCACATAATCTGCAGAAGCAAATTGATTACCCATCTGCGTAACTACTTTATATTTCTTTGCTGCTTCTGTCAGCATACGCGCTTCATAAATATCATGCGTCAATGGTTTTTGCACATACACATGCTTGCCGCGCTGCATGGCGGCCATGGCTGCTACTGCGTGTGTGTGGTCGGCTGTAGAAACAGAAACGGCATCAATGTTTTTTGCTTCTTTGTCCAACATCACGCGAAAGTCTTTGTAATATTTAGCATTAGGAAAATTCTTCTTCGACTCCACTGCCATGCGATCATCCACATCGCAGAGAAATGCGATTTTAGCTTTTGGATTTTTAGCAAAGCCAGTTAAGTCACTCGTGCCTTTGCCACCCACACCAATACCAGCAATATAAACGGTATCGCTTGGCGCGATGAAGCCGTTTCCGCCTAATACATGACGTGGTAAAATTGTAAAGGCGGTTGCCGTCAGACCAAGTGTTTTTAGAAATGCCCTACGACTTTGTGTGGATGAATTGCTCATAGTAAAAATATTTTTGATTTGTGATTTATGATTTTAGATTGGTTGTCTAAGTTTTATTTTAAGTCCTAAGTTCTAATGCCCAAGTCCTAAGCATCAAACTTAATACTCTCTGCCAACGTGCGCTCATCATACTTCACCCCATACTGGTCAAGCACTTCTTGCGGCACGCCATCCCATTGATTGGGTTTATTGCCTTCATAACCGATGTCAGCCAATCCAATTTTACTTGTATAAAAACCAGTGGAAGTTAAGTCACGAAGATGATTAAAGAACGCAACGCCTTGGCTCATTTCTGGTTTTGCTTTGTCGGGGAAGGCGATCTCGTCTACCATTTCGATTTGTTGTGCAGATGTACATTCGGTGAAGGCTTTTGTATATCGCTTCATGCATTGTAGATCGAGCCACTTCAAACCTCCACGTATAGGAAGCTGATGGCGCGGCATATCTTTTACAATGAATTCGATAAATTCAGGAACGCCCGCTTCGGTGGCACTGCCAGAGACTTCATCCTTTGGAATGATAATATCAACTAAGATAGTGATCGTTGCCATTTCATGTGCATCCAAAAATTTCTCTGCCGATACTTTTTTGAAATGCTCCACTTCGTTTGGTTGGCGGTCATGTCCTCCGTTGACTTTGCTTAAGTCAGGTGCTTCCTCTTTTTTCTCTGGTGCACAGGTCTGTAACAACGCAGCCGCAGAGAGCGAACCAACGGCAAGGGTTTTCAAGTATTTTCTTCGATCCATATTTTTTATTTTAGATGTTAGATTTATGATGTCAGATTTTCGTTTGTGTTACGGCCCAGGTTTCAAATCTTACATCTTACATCTTAATTCTTAAATTAAAGATTTTGTTTCTTCATCTCATCAATAATATACTCACTTGCCCTCATTGACAAAGCCAAGATCGTCCATGTAGGATTTTTATCTGCTTGCGAAACGAACGGCCCGCCATCTACCACAAATAAATTTTTGCAATCATGTGCTTGATTGAATTTGTTGAGCGCTGATTTTTTCTTTTCGTTACCCATGCGCACCGTACCTACTTCATGGATGATGCGGCCAGGTGTTTCCAACCCATAGTTTTGATCTGCTCCTTTAACTCCCCAGGTAATATCGCCTCCCATTTTATGAATGATCTCTTGGAAAGTATCCTGCATGTGTTTCGCCTGTTTGATTTCGTAGTCGCTCCATTTGTAATGAAAACGCAACACGGGTATTCCATACTTGTCAACTACGTTCGGATCAATCTCACAGTAGTTATCTTCTCTTGCTATTGCTTCACCACGACCCGCCATACCAAAGCTTGCACCATAATAGTAGCGATAATCTTCTTTCAACGATGCACCATAGCCACCAGCGGGTTTCATCTTACCATCTTTACCCGGATATTTTCCGTTGATGCCTTGTATGCCGCCACCAAATCCGTAGCTCGGCATTCCCATCCCTCCCCAATATTCGATATGATAGCCACGAGGGAAATTCAGCTTTTTATTATCGAGCCACCAAGGTGAATACAAATGCAAGCCGCCCACGCCATCTTCGTTGTATCTTTTGCGATTGAAAAGTTTGGGAAGCACACCGCCCATTGCCACACCAGTTGAATCGTGCAAATATTTCCCTACAACATTGCTATCATTGGCCAATCCATTGGGGTGAAATGATGATTTTGAATTGAGGAGCAATCGAGCAGATTCGCCTGCACTTGCTGCCAACACAACAACACGCGCACTGAGTTGATATTCTTGAAGATCATCTTTGCTCACATAAGAAACTCCTGTGGCTTCTCCTTTTTCATTGGTCAACACTTCGCGAACCATTGCATTGGCAATCACGTCAACATTCCCCGTTTTAACGGCTGGCTTTACCAAGACAGAGGAAGAAGAGAAATCTCCATGCACTGTGCAGCCTCTGTTGCATTGCGCGCAGTAGAAACAAGCTCCGCGGTCTTCATTGATTTTTTTGGTAAGGATGGAGAGACGTGAGGGAATTACTTTTACTCCCAGCGAAGTTGCTGCATCTTTTACAAAGAGTTCGTGCAGGCGAGGCTTTGGTGGTGGAAGAAAAATTCCGTCTGGTTCGTTGTAAATCCCTTCCTTCGTGCCGAACACGCCAATCAACTTATCTACTTTATCGTAATAAGGAGCAACATCATCATAGCCAATCGGCCAATCTTCGCCTAAGCCATCAATGCTTTTATGTTTGAAATCGTTTGGACCGAAGCGGAGCGAAATCCTGCCCCAGTGATTGGTGCGACCGCCCAACATGCGCGAGCGAAACCAATCGAATTGTGTTCCATCTTTTTGTGTGTAAGGCTCGCCCTCCAATTCCCAACCACCATAAGCTGCATCAAAATCCCCGAAAGGGCGGAAAGTGGTACTTGCCCCTCTGCGCGGAGATTCATAAGGGAATTTTAACTGGGTTACATTCTTGGCGGGGTCATACATAGGCCCCGCTTCGAGCAACGCAACTTTTACGCCCGCATTGGCAAGTACATAGGCAGCCATTCCACCACCAGCACCTGAACCTACAATGCACACATCGTAAGTCTTAGGTGATTTTTTTATTTGAAGATCGGGCATAATCGATTTGTTGTTTTAAATGTAAGCGATCTTTTTAAAAATTGCTACTCCAAATTGTTTGGATGGCTATTTTCTTTTTTTCAGCTTTGGAGTGCGTTGCTTAATAAAATAGTGAACTATGAAAAAACTCATCCTTATTCCGCTACTGATCTCATTCTGTAATTCCTTTGCACAAACTGCGCTAGAGCAACTTCTCAGCCACCCCATCGAATCTGGCTTTGCATCCTCCAAAGATGGAAAGAACATTGCTTGGGTGATCAACGACCACGGCAAGCGCAACATAGTGGTAAAGACAGGCACTGACCTGCCGCGCTTCCTCACCGATTTTCAGCAAGATGATGGGCAAGAGATTTCTCAACTTACTTTTTCACCTAATGGATTGAAGTTACTATTTGTTCGAGGTGGAGCAGCTAACAGCAAAGGCCAAAGCCCGAACCCCGCAAGTTTGGCCGATGGCACTGAGCAAGCGATCTACTTTAAGGATATTGGAAATAAAAGCCAAGCCGCAAAAATTACACTTGGTAACAGCCCCGTATTTTATTCGGATGGATTGAAATTTCTTTTTGCCAAAGGTGGACAGATCATGGAATCAACACTAGAGATCAATGCTGTGCCGAAATTGTTGTTTGTAGCGCGTGGCACAAATCATTCACCTAAGTTTTCGCCCAATGGAAATGAAATACTTTTTACGAGCGATAGGGGAGATCACAGCTTCATTGGCATTTACAGCACTATCAAAAGATCAATCCGCTGGATCGCGCCTGACGTGACCAACGATCAACTTCCCGTCTGGAGTCCTGATAGTAAGAGCGTAGCATTTATTCGGATGCCAGGCGCGAAGATGCGGTCACTATCCGACTTAACAAGTGGCATCAGATTTTCGGTGATAGTAGCAGATGCGGAAACAAGTCTAACTAAAGTAATTTGGAAATCGCCTAGCGATGATGGAGGCTTTGCACAGGATTACCCTTCTAATCCGTTGACATGGACTAGCACTAATCGTATTTTGTTTTATTCGGAACATACGGGATGGAATCATATTTTTTCTATCAATCCTGATGGTAGTGATGTGAAAGACATAACACCAGGCGATGGTGAGGTGGAAAGTTTTGTGATCGACCCATCTGGACAAAATATTTATTTCGATGGTAATCGTGAGGATATTGATCGCAGGCATATTTGGAAATCAAATGTCTCAACAGGAAACCCGGTTGCAGTTACAACAGGAGAAGGAATTGAAATGTATCCCTCTTTCGGGGGAAATGAATTGTATTGTTTCAAGTCAACGGTCAACACTTCTAAGATGTTGGTGCGTGTGGACGAATCCCGTAAGGCAACGGCACAAATTTTTCCACAAAAGCTGGCTTCGTTCTCTCCAACGATGTTTGTAAAACCAGAACCAGTTATTTTCAAAGCGGCAGACGGCATAACCATCCACGGTCAATTGTTCATCAACAGAAATGTAACTGGCAAAAGAGCTGGCGTGGTATTCATGCACGGTGGCCCCATCAGGCAAATGTTGTTGGGCTTTCATTACAGTGATTACTATATCAACTGCTATGTTTTCAATCAATACTTGGCCAATCAAGGCTATGCAGTGATAGCTGTTAACTATCGAGATGGTATTGGCTATGGAAAAGATTTCCGCAGGGCAAAAAACCAAGGGCCACGTGGGGCGAGTGAATACCAAGATGTGGTTGCTGCCGCAAAATATTTACAAACATTGCCTGAAGTAGAGGCAAATAAGATTGGCCTTTGGGGCGGTTCGTATGGTGGCTACTTAACAGCGATGGGCTTAGCGCGCAACCCTGAAATTTTTAAAGCAGGTGTTGACCTGCACGGTGTACACGATTGGTCGTTTGATGGGCAAGATGCCACTAACTTTTGGGGGCTCGATAAAAAAGAATTGGATCTAGCGTTCAAATCATCACCTGTTTCTGATTTATCTAAATGGTCTGCACCTGTTCTATTTGTGCACGGTGATGACGACCGCAACGTTAACTTTCAGCAGAGCATCGATTTGGTTGAAAAACTACGTGAGAAAAATGTGCCTGTGGAACTTTTGGTCCTACCCGATGAAGTGCATGGCTTTCTTCGTTATGAAAGTTGGTCACGAGTATTTACAGCAGCGAAGGATTTTTTTGATAGGAAGTTGAAGTAATTGAGATGATAGTTTTAAATTAAAAATAGCCAATAGGGATAGGGTATTAATACAGCACCCTAAACTTAATTGTGTTCTCTATAGCCCGCATCTCCTTGATCATCTCTTTGCTGTACTCCTTGTTGATGTCAGTGATCACGTAACCGATTTGCTCGTTCGTCTTTAAATATTGTCCTGCAATGTTGATTCCATTGTCTGCCAGTATTTGATTGATCTTGGCCAAAATACCCGGCACGTTGTTATGGATATGGATTAACCGATGAGCGTTCTCTAAAGTTGGTAATGTGAGGTTAGGGAAGTTCACACTGTTACTCGTGCTGCCCGTGTTGATGTAGTCCATCATTTTGCTTGGCACAAAGTTGCCAATGTTCTCTTGCGCCTCAGAGGTGCTGCCGCCAATGTGCGGAGTGAGAATGGTATTGGGCAAGCCGCGCAGTTCAGACACAAATTCTTCATTGTTACTGATTGGTTCATAAGGGAAAACATCTATTGAACAACCCGCAACTTTTCCACTCAAAATATTATTTTTCAACGCCTTCACATCTACAATGTGGCCACGACTTAGGTTTAAGAAGATGACGCCATCCTTCATGGCTTTAAACTCTTCTTCGCCAATCAAATTAGTGTTCGATTCTTTTCCGTCCACATGCAACGTCAATACATCGGCCAAACTAAGTAATTCTTTCAAGGATTTGCATTTGGTGGCATTGCCCATGGCCAATTTTTCTTCCTTGTCGTAAAAGAAAATTTTCATGCCCAGGTTTTCTCCTATCACCGAAAGCTGTGCGCCAATGTTTCCGTAGCCAACAATGCCCAGGTTCTTTCCACGGATTTCAAAACTGCCCTTGGCAGATTTGTCCCACTTGCCTTGGTGCATTTTATTTGACTTATCATAAATGCCGCGCATGAGCAAAATCATTTCGGCAATGGCCAGTTCTACTACGGAGCGTGTGTTGCTAAAGGGTGCATTAAAAACAGCCACGCCTTTCCTAGTGGCAGCTTTTAGATCAATTTGATTCGTGCCGATGCAAAACGCACCGATCACCATCAACCTATTGGCATTCTCCAATACCTTGGCTGTTACTTGGGTTTTAGATCGGATGCCGAGTACCGAAATATTTTTGATCTTCTCGCACAGTTCATCTTCATCCAACCCAGCAGGGTAGGTTTCTACATTGAAGCCTTCGGCTTTCATGAGATCGAGCGCAACGGGATGAACGTTCTCTAGCAAGAGCACGTTGATGCGGTTCTTTGGGTAGGAAATAGCAGTATTCAATTTATTCAAATATAAAAATTCATCTAAACTTGGGGTAATGTGATCGGCATTTGATAGCACATTTTCGCGCTCAATATTTTCTGTAAAAGCAAAAAACTTATTGGCCATGCCTGCTTTCTTGATTTCATAATCCGTATAGCCATCGCCAATCACATACACATCGCCATTCAAGTTAAGCCTTTTCAACTGTTCTACTTTTCCATTGTTGGCTGATAGGGGATTGTCCAGATCAAAGCCAATCACCTTGCCCGATTCATCAAATATAAATTCGTTCGCCAAAATATTTTCAGACTTAATCCCAAACTCAATCACTACAGGTTCAATAAACTCGCGAAAGCCATTGGAAATGATGTAGATATTTTCTGCATACGTATTGAAGAATTCTTTGTTCCGCTTGAACGACTCAGAAACCACGCCTTTCAATTGCGCGATGAGAGGGGCGAGGTGCCTTTTTTCGGGCTTCAAAATCACCAACCTTTTTTCGATGGACTCACGCAAAGTAATCTTGCCCTCCATGCCCAAATTGGTGATCTCAAATATTTTTTTCTTGATGGATTCACCTTCTGGATGATCTCTTACAATGATCTCCGCCAACACATCGAAGGCTTCTACTTTAGTAAAGGTGCTATCGAAATCGATTACGAAGTATTTATTGAATTTCATGCAGTCGGTTAACTGCTGCAAGTTAGTCACTCGACTTTACTTTGCGAACCAATGTGTTCTTTGTGAGGAAAATTAATTGGAGGGAATACAAATGAGCGTTAGGAAATCTTTTTTGCTACAAGCTCAAAAGTCATGAAACCATTTGGGTGATTCATTGCTCCTTCGCGTCTTTGCAGCAATAACTTAGAATTTAAAAACCAAACACTTTGCCGTGGATGGGCACACATGGGCAAACTCGGTAGATGCTTGCAGCAATGCTGGTGCTTCGTTTCGAGGCACATCTTGAAATCCGTTCTTTATAAAAAATCCTTGTGCTGTTTCTGTCAATAAATAAACTTCTTTTATTTCAGCTTTGATTGCTTCAGCCAAAAGATCGTGCAACATTTGCTTTCCCAATGAAAGACCTCGACAACTTTCATCAATGGCCAGTGAGCGCAGTAGGGCAGAGGCATCGTAAAATTCTAATCCTCCAGAGCCAATCAGTTTGCCATCGTGATTGCGATAAGTGAAATACAAACTGTCTTGAAGCTTTACATCCGAATGGGGGAGGTGGTTCAATTTTAAAAAGTGGCGCAGTTCATCCATCTCTGTTTCTTCTCTAAGAATAGACTTTGTTGTTTCCATTCGTCAGTGCATATCTCTTAGAAAGGTAGGCAATTAATTTGTTTAGTAAAAGTATGTCGCACATAGCTCAATCCCTTAATTAATAGATGACTTATAGCTAGGAAGTTGGTATTGCCCTACGGCAAGGATAGTCGAGAAAATCCTAATAACCGCCCAGAAAGTGCTTGACTTCAATGATTTTTAGTTAATAAATTACTCCATTTGCCATCTCAAAAAACTACTTTGTAACCACTATTTTACCTACCTTGCATACCTATTTTTAAACCTTATAATTAACTGTGGCCGAAGAATCGAACTTACCTGCAAGGCAGAACATTATCTCAATCAATATTGAAGACGAAATGCGTGGCGCTTACATCGATTACTCGATGTCCGTCATCATCTCTCGTGCTTTGCCCGATGTGCGCGATGGCTTGAAACCTGTGCATCGAAGAGTACTCTACGGTATGTTGGAGTTGGGCGTTAATTACAACAAAGCATTTAAGAAATCGGCTCGTATAGTAGGGGATGTGATGGGTAAGTACCACCCGCACGGAGACTCGTCTATTTACGATACCATGGTGCGCATGGCGCAGGCGTGGTCCATGCGCTACATGCTGGTGGATGGCCAAGGAAATTTTGGCTCGGTGGATAACGACCCACCCGCAGCGATGCGCTACACCGAGGCGAGGCTGCGCAGGATTGCAGAAGAGTTGCTGGCGGACATCAATAAAGACACGGTTGACTTCCAGCCGACTTATGATGATCAGAATACAGAGCCAACTGTTTTGCCAGCGAAGATCCCTAATCTTTTGATCAACGGCTCATCGGGTATTGCCGTGGGCATGGCCACCAATATGGCCCCGCATAATTTAACAGAAGTGATCGATGGCATTGTTGCCTACATTGATAATCGCGAGATCACCATTCCCGAATTGATGAAGTTCATCACCGCTCCGGATTTTCCTACGGGCGGTATCATTTATGGCTACCAAGGGATTCAAGAAGCATACCTTACAGGAAGGGGCAAAATTGTCATTCGCGCGAAAGCGGAAATAGTAACAAACCCCAATGGCAAAGACCAAATCATTGCCACAGAGATTCCCTACCAAGTGAACAAGGCGCTGATGATCGAGCGCACGGCTGCACTCATCAACGAAAAGAAGATTGAAGGCATCAGCGACATGCGTGATGAATCTGACCGCGATGGTTTCCGCGTGGTGTATGATTTGAAGAAAGATGCTATCCCGAATATCGTACTGAACAACCTTTTCAAATACACACAGCTCCAATCTTCTTTTGGGGTGAACAATGTGGCATTGGTAAAAGGAAGGCCTCTTACACTAAACTTAAAAGACTTAATCGTTTCGTTTGTTGAGCATAGGCACGAAGTAGTTACGCGCAGGACCAAGTTTGAATTGGATGAAGCTGAGAAGCGCGCTCATATATTAGAAGGTTATTTGATTGCCCTCGATCATTTGGATGAAGTGATCACGTTGATACGCAATTCCAAAGACCCAGAGGTAGCTAAGCAAGGGTTGATAGAGCGATTTGGTTTATCAGAGATTCAATCCAAGGCTATTTTGGAAATGCGTTTGCAGCGCCTAACGGGATTGGAGCGTGAGAAAATCCAGAATGAATATGCAGAAGTAAAAGCGTTGATCGATCGGTTGAACGAAATCTTGGGCAGCGAATCTATCCGCATGGGCATTATCAAAGATGAATTGGCCGAGATAAGAGAGCGGTACGGAGATGCACGTAGAACCTTAGTGGTGCACAGCGAAGAAGACATTACGTTTGAAGACATGATTGCCAACGAAGAAATGGTGATCACTATCTCCAACCAAGGATATATTAAGCGAACTCCTTTAACGGAATATCGTTCTCAGGGAAGAGGAGGCATTGGCTCGAAGGCAGTCTCTACAAAAGATGACGACTTCACCGAGCATTTATTTGTTGCACAGGCTCATAATTATTTGTTGATTTTCACCGCATTGGGTCAAGTGTATTGGAAGAAGGTTTACGAAATTCCCGAAGGCACAAAGACATCGAAAGGCCGCGCCATCCAAAACTTGTTGAATATACAAGCAGGTGATAGCGTGAGCGAAGTATTGAATGTGAAGAGCATTGAAGACCAAGAGTACATCAACAACACGTTTGTTATTCTTTGTACAGAGAAAGGAACGATCAAGAAAACTTCGCTGGAAGCGTATTCAAGACCACGCACGAATGGCATAACTGCTATCACCATCCACGAAGGAGATAGACTTTTAAATGCCGCGTTGACAAACGGCAAGAACCACATCATCATTGCGAAGAGCGAGGGCAAGGCGGTTCACTTCAATGAATCAGATGTTAGGCCAATGGGAAGAACTGCCGCAGGCGTTCGCGGTGTTACACTAGAATCTGATCAAGATAAAGTAGTAGGCATGGTGTGCATCTCACGCGAAGATGCCAATTTGTTGGTTGTTTCTGAGAAAGGTTATGGCAAACGCTCGGATATTACGGACTACCGAATCACCCGCAGAGGGGGCAAGGGAGTGAAGACAATCAACGTCACGGAAAAAACTGGCAAGCTTGTTGCAATCAAGGAAGTAGTGGACAACGATGACCTCATGATTATCAATAAATCAGGTATTAGCATACGTATTAAAGTGGAAGAACTGCGTGTAATGGGCCGTGCTACACAAGGCGTAAGACTTATCAAGCTCAACGAAGACGATGCTATTTCTTCTGTAGAGAAAATACCGATGATTGAAATTGAAGGAGGGGAGATTCTTCCGTCTGCCGATGGAGATATTCTTCCTCCATCAGTTGATGGAGAACTTCCTCCGGCAGAAGACGAAAGTCCAGAGCCACCTCCTGAAAATCCAGAACCTTAAACTATTCTGACTTCTAATTGTAAAATAAACCCAAACTTGAACTATAAACTAAATCAAAAATGAAAAAAACAGCGATCGCGCTCCTATTATTGTTTCCTATGGCTGTGCTTGCGCAGAAGGAAATAAAGCCAAGTGTAAGCAAGGCGGAAAAGGCATTGAAAGAAGGTAAATTCGATGAGGCCAAGGCCATCATTGATGTAACTACTGCCAGTCAAGAATTTATGGTTGATAAAAAAGGCAAACCATCAAAAAACGCTGCCAAGGCTTGGTATTTGAAAGGCTTAATCTATGCGGGTATTGATACTACCAAGGTTGCCAAATTTAAATCATTAGAGGCTGAGCCATATAAAGTAGCGATAGATGCTTTTGCTAAAAGCAAAGAATTGGCGAAAGACGAACTTACTTTTTTTAATGATGATTCAGGTTTGGCCCTTTTGAATTCAAACTTAGAAGCAAAATTGGCACAAGCTTACCTCACTACAAGTTTGGATGCCTATCAAAAGGATAAAGATTATAAGAAAGCATTTCAGTACATGGAGCGGGTGGTTTACTTTATCCCTAATGATACTTCTATGTTGATGAATGCAGGTGTTTACTTTGCGCCTTCTGCGGAAGAGTATGACAAAGCCTTAGAATATATTGATAAATACCATGCAAAAGGTGGCAAGAACCAAGATGCGTATATCCAAAAATTCAGTATCTACCGCGATAAGAAGAAAGATAATGACAAGGCATTGGCTGTTGCCAAAGAAATGATTGCCAAATTCCCCAATAATACAGAGTTCCCTAAGTATGAGTTGGACATGTATATCAAGATGAACCGTTTGCCAGAGGCAAAAGCTATCATGGAAAAAAATGCTAATGCGAACCCTACAGATGTAGAGTCAAGGTATTATTTAGGTGTGATCAGCAATGAAATGAAGAACACTGCCGATGCAAAGAAATGGTTTAACGAAGCTATCAAAGTAGACCCCAAGCACTATGATTCTTATGCGTCCCTTGCTGACATGAGCTACAAAGAAGTTCGCGCCATTCGCGAAGAGCGCAATGAAATTTCTGGAACGAAAGATGCCGATGTGAAAAAACGCTTGGAGTTATTCCAGAAAATTGAATCGAAGTTGAAAGACTCAGTTCCTTACTGGGAGAAGTGCGAATCTTTAAAGCCCGATGAAGAATCGGTACTTTATGGATTGCTTTCTGTGTACGGTGACTTGGCTAACTATGATGAGGTAACTTATAACCCAAAGTTAGATGCGCTGAAAAAGAAAATGAAGAGACTGAAGTTGGAGGTGGATTAAGAGAAAATATAACATGATAGAGAAAGGTTGGTCTCCCTAGAGCCAACCTTTTTTATTTTGATCTCATAGTAGTGGAGGTTTGGGTAAGACCAGTTAACATGAGTAGAAAACCAGCTAATACCCTACTCATCTAATTATTTCTTCTTCGATTTTTTAGACGCTTTTCTCACTACCTTCTTAGCAGGCCCCACCACTTTCTTTGAAACGACCTTCTTCGTCTTTACTGGAGCTTTTGCTGCACTTGCAGATTCACCTAGTATTTGCCCCGCATGATTTTTAGTGTCCACCTTTTCTATCACTTCTGAGATGATTCCTTTCTCGTTGATGATGTAAGTAACTCGCGCTGTGCCCATATACTTCCTTCCGTACATCGATTTTTCTATCCAAGTTCCGTAAAGATGATGAACGGATTTGTCCACATCAGCTAATAAACTAAAAGGCAATTTTTCTTTTGCGATAAATTTTTTGTGCATCTTCTCATCATCGGAGCTGATGCCCAATACTTCGTAGCCAGCCTTTTGGAGTGCTTTGTAATTATCTCTCAAGCTACAGGCTTCTGCCGTGCAGCCAGGGGTCATGTCTTTGGGGTAGAAGTAGAGAACTACTTTCTTTCCTTTGAAATCGGAAAGGCTTACCTCTTTTCCGTCTTGGTCTTTTGTTTTGAAGTTAGGCGCAGGGATTCCAGTGGTTAATGACATAATGAGGGATTTAATATTTTAGAATTAAGATTTAAGAATTAAGATTTAAGATTTAAGATTTAAGATTTTCGCTCGTAATAATTTGTGAAGTGTACAGATTTTAATTTCATTAAAAGAGAATGAGGAGCAGTATAAATCACAAATCTTAAATCAAACATCTTAAATTATTTTTGCTGAGGTATTCTTTGTTTATAAGTCCTCTCATTACCCGCTCTATCTTTCACCTTCAATTCAAAGTCCCCTTTGAGCAATTTAGTTTTGTCTAATTTTTCGGATTGAAGTATCCCGCTTTTATAATCGTATTTCATTAACAGCCATTCGCCATTAATGTTTGCCTCGAAGCTGGCGATGCCAGAAAGATTATCGATAGAACGGAATCGGGCGGAGTTGCCATTACAGTTGATACGGCTGATGGTAGGAGGGATGGTATCAGCCAACAAAGTAAACTCTCCCAGTTCATGGGTGTTGAATTGAATTCGATTGTTTATCCACTGCCCACCTTGATACTCAAAACGTTTCCCTTCTATGTGATAGACGGATATTTTGCTATCTGATTTGTATTGTTTTTTTGGTTTCAGAGTTACAGAAATAGAATTGTGCAATGGGATGGTCAGCATGCCAATAGTGAATTTCTCTCTATTACTCAATGTATCGTAACTCGTGTTGAGGTAGAGTGTGTCATACAAGTTTCCGTCTTTGAATTTAATATCAAGCAGATCGCTGTAATAATCGTAGTCGGTCCCTGATGGAACGATGTCTTTAAAATCAAAATGAATTAAGCCCGAACAAGTCTTGACGGAATCAGGAAGTGTTTTCCGCAGGTCGATCAAGTAAACTTGTTTGTTTGCACTGAAGTAGTTTGGTGTTAGCTCTTCTGCTTTGTCTTTGGAAAACAATTTGGCTGTTGATGGTTTTTTATTCGCACATGTTTTTGAACTTAGTATCAGTGTGTTTTCTTGAATGTCGTAATCAACGGGCTTGAGCATCGGCTCTAAGAATGGAACTTGGTTGGTGATTGGGTCGGCCTTCAATGAAAACTTGATATTGCTTTCATTGCCCGCATTGTCGCGCAGTTTTATCAACACCTGCCGCTGCCCGTCTTTCATCGCAATAGCCCCTTTTGAAATTACATCCTTATAAAAATCAAGATGATTGCCATCTGCCACATAAAGTCGATTGAAACGACTTCCTTTTGTCTTCAACGATTTGTAATCCATGAGTGCCACAATGTCTGAGCTTTCCTCAAAGTTGATCTTACTGATTTCTTGCGTGAAAATACGGGTGCTATCAACTTGCATCTCAATGTGATTGATGCCACAACGGAATTGAGAGACGTCAATTTTATCATGTGCTAAGATTTCTACTCCAATCCTTCCCGTAGCGAAAATGGGAAAAGGTAACAATGCTGTTTTTCCAGATCGAACCAAACTAAATTCGTAGCGACCAAACCGATTATTGACCCGTGAGTTAACATCTAACGTTGTCAAGGCTACTTTGAAAGCAATAGGAGCTAAGTTGTCGGATACTTCACTAAACCCAAATGCCAACGGATTCAAAGCCTCATTATTTGGATCACGGATTTCAAAATGCAAATGCGGCCCGCTCGATCCTCCTGTATTGCCAGATAGCCCAATCGTGTCGCCTCGGTTGATCTTAAACTGATTGGAATCGAATTCAATATTTATATCAAATGATTTTCTCTTGTATTGTTCTTTTAAAATGCGATCTGCTATTGCTCCTTTAAACCGATCCAAGTGTCCGTAGAGAGAAGTATGCCCATCAGGGTGTGCGATGAACATGGCATTGCCGTAGCCACCAGTGCCGACAATAATGCGAGAGATGTATCCTTGTTGTGTGGAGAGAATGGGAACTCCAACCATGTTATTGGTGCGTACATCAATACCCGCATGGAAATGGGTGGATCGCAGTTCACCCATCGTGCCAGCCAAAAAATTGGGTTGCCCTGGGTTGACGGGGAAAAGATAAGGCGAAAGCTCTATGGATTTAGGTGGCAATAGCTCATCTGCCAAACTGAATTGAGCTATTGCGCCTGCTGAAAAAAATACTAGGAAAACAGTAAGCGAAAAATTACTTGACCTCAAACTCCAACAGCTTCTCATCTTCAATGTATGCGGTTAATTTGTTTCCAATCGACACTGGCCCCACGCCTTTGGGTGTTCCGGTAAAAATCAAATCTCCGGTGCGCAGCGTAAAAAATTTCGATAAGTAAGCGATAATATAATCAAACGAAAAAAGTAACAGATTCGTATTGCCTTGTTGTTTTAATTGCCCATCTACTTCCAACTTGAAGTTGATGTTCTTGATGTCTTTGAATTGCTCTACAGGTATGAACTTATCTGAGATGGGAGCGGAGCCATTGAAACCTTTGGCAATATCCCAAGGCAAACTTTTGGCTTTCAATTTGGTTTGAATATCGCGCGCGGTAAAGTCGATGCCTACGCCAATCGCATCATAATATTTAGAAGCGAATTTTTCTTCAATGTTTTTTCCTTCTTTACAAATACGCAACACTAATTCGACTTCGTGGTGAACATCTGTTGAGAAAGACGGATAGTAGAATGGAGCGTTGTTGCGCAGCACAGCCGTATCGGGCTTAGTGAAGATGACTGGCTCGTCCGGTCGTTCGTTGTTCAGCTCTTGTATATGTTCCGCATAATTGCGGCCGATGGCAAAAATCCTCATGGAAGCAGTTAGTTTCAGCAAATTTATAAACAATCTGAGGCTATTACCCGTTTTTAGACTTGTTTTTTCATACTTTTTATGATTAACGGTTTTATCTTTGGCAATTGAATATTAAACTCTCTTTTATGATTAAAAAATTTAGCTCCGTACTTATAGTTGTTCTCTTGCTTTATGGATGTGCCACTGTGCCACTTACGGGTCGCAAGCAACTCGACTTGGTTTCAAGCTCTGAGATCAATGGCATGTCGGCAACTCAATATCAAGAGGTATTAAAAAAAGGTCCACTCTCTACTAACCAAGAGCAAGTGGCGATGATCAAACGTGTGGGCGCAAAAATCCAAAAGGGCGTAGAGCAATACATGGCCAAGATCAATGCTTCCGATCAATTGGCTGGTTTTGCATGGGAGTTCAATTTGATACAAGATGACAAGACAGTAAATGCGTGGTGCATGCCGGGCGGAAAGGTTGCTTTTTATACTGCCATCCTTCCGATTTGTAAAGATGAGACGGGCATTGCGGTGGTAATGGGTCATGAAGTTGCTCATGCCATTGCCAATCATGGGCGCGAACGCATGAGTCAAGGACTACTTCAGCAATTTGGATTTTCAACATTGGGTGCGGCAATGGGCAGCAATCCTACTATGACGCAGCAAATATTTATGCAAGCAGTGGGCACGGGTGCTGAGTTGGGAATGTTAAAGTTTTCTCGTCAGCACGAGTCAGAGGCAGACCATATTGGTTTGATCTTTATGTCGATGGCGGGCTATGACCCACAGCAAGCACCCAAGTTTTGGGAGCGCATGACTGCAGGGGCAAACGGACAGAAGCCACCGGAGTTTATGTCCACTCACCCATCTGATGAAACACGCATCACTCAATTGAATGGTTGGATGCCTGAGGCGATGGGATACTATAAACCTAATTAGAGATTTAAGATTTAGGATTTTAGATTTAAGATTTGAGGGCACATTGCTATTGTGGATTATTGATTTATGATTTTTAGATTTGAGCGTTCATGACTACCAGCTGCCTATTAAATCTTAAATTTCAAATCTTTACTTTTGCACCCCATGTCACAAAAAATACAAACACCCACCCAACCAGCAATGAAATTTTCTTTTCAATGGCTTGCCATCGGGATCCTTTTAGTAGCCGTATCCATTCTTTATGCATTGCGTTTTACTGACACGCAGAAAACTGTTTACGTAGACTCCAACAAATTGGTGAACGGCTTCAAAGGCATGCAAGAAGCAAAAAAAGTATACCAACAAAAGGCTACGCAATGGAAGGCCAATGTGGACACACTCACTTCAGAATTGCAAGGCTCGATCATGAAATATGAGAAGGAAGTGGGCAAGATGACAGCTAAAGAAAAAGCATTGACACAAGAGTTGCTGAGGTCAAAGCAAAAGCAATTAGGCGAATTCCAACAAGCAATGACCACCAAGGCGCAGCAAGAAGATGGGCAGATGACCACGCAAGTGATCACGCAGATCAACGCCTATCTGAAGAAGTATGGTAAGAAGAAGGGCTACCGCATCATTTTCGCGGCTACCGACTATGGCAATATTGCCTACGCAGAAGATGACATGGATATTACCGAAGAAGTATTGGAGGGACTGAATGCAGAGTATCAAGGGAAGTAAGTAATTTAAGATTTGAGATGTAAGATGTAAGATTTTAAAGTTGTCCAAGTCCTAACCCCTAAGTCCTAATGCCCAACACCTAATGAAAGTCTTTCCTCTGTTATTAATTGTATTGGTGGTTGGCTGTAAGCCCAAATCATTCTCCTCCGAAAAAGAATTGGTTGCTTATATACAAAACGAAGAGAATGGATTGAAGAAGACCAATGAAGTGGGCGATTATAAAGTAACTGTTACCTACCGCCCTACTGATTTATTAATCAAGCAAGAAGTAGGGGAGAACTCCACCCAAGAAGCAATAACAAAAGCCAGAAAGAAATACCAAAATTATTATTACTTCATACTCAGCCTCTCCAGATCTGGCAAGGAAGCATTGGATCAGTCACAAGGCTTCGGACAGTACAGTGAGATGGTGCAGAAGCTTTCTTTCCGTGTGCCTGAGTTTGTCAACATGACCACCAGTGCCAGCGACACTATATCTGTGGCGGATTTTATTTTGAACCGCACCTACGGACTGGGAAGTTCCACGGACATCTTGGTGGTGTTCAACAAAGAGAAAGCAAAAGAACAAACTTGGGTGCAGTTCAATCTCAATGAATTCGGAATGAATTTAGGTAACAACCGAACTCGTTTTAAGGTAAATGATTTAGATAATTGCCCTCATTTGTCCACTCTATCTCAGCAATAGTTTGCGGAGTCCTGTTCTCGTTATTGTTGGTCGCCTGACCGACAATCTATCCCCTAAGCCAAATCAAGAACAGCAGAGGCAAATTAAGTTCGACTGAGTGTTGTTGGTCAGGCGACCAACTACAACGAAGGTCAAAATTAGTCTGTGGCAACTCTACATCGTTGAAACTTCAGTTTGTTGTTGCGGGTCGCCTGACCCGAAACGTGGGATGATACGCGGAAGATAGTATTGAGAGGAAGTTGGTCAGGCGACCAACTGAAACCCGTTATTGTTGGTCGCCTGACCAACAATCTACGCCCAAAGCCAAACCCCCTGTTATTGTTGGTCGCCTGACCAACAATCTATAAGCCAAACCTAAAAAAACCCACCTCCCCCCAGCATAACAGAAACTTAATATGAGGCCAACTATTCACCATAGACTATTTGTAATCAATCTGTTATAAAAATCACTTCACTTATCATTTTAAGTACGGTACAATAGGCATAAACTATTTCTTTAACTAAAGTTAGTTTATTGCTCTGCTTCTGCTTTTTTTGCACTGTAATTGTTGTTTGGCCTAACCCTATAAAATGATCACCGCTATCCGCAAACTAGCCCGCCCTTGGGCTGTTGTTTTTATCCTTGCCAACCTCCTTAATGTTTTAGCCCCCACTATTTCCTGGGCACTCACCTCTGGGCCAACTGCTCCCGAGGCTACTAGTTTTGAGCCCGTTGATACTACGGATATGGTGAACTTGGCCACTGGTGATTTTACATATAATATTCCTTTGCTCGAAGTGCCAGGCCCTGCGGGTGGGTATCCTTTATCATTATCTTATCACGCAGGTATACAACCCAATGAAGATGCTAGTTGGGTGGGCTTAGGGTGGACGCTGAATCCTGGGGCGCTTAATAGGACGGTTAGTGGGTATGCTGATGATTTCAAAGATGTCCCCGGAGTTGATAGGTCTTTTTGGGTAGGTGGTAGCAGAAGTACTTATAGTGTTGGAGTCACAGTTGGTAAGGCATTGGGACCTAATGTGAGTGCGGGCCTCACCTTTTCAGACGATTCAAATAAAGGATTTGGAGTTGGAGGGTATGTAGGTGCGGGATATGGATTTGAATCGGGTGCCAATGTTAGCACAACTATAGGTATCACCCCATATGGAGACCATTATTCTAGCACAGGCGTAAGTGTTGGACTAGCACAAACTTCAGGAAAGGCCTTTAATCTTGGTCTTCAAGCTGGCGCCTCAATCGATCAAGATGGAGCTACTAGCAGTTATATTCATGCCGGAGTTAGCTACAAGAAAGGAGAAAAAGGAACTAGTCACTCGATATTAGGTGCCAGTTTATCATCTTCGGGTGGAGGACCATCCGTATCAGTAGGAGGCGGGAGTGTTGGTATCCATAATGGAAAGTCAGGCAGTGTGAGCACTTCTGGCTATGATTATTCGATATCAATACCTATTAGCAATGTTTTAACCGTTCACTTAGGGGCTTCCTATCAGCGATATTGGACGGATGAGACTGCCACAGTATTAACAAACGGCTCCCTCTATTATCCCAAGACAATATTGAGCGAAGGGGATTTAGATCATAAGGCATTTGATACGTATGATCTCCTCAATAACCTTGACAATTTACAGACAAAACCAGATGAACAATTAAATGGAAGCTTTGCTGATTATGACCATTATAGTGTTTTGGGGCAGGGGATTGCCGGTAGTATAAAACCCTACCATTATAAGTCATTCTTGTATCGTCAAAACAAAAAGAACAAAGATGACCAATATACGGTCAAAAGCTACCCTCTTGGAGGAAACACGAAGCCTGTTCAATTTAGATTTATCAATGATTTTTCTAATAGATTTATTTATTCACCTCCTTCCTTCAAAAATACTTCTGTATTGACATATGATTTTGATGATACTCAAAGCACGGGACAGTCAGATAAAGATGGTTATGACAAAGAGAAAAACCTTCTTTATGGATCTAAGTCAGTACAATGGTTTACCAATTATGAGATAAGTCCTCCGCGAGATCAAGTAACTGGAGAGTTGATTGATATTAACTCAAATGTCGCACAGAGAGCTGGTTTTATTGACTCCAGAGCGAAAGGATTTAGTCGTGACTATTATGCATATTCTATTGATCCCAATACACTTGAGGTTTCACTTGATACACCAGGAGACCAAATTGGTGGTTTTAAAATAACGAACCCTTCAGGAGTATCTTATCATTATGCCCTACCTGTTTATGCATTTGATGAATACACCTATTCTGGCTATAAAGATGAAAATGGTAAAGATTTCTTCAATCATTATAAGAGAACTCAGAAATACGCTTATACATGGCTGTTAACTACTGTTACTGGCCCCGATTTCTATGATAAAAATGAAAATGGTATTGCCGACAATGGGGACTATGGCTATTGGGTAAATTTTGAATACGGAAAATGGACAGGAAACTATAATTGGAGAAACCCAGCTGAAGGGTATAATAAAGACGTTGATCTTCAATACAATTTTTTTTCAAAGGGGAAGAAGGAGGTTTATTATCTAAACTCTATAAAAACTCAAAGCCACACTGCATTATTCGTTAAGGAGATCAGGAATGATGCAAAGGGTACTGTCAACCTTTTTAATGAAGCAGTACAAACCCCAAATAGCACTACAGTTAATATTGATGAGGGAGGGTTTTTACCTAAAACAGTCGGTAGTACTACCAATCAACCAACCAGCCAACTGAAACTAAAAAAGATTTATTTGATTAAGAATGAGGACTTGACAGGTTATTCTGATTTAGAAGGACGAACAGCAAACTATTCCCATTCGATCGGTGCTACAAACTATCATCTAGGAACCAATGTGCTTGATATTCATGATGTAGCTGATATTGAAAATGACCTGAGAAATGTTTCGATAAAAGGGATTGAACTCATCAGTGACACTAATACATTAGCACCTTTTACTTCTAACAGTTTTATTTCTGCATTAGATGTCCAAAATACTCCTAACTTACCTTCATCTGAAAAAGCAGGTAAGCTTACATTAAAAAGCCTTAAAATCTTTGGTAGAAAATGGGCTGATTTAATACCTGAAACAAAGTTTGAGTATGAATTAAATGAAAAACCATTAACGGGTACATTGAGTGGTTCAATATTTAATAATTTAAGCATTAGCAATATTGATACATCAGAGCTTAAAGAAGGTGACTTGTTTAAATTTAACTCTCCAATCAACAATGATTTGTATTACGGGTATATCAGTAAGGTAAACTCTCAAAGCAGTGCTAAATGTTCATTAATCTATGGTAGGGGCGCATCTTCTACTCTCGGGTGGAACTTATCAGGATTAAACGGTAGCACCATTCAATTTACAAAAACCAAAAATCCGCCCTATAATAAAGATTTATACGACATGTGGGGTATGTACAAAAGCGATTATGTGAATTTAGGTAATGAAAACGTTTCCCGAAGAACAAACTCCATCTCAAGTAGGTCAGTTGATGTTTGGTCGCTCAGAGCAATAAAAAATCCTATAGGCGCAATTGTTAGATTAGACTATGAGGGAGATCGGTATGTTAACTCGTTGAAGAGATTGTCAAACGTATTGGTAAAAGAAGTACAAAAGGTCTCAGGTAATAATTATGCTTTTAAGTTAATTTTGTACGATCACCCAAGCAATTTAGGAATAACCAATGGTCAAAGTTTTGATGGTACGCTGATGTTCAGAAGAAGGGGTACTAATAGTTGGGTCTTAAATCCAGTGAAGTGTAATGGTACTAAATTATCAGAACTTTCTGTATGGGAAAAGAAAGAATGGATTGGAGGAAGTGTGATTCAGTTGGGCGATAATTTTGTTACTATATACGTAGGTGAAAATGTAAGCCAGTGGTTTACAACATCAGATGGAGTAATAAGAAATGCTAATCCTGGTGACCAAGAGGGTATTTTTTACGACCGTGCAGAGGATGGAACATCTGGCCCCGATCGCGCACCGTATAATTTTGACGTTCCCGAATTTATAGGGGGAGAATTGATTGGTAATAAGGTTGCCTCTATCTATGGTGGAGATGTAAGGGTCACTAAATTATCCATTGAATCAAACGGAACTGAAAATCAATCTTCATACACCTATACAAACGGAATCACTTCGTACGAGCCAGTTGGATTTGAGGTGCCGATAAAAGTTCTACCACCCAATTCAAATTCATGTGTTAAATCTCACGAGAAAGTTGAGTTAGAAAACTATAAGAAGACTTATTTTGAGAAAATTTATGGTAATTTTTTAAATCTATTCGCCAATTCTAGGGAGTTACCTCCCCCGGGAGTAATATACAACCAAGTAAAGTTGAATGAGTTTAGAGAAAATGGGTCGATCCAATTACCTAATTATTCGATCTATGAATTTGAAACTTATACATCTGATCTGGTTTCTATCGATAAAGCTGGGTTTGGTTCAAATGTAATTGATTTCACAACTGGTGCGTCTATAGGCTCTTACAGCAATAGAGTGGATATTTATGATTATAGTTCAAGAGTCGGAAATCTTAAGAAGATAACCTTGTATGATTCTGAGGGAAGAAAAATATCTGAAACAACAAATGGATATTTACATGATGTACTTACCCCTTCAAATTATAAAACTCAATTGGCAACAAGCAAGATTAATAACCAAGGGGTTGTAGATGAAACATTTGTTGACGCCCGGAAAATTAAGGAAACTGGAAAATTAATCGATAACATTACAAAACCGTCTGGCATTATTAGCCAAAAGCATCGTTTTCCATCGGTTCAGGTCAGCCAAACAAGTACCAATTTTAAAACTGGCATAGTGACTACTCAAGAAAATCTAGCCTTTGATTACTTCTCTGGCCAAGTAACTAAATCAATTAGTACCGATGGCTATGGAAACCAATTTGCTACAGAGGTTACACCTGCCTACAGAGTGTATCCAGAAATGGGTTTAGGTAAAATGAACATGCTTACTCAGGAAGCTGCCAGTGCTACATTTAAGGTCAATGATACGTATAAGTCAAACCCAGTGGAAGCCAACAAGTTCGGCATTGTCTCCGCCTCCGCCCAAACTTGGTCAGACCAGACTTACGTATTGGGTATATCAACTAATCAGAATGCTTCCAAGCAGCCAGGTATCTGGCGCCAGAAATCCAGTTTTAATTTTATTGGTGGAGATCAGAATGTACCTCTTGCAGTAACCAGTGATGGGCTACAACCTATAGCAACTTTTACGCCTTTCGATGCTTGGGGAGATAATGCCATAGTGACTTCGGGTTGGCAGAAGAATGCAGAGATTACCAAGTACGATTATTTTTCTCATGCGCTGGAGGCCAAAGACATCAATGATCACTATGCTGCTACCATCATGTCCCAAGATCGAACTCGGGTGTTGGGTACAGCAGCCAATGGAAAGTATTATGAGATTGGCTATTCTGGTGCAGAGGAAGAACCAAAAATAGGTTCCTCTGCTGGTGTGTATGAACTAGGAAACAATATTTATGTACCGGTTACGAACGGTGCAACGCGCTCCCTAGCAAAAGCCCACACTGGCTCCAGTTCTCTTTTGACTTTGCCTGGCCAACAAGCTTTTTGGTTTTCAACGGGAGAACAAAGTAATTCATATCATGTGAGTGTTTGGAGCACACGCACGGATGCAAAAATCAATTATCACGTTGATGGGGGAGCTACTCAATCTGCTTCTGTAATAAATAAAGGTAAAGCAGGAGAGTGGTACTTATTGGAGGCAGACATTTCTGGAGTCAGTGGAAATGACAACGTCAGGATTTGGTGCGAAAGCGGAAACACTCAAACTTACTTCGATGATTTCCGCGTGCATCCCTACCAAGCTGCCATGACCAGCTATGTGTATAACAACTGGGGCGAGCTAACACACATTTTAGATAATAATAACTTATATACCGAGTACCGTTACGATGGTATGGGCAGGCTAAGGGAAACCTATAAGGAAAGCTTTCAGGCGAATGTACCAGGCGTGTCTAAGATCAGTGAGATCAATTATAATTATGGATTGAAGAGTCCTCTCTTTATGGTTACAATTAATACAGGAGCAGGTGCTGGCGGTACAATAGCGCCATCTACTCAAGTTTTACAAGGAGGAGAGGCCGTAATAAACGCGGCAAGTAATTGTACCAATCATGGCTTGTATTTCTCTGTAGATGGAAAACCAATAAATTATTTGACTGCACCAGTTACATTGTATGATGGGGCTAAAGCTACTTTACTAGGTGATGCTTGCAAGCTTGTAGGGGTGCTTGGTGACCATAGGGTGAGAGTAGAGTTTGATCAACCAGGGCCAGTACCAAGCCCACTATATAGAGCGGACTGCGAGTTTATACAACAGGGCAGTTTGTATTGCCCAACAGGTATGTACCTTTTTTACAATTGGAATCCTACCTGCGGAGATTGGGAACTGGAAGGTACTCGCTATAAGTATCAACTGCCTGAAGATATCCGTGAATCATCTGGTAACTGTACGCCATCTAGTGATTGTAGTCAATTTATTAATCCAAACTAGCTATGGGATATATTCGTATGGCCAGATTGATTACAACAATTGCATTTGTTGTTGTTAGCTTAAAATTAAGTGCTCAGGCTTCGTGTGATATTAACTCAGATGCAGAGACATATTGTGTTGGAAAGCCGCATTATTTTTGGGTTAGCCCACCTGAAGATGTTCCAGGTGCCGAGAGCAGATTTACGTGGATGCTAAATGGTTCTATCATACGTAGCAGTAGTCCAAATAATGGTGTACAAATCACTTTTCCGTCCACTGGCAGCTTTACTATTCAGGTAAATGTGGGTCTTTTTGAAACTGGTGGGGGGGGAGGTGGAGGCATACAACCAACCTCCACAGCCATTGGATTTGACGATTGCTCATCTCAATTAATAGTTGACGTTACCGAAAGCCCAACTTATTTTAGCGTAATCGCTTCACCTACTGTGTTATATGAAACAGGCGATGTTGCATTGTCGGTAGTATCATCGGTACCTGCGGATAAGCAGCAATATTTACAATGGTATTCAACTCCAGCAGGATACTATGGTTCAGGAATGACCATGACCGCAACTGGTGTAAGCGTTTCTACCACATTTAACTTAGTTTATACAGGCCCCGAATGTTATGTAGGTTCTGGAGTGTTTGTACCTGTTACTGATCCTCCATGTCCTATTACCACAGATGCAATCTCGTTTTGTAAGGGCAATGCTTACGAGTTTACCACTAGCGCAGTTGGGAACATTTACACTTGGTATTTAAATGGTGTTCCAGTCGATGGCCAAAATGGGCCTACAGCAAGTATCTATCTTCCCACATCGAGATATTATCAGATTTATGTTGGTATCGATGAAGGTGGCGGAGGTGGTGGTGGCGGTATTTTCCCCACATCGGCAGGTGGAGGTGTAGCAACGCCATCTAGCAGTAGAGGGTGTATTCCACAGGAACTTACGGTGTATGCTTCTGAAACCACAAGACTATCTGTTCAGGCATCACCAACGGCCTTAGTTGGTATTGGAGATGTACAATTATCAACATCGACTGCAGTACCAACTGATCAGCAGCAGTATTTGTATTGGTCTTCAAGCCCTAGTCGGTATTCTGGTGGAGGTACTACCCTTAATGCTACCAGTGTAAATGCAACTACCACATTTTATTTGAATTACAGTGGGTCGGCTTGTTATTTAGGTGGGCAAGTTACAGTGCCCTATAGCACACCACCACCGCCACCACCACCTTCTCCATGCGAAATCAGATCCAGCGCATCATCATCAACTTATTGTACTGACAAATCGTACACTTTTTGGGTTAATCCTATAGATGTAGAGATTGGTGTTCAGGCAATGTACACTTGGACTTTAGGTGGAGTAGTTCTTCGAAATGGACCGAATCCACATGTGGATGTCACTTTCACATCGGCCAGGACAACTGAACTCACTGTTGATGTTTCGTTTATTCAGACAGGCGGTGGTGGAGGGGGGGGAGGAATTCAGCCAACCAGTACTTTTACGAGTGGAGATAACTGTTCTTTCACCCTTCCAATAACCGTTTACGATAGTTCACCAGCTCTTATAATAAATGCAACCTCTTCCAGTTTATGTAGCAGCAGAGATAGTAATGTTTTACTATCTGTTTCTGGTGTACCAGGACACTTACACCAATACTTGCAATGGTCATCAAGCCCATCTGGTTTCAATGGTGTTGGTGCAACATTGCAAGCAAATGGGCTCACACAAACCACAACATTTAATTTGGATTATACAGGTCCTGGGTGTTATGCACCGAGTTCACCAATTGCGATTGTGTTAGATAAAACGGAGGTTGCTCCTCTGACAGTTTTAGATGAAGGCTATCGCAAATCTACAATCAGTACCGCTGGGGGTTGGGTCATTAATCCACATTATTGGCAGATTGGTGACAATTCTACTGACTTAAATAGGACATCAACCGATCTAAGATTCACGTCAAATAACTTTACAGCATCCAGATCTGGATTCTATTATCTGCGATCATTTGTAGCCTCCACTAGCTGCTGGACTGCAGCTTCCAGTGTTGTCAATGTTCAAGTAAATACAATTCCACCTTTAGCCGTAGTTTCCCAAATTAAAAGGTATGGCTATAATGAACTTTACCTTACAAACGATGATATCGATCGGATTAATCAATACGCTACTTATTATTTTGTCAGTTCATCACAGGGGATTGAAATAAACAAACCTTTTGCAAGTAAGAGCTTGGCCTTTGAAGAGAATCAATTATTTATTCGAGGTAAAGATAACCTAACCGGTACTTGGGGGCCAACGCTTACCCTCAATATTGTTTTGCGCAGCGATACAGATTTGAACTGGGTACACACCAAAAGTTTTGATGGTACCCCAGCCAATACAATTCTCTCAGAAAGCAAAAGCTATTTTGACCAACGAGGCCAAGCCCTTCAATCACAGACAAAAACTTTTCATAACAACCTGCCAGTAGTATTTGCTTCACAATCTTTGAAAGACAAATATGACCGCACGGTGGGCGGTACTATGTCCGCACCCATCCTTCAAAATGATTTCACGTACAATGCAATGTTTGCAAGGAACAAGAACGGCAAGCCTCTTTCTTATGCTGATTTTGATAATGCAGACCCATTGAGCACCGATCAAAAAGGTACTCTTGGCAATTATTACAGCGCGCAAAACCAATGGAACGAAAAGGATGTACCCACGGCCAAGCGGTTGTTCTCCCGCACCGATTTCTACGAAGACGGCACAGGCGAAGAGCGTAAATCTTCACAGCCGGGAGACACTCACTTTATTGGATCGGGCAGAGAAGTATTGAAGGGCACATTCCCAGTGGGCAATGATGCTGCCAATGAGCTGACTGATTATTTGGATAAGAGAGCAATTGTTTTTGGTATTCCTAAGCTCGACAAAATAGAAGGCGTACAGACAGTAGTGCGCGATGAAAACGAAAGGTATGTGGTGAGCATCAGCGACAAATCAGGAAAGGTACTCATGACGGCAAGAAAGGGTACAAAACCTTTTTCCTCTTCGGTGTCGTCAGATAAGATGGCTTACTTTTATGTATTAGGCGCACCCAGTACGACTACGCAGTCAGTGACCATTACGGGCACTTCCGATTATGTGCTAGAGAATACACTCACTAATACAATTATCACCAAGCTCACTTCTGCCTTACCCCATACGTACACGCTTGACGCAGGATTTTATCGAGCAGTACCTACTACGGGCATAGTGAAAGTCACTTACACCAACTACTTCAGCGACATTGCTTACCAATTCTATAATGATGCGGGAAGATTGGTTGTAAGTGTTTCCCCCAATGGATATGAGCAATGGAAATCAGGGACGGTGGCATATCAAGACATTGACAAAAGTACCCACACCTACAATCATCAAGGTTGGTTGCTTTCTATGACGGAGAAAGATGCAGGGACAACTAATTACAAATATCGTAGAGATGGCAAGATACGCTTCTCGCAAAATGCCCAGCAGAAGGACAATGAAACTCGGGTCATTGCGGGAAAGGGCAGGTTCTCATATACCAACTACGATGACTTGGGTCGCCCTCTAGAGTCGGGCGAGTACAAAGGTTCTACACTTACCTATGCTTCACTTACTGGTTTGGAGTTTGCCGATCAATCCGATTATACTTTGGCAGATAAAATTGACTGGGTAAAAACCTATTATGATTTTCCTGTGGAGCTACCAACTGCTTCGCTACCATCAGGATTTGCACAGTCATACGTGCGTGGGGCTGTTTCTTGTACAGAAAACGCTAATACTAAAACGTGGTATAGCTATGACGAACTCGGTCGAGTGACATGGATGGCACAGAAGCCCGTTGCTCTTCCATTTACTTTTGTTACTCAATACGCGTATGATTTTTTGGGCAATGTGCTAACTACCTATACCAAAGCGCTTAATGGCAGCACGGAACAAGATGCATTCTATCATCACTACGAGTATGACAAGAACAAGCGCTTACAAAAAGTCTATACTAGTTTAGATGGTACCAAGAAAACATTGCAGGCAGAATATTTCTACTACCTGCACGGTCCGCTCAAGCGCGTAGTGCTTGCCACTAACTTACAGGGCATTGATTTTGTCTATAACATACACGGCTGGCTGACGCAGATCAACCATCCAGACGACAGTAATTCCTCCAGTGCCACGCTTAGCAAAGACCCGGGAAAGGACAGCCCCAATTTGAATGGTGTGCGTAAAGATGTGTTCGGTATGATACTCGAATATTATGAAAGAAGTATGACACCCATAGTGAACTTACTGGATCCCCAAAATTTCCATAAACTCCCCATGGTAGGAGAGGAGGATCAGCAGAGAGTGGCCGTTCAATCAGACCCGATCACGCTTTACAAAACCATGTTGCGCACTAGCATGGAAACGTTACGAAATAAAAATTTTGAAGTAGGGACAAAGCCGTCTGGCTCGGGTGGACAATAAGACACTTTTATAAAAGCAGAATATGAACAAGTACAGAATAAGCCCAGCAAATACAGTCATCCCTCTCCTCTGGAGAGGGAACGAGGGTGAGGTTTTCAGAAAATATTCTATCATCCTATTTCTTATTCTATTGACCTCAACTGGCTTTGCACAAATCAATAGTAAAACCATCAAGTGGAAAGTGGAATCGGTGATGGATATTGTGAAGGGGACAGTGGCTAGCCAGTTTGGTGATGTAGTCACCCGCCCAGACAAAATAGAAGTACACCCTTCAAAAGTGACTTCGGTACAGACTGTTCAAACTTACGTGATAAAAAAAACAGATACTTCATGGACAGACTTGGAGAAAGATGGCAGCGTCCTTTTCCAAGTGGCGGATGCGGATAAGAAAGGAACTGTCTCCATCAAACGGATTAACGGGAAGTTGTGGATCACTTTAGGCATTTTCAATCAAAGTACAAAGACTCTTTTTGATTTTAAGTGTACGGGGTACGAAATCATCAGTCAATAAAAAGCAATTTTAAATGCGTAGGGCTTATCTCATTTTTTTATTCTCATCCTTTCTACTAACGGGAAAAGCCTCGGCTCAATGTGCTTCTCCTGCACCCACCGTTACAAATGGTAGCCGATGTGGTACTGGCACAGTAGCCTTGTCGGCAAGTCGTACATCAGCAGGTGTTTTTCGCTGGTATGCAGCACTTACTGGTGGCACTGCATTGCGAACAAGCGGTTCTGTAACCACCGATAACTTTACTACGCCATCTATTTCTACTACTAACACCTATTACGTCACTTTCCATAACGGCACATGCGAAAGCACACCACGCACTGCTGTTACAGCGACTGTCAATGCATTGCCTGTAGCTCCTACATTTACCGCAGCTTCTCGCTGCGGTGCGGGTACTGTTAGTTTAACTGCCTCTAGTGCCACCGCAGGTACGTTCACTTGGTATTCGGCATTGACCGGTGGCACAGTATTGCAGACCAGCGCGGCAGCGTTGACCACCAATAGTTTTACCACTCCATCTATCTCTGTCACTACCACCTATTATGTTACTTTTAAAAGTGCCGCCAACTGCGAAAGCACTCCGCGTACTGCCGTTACAGCAACTGTCAATGCATTGCCCACAGCTCCTACGATTACCTCGGGTTCTCGCTGCGGGATAGGCACTGTGATTTTATCCGCTTCGAGTGCGACCGCAGGTACTTTCACTTGGTATTCGGCATCGACTGGTGGAACGTTACTGCAGACCAGCGCAGCAGCATTGACCACCAATAGTTTTACCACTCCGTCTATCTCTGCCACTACCACCTATTATGTTACTTTTAAAAGTGCCGCTAACTGCGAAAGTACTCCGCGCACTGCGGTGGTTGCAACGATCAACCCGCTACCAACAGCACCGACTGTAACCGCTGCTTCTCGTTGCGGTGCAGGCACTGTAATTTTAGCTGCATCCAGTGCCACCGCAGGCACGTTCAATTGGTATTCGGCATTGACCGGTGGAACGGTATTGCAGACCAGCGCAGCAGCGTTGACCTCCAATACTTTCACAACGCCATCTCTCTCTGCCACTACCACCTACTATGTTACTTTTAAAAGTGCCATCAACTGTGAGAGCAGTCTGCGCACCGCTGTAACAGCTACCATCAATGCAGTACCCCCTGCACCTACCAGCACCGCAGGTTCTACCTGTGGTGCTGGCACAGTGACACTCGCAGCCAATAGCACCGTGGCCGGTACATTCAAATGGTACGATGCGGCTACAGGAGGCACCTTGCTACAGACCAGCGCGGCTAGTCTCACCACCAATAATTTCACCACCCCATCCATTAGTGTCACTACCACGTATTATGTTTCGCTTACGAATAGTGTAAACTGCGAGAGTGCCACACGCACAGCGGTGATAGCTACTGTTAACACAGGCTCGCCCGCTACTGCTCCTACCGTCACCAACAAGTCACGTTGTGGCAATGGCACAGTTGCGTTATCAGCTACTAGTACTACTGCTGGTATATTTAAATGGTACAATGCGCTCGTTGGTGGCACACTTTTGCAAACCAGTGCCTCGGCCACTAGCAACAATTTTACAACCCCGTCACTAAGTGCCATCACCACGTACTATGTCACCTTCAGCAACGGCACGTGCGAGAGCACACCAAGGAAGGCAGTTGTAGCCACCATCAATCCAGCCGCTGTTGCGCCTGCGCCAACAGGAGGCGCGCGCTGTGGTGCTGGCACGGTAACACTGTCTGCCACCAGCACCATAGCAGGTACATTCAAGTGGTACTCGGCCTTGACGAGTGGCACCACATTACGCACCAGCGCTGCGGCCATTACCACTGATAGCTACACGACTCTTTCAATAGCGGCCACTACTACTTATTATATCACAATCACCAATGCGAGTGGTTGCGAAAGCAGTCCGAGGATAGCTGTCATGGCCACGGTCAATACATTGCCAACAGCGGAGGTGGTTACGGGTAATGGTGCAGCTTGCTCCACGGGCCTCGCATGGAACGCTGCCTACGCTGCTACCACACCTACTTCTGTCAAAAGCACTATAAGTGGGCTAGGGGCATCAGCCTCATCAGTAGAGAGATTGACCGCAAATACCGATGGTTGGATCGAGTTCACCACATTCGAGGCGGCAGCCTCTACCAAGATAGCAGGGCTTAGTGCCTATGGGTCGGTCAGTGGTGGTTTTGGGACGGTCGATTATGCAATTTATATGTCACAAGCCTCTTTGCAGGTGCAAGAAGATGGGGCAGGCAAATACGCTGGTGGTTTTGCACCAGGCGATCTGTTCCGCATCGAGCGTGCATCGGGCACGGTGCGCTACTACCAAAATGGCACATTGATCTATACTTCGTTGACTCCGTCTACCTCAGAACTTGTATTGGACATAGCCTTGGATAGTTTTGCCCCCATTGATGGTATACAGGCCTCCTTTGCAACACCTAACAATAATTTCACGGTTACCTTGGGCAATTCCGCCACAGGCGTGAACTACCAATTGAAGAACGCGGCCGGCAATGTAGGTGCGCCATTGGCGGGCACCACGGGGCAGCCCTTGCAGTGGGTCACGAACGTGCCCGGCACCTACACTGTAGTTGCCACCAACGCCACCACTTCTTGTACCAATACAATGACAGGCAGTGCAACCATCTCCGTGCTGCCAATGCCACGCACGTTCTTTGTCACAGGAGGTGGGGCGAGCGTCAACGGGTCGGGGAAGGATATCCTATTGAGCGGCTCTCAAGCGAACATCAATTATCAATTGCAGTTGAACGGGGCCAACATAGGGATATCTATTGCGGGAACTAGCGGCCCTTTGACGTGGGCAGGCCAAACGCAAGAGGGTATCTATACCGTAATTGCCACCAACACAAGCAACTGTACGCAGCCCATGGCGGGAAGTGCTTCTATCACAAATGGATTGGTATCGGATCAAATGGAGTACTTAGCATTGAAGGATTTGTTCACCAGCACTAACGGTGCCAACTGGACCAACAAAACCAATTGGCCAACTACCTGGCCGGCCACAGCGACCAGCGCGCAATTTGCGACATGGTTTGGTGTGGGAGTTGTTAATGGTGACGTGAAATCCTTAAGTTTCCAAAGCAATCATTTGGTAGGAGTAGTGCCTGCCTCCATGGGTGACCTTAAGGCTGTTTATTTCTTGGACTTGACCCAGAACCAGTTGACAGGTATTCTGCCAACTTCGCTGAACCAGTTAGCAGAGCTTCAACAATTGTGGCTGAGCGGTAATGCTATTACTGGTGATATCCCAGACCTTTCGGGGCTTACCAAGTTGGCACAGTTTGACATGAGTGAAAATGTTTACTTGAATCCGGGGCCAGTGCCAGCTTGGCTGAACACACCCAATATTACCAATTTTGGCCTACGAAGTACCCACCGTACTGGCTCATTCCCGAATTTTAGCAGTGCGCCCAATTTGTTCTATATTGATCTGACAAACAACGAGCTCTCAGGCCCCCTGCCCGAATTCGCACCTGGTACTCTGAGCAATCTCAAGCACTTATTTTTGAATAGCAATCAATTATCGGGCAGTATTCCATCGAGTATTGGTAACTTGACAAATCTGATTTCTCTATACCTCCAGTACAACCAATTTACTGGGGACATCCCATCTTCGATAGGAAGCCTCGCCAATTTAACGGCACTCGAGCTATACAGCAATAAATTGACAGGCCAGATACCGCGCACCATTGGCAGCCTTATCAATCTACAATACCTCTATTTGTGGGACAACCAATTGACCGGGGCACTACCCACGGAATTGTCGAATTGCAAGGTTATCCGTGAGATAGCAGTTAACAACAATCAGCTTAGTGAGTTGGAGCAATTAGATCTCTTGCCTGCTTTGAATACATTGAACCTTCACAATAACAGCTTTGCTGGAGCAATTCCTGATTGGACCATGCAGATGCCAGCATTGTCAGGTCTGACTTTGAACGATAATCAATTTGCTGGCACCATCCCTTCTTCGATTAATCTGCCCGATATCAGATACCTTTATTTGTACAATAATCAGCTTACAGGCGAGATACCTTTATCAGTAAGTAACTTGACCACGCTTGCTTATTTCAGGGTAGAGAACAACAAGTTGACGGGGCCCCTGCCTGACTTGTCAAGACTCCCACTAGTGCAATTTATTGCTAACTACAACCAGTTGAGTGGCCCCCTATTGACCTCTTACTTTAGTGATGCCATGGTTGATTTTCAGATGAACTCCAACCAGTTCTCAGGATCTTTGCCAGATATAAACCATTGGCCAAACATCAGTGCTTACCTTGTTGCTGGCAACCAATTCACGGGAGAGTTTCCCTCCTTTGACCCAACCCTTTTCCCTAATCTTTTTTATATCGGTGCCAATGGCAATAAGTTAACGAGTATTCCAGCGTCTGTCTTAAATACCCCTACAGCGTATTATTATGGATTTGCAGATAACCAGATTACCGAGATCAGAGATCTGGTATCGACCATTTCTGCCACTAGCTTTCACCCAAACGCCAACAATATAATTCCGCTTGAAAACAACCAACTGGATTTTTCACAACTTGAATTGTTAAAGGGGGTGACCATGCCTGGACTCACGTATGCCCCCCAAGATATCATTAAAGACTTCTCCACCATTGGCTACACCACATCCAGCCTAGTAATACCCGCCCGACCTACTGGCCAATATTCTACTGTTGTTTGGGAGAAACAACAACCAGATAGCACTTGGATAAATGTAAATGCATTGAACGAAGACGCAACTCAAAAAACATTTAAAAAGACCAACCCCTCGCTAAGTGATATTGCCGTCTATCGCTGGAGTATGACCAATACGCTGGTCACAGGAATGACCATTCGATCTACGCCCATTTACTTGCGAGACGAAGGCACCGTGGCCGATGCTATCGAGTACCAAGCATTGAAAGAACTCTATGCCAATACCAATGGTGCCAACTGGGTCAACAAAACTAATTGGCCAGCAGTGTGGCCTGCCACTGCCTCCAGTGCAGAGTTTGGTACATGGTTCGGGGTAACGGTAGTAAACAAGGACATCTCTGAGATAGCAATGAACAGTAATGGCCTTACCGGTGTTTTTCCGCAGCGTCTGTTCAATTTGTTGCCTATCACCAAGCTTACCTTTAGGAACAATGCATTGACAGGGCAGCTGCCAGCCCAAGTGCCAGTGGGCAGCAAACTCAACTACCTTGACATACTGGGAAATCAGTTTACCGGATCGCTTCCAACCTCTATCGACAACTGGGCCGAGTTGCAAGTGCTCAATATCTGGAAGAACAAAATAGCAGGCCCCATACCACCTGCCATTGGAAACCTTCAGTCAATATATTTTCTCTGCATGGGCTATAACCAATTGTCGAGCACCATCCCAGACCAGCTGTATAACCTTGCAAATGTTTATGCACTCTACCTGAACGACAACAAGTTTGAAGGTTCTCTTTCTTCTTCGATAGAAAGAATGACCAGCTTAAACGAGTTCTGGTGCTTTCGGTCAGGTCTAAGTGGCACTCTTCCTGCTTCTTTAGGAAACATGATCTCTATGCGGCATTTGTACTTGTTCAGCAATGGGTTTGCTGGGGAGATCCCTACTAACTGGAAAAAGCTAGTAAACATGGAGGATTTCTGGATACATTTTAATGATGTAACTGGCCCTATACCTGACTGGATGGGCGACTGGACAAAGCTGTCTACCCTCGTTCTAGGCGATACTAAATTGACAGGGCCTATACCAGCTTCTTTCAGCAAGCTCACCAATCTTACAGAACTCTACATGGAAAGATTGGCTATCGCTGGCCCAGTCCCAGATTTCCTTCAAAGCCTTACCAAGCTTACCCTTGCTGATCTTAAGTTCAACAATTTTGAAGGCACCGTGCCAGCCTGGTTGATGAACATGCCATCGATGAAAACGTTCATCCTCAACAACAACAAGTTCACAGGCCTGCCCGATTTCTCTGCGCGCACCGACAAGGCTTCGCTTACTATCAACTTGGAGAACAACGCATTCCTAGTAGCAGATATCGAGCGGTATTTCACTGCACCCAACATGCAACCTTTTAAGAAGCTGACCTATTCTCCGCAGGTAGGCAAAGTTGTCTCTGCTAATCTTTTTGTTGCCGAGAACGGACAACTTAAGATAGAGTCTGTGCAAAGTGGTGCACACAATATATTTACTTGGCAGAAGCAAGATGCAGGAGGCAATTGGGTAAATGTAACTGCCGATAACCAAGGTGCAGCTAGCACATTCACCGTCAGCCTGGCCGCACCCTCACGCCAAGGCATCTACCGCTATAAGATCACCAACACTTGGTTGGGAGACTTCGAGGTGACCAGTGACCCTGTGACCGTAACTATCACTGATCCCATCTCTGCTACCACCTCGGCCCCCGTGCTCTACAATGGCCTGATCACCACCGCGCGCTGGCGCACCGATAAGGCGTACCAAGTAGCAGGCGAAGACTTTAGTGGCATGTACCACTACGACTACGATGAGAAGTATCAGTTGAAGGAAGCCTTGTTTGCTAAACCAAATTTTGCTGCCAACACCTATGTGATGCAAGGCAACACGTACCGCCTTACCGCCATGTCGTACGACCCCAACGGAAATATACAAGCACTGAAACGCTACACCGACAACGGCCAACTGCAACACAATTTTGCCACCTATGCCTACGAGGCGAACACCAACAAGTTGCTAAGCGTGAGCAACTATGCCAGCTACACCTACAATGCTATTGGTCAGATGACCTCAGTTGATAAAACAGACGCCAATGAGAAAGACCAATATGTTGATTACGATGTGACAGGCAAAGTAGTAGCTGTGTACAAGAGCAGCAGCAAAGTGCCTGCGAACCTAACCGTAAAATATACTTATGACGATCGTGGCTTCCGTCTCTCCAAAGAAGTCTATGATGGTCAACCAACACCTGCCAAGATAACGTGGTATATCAGAGACGCCAGCGGCAATGTGTTGAGCATCTATGAACAAAACGGAACGGGCGCGCCTACACAAACCGAAGTGCCGATCTATGGAGCAGGCAAACTGGCAACCTATTACCCCGCACACTCCGTGGCAGCGGACGACTCGAAGACGGATGCAGGCTCAACCGCTTACGAGATCACCGACCACCTAGGCAATGTGCGCGCCTTAGTGCGTGTGCAAACCAACGAATACACCGCCACCATGGAAGATGATGGTACGGCCACCTACGCCAACCCACGCGTGCGCGAAAATGTGTACTTCAAAAACTTATTTGCTACTGAGAAGCGCGATGCACAGATGAACCACACCGCACCAGTGGTCACGCCTTCGCCCAATACTAGTGCGTACCTGTATTGGATAAGCGGGCAGGCGGGCATGAGCGCAACCGAAAAATCGGTGGGGCCAGCGATAGCACTGAGCGTGAGCCCTGGCGACCAGATAGACCTAAGTGCGTGGGCGAGGTTCAAGATCAAAGACAGTTATACGAAAGCACCGATCAAAAGTATTATTGCCTCTACACTTACAGGCGAATATGTATTTAGCAATGGATTGGAAAGCATTACGCAAGCAGCCAGCGCGCTCAACGCAGGCGTGCTGGCAGCCGTGCCCATGAACCCAGATGACCCCAATGCACCAAGGGCATACTTGAACTATGTAGTGTTCAATAGCAGCTATGGTGTAGTGAACGGTGGCGCGTGGCAAGTGCCAGCAAGCGCAGGCTTTGAAGAAGCCCAGCGGGGCAGTGGTTACAACCAAAATAATTTGATTAAATTTGTTGACCCACTAGTGATTGGCCAGACGGGCTATGTGTACATCTGGGTGAGCAATGAGAGCGAGAACACCGAGGTGTGGTTTGATGATGTGAGCGTGATCCATCACAAACCGTTGGTGGCGCAGGCAACGGATTATGAAGCTTGGGGCGGGGTGCTGAGGGAGCAGAAGTGGATCGACATGGATGCGAAGTACCGTTATGGCTACCAGGGGAAATATGCCGAAAAGGATGATGAAACGGGGTGGAATCATTTTGAATTACGTGAGTACGATCCGATCATAGGCAGGTGGACAAGCAAAGACCCTGCGGGGCAGTACCATTCACCATATGTGGCGATGGGGAACAACCCTGTCAACAGAACGGATCCAGATGGAGGAACGGATGGGCCTGGGGACGATGCTTTCAAAAGTTTAGAAAATACTAGCAATCAACTAGGCTCAAAAATTAATTTTTCTATGGCTATGCTCTCTGCTAGGAAATCTCAGAGGCAGGGGCCAAATAGCCTAACGGACCTCTTGCTTGCAGGAGTTGGAACTGCTGGATTTGTAGCAAAATTTCAGACTTCAGTCATATTGAATAGCCGAGCGGGTTTTACTTCTGGAAGACTTTTCCCAAACAGCTCATATATTTATTCCAAAGCCAATGCTGGAAAAATATATGTTGGAGCTAGGGTGGCTGGCGCGGTATTAACAGCATTCAATTATTTGAATACGGAAAGGCAATTTAGAACTGGGGCGATCAATCAGTCAAGAAGGGAGTATAATCATTTAAATAATACCTATGGACTTTTTGTACCAACACTTGCTATTCCTATGGCTGCCGGAGATTATTTGGGGCAAAAGTATTCTAGAGAGATAGAAAATGATGTTACTCAGCCAGGTGGATTTCTTTTTGAAGGTATGAAATTTACTCTAGAGCTTTTTGGATTACCTACCAGCCCACCACGTAAGTGAAAGACATGAACCTATTCGATGTGTTTTTTTGGGGATGGTATCAGATTTTAGATAAAACAGTTTACTCTTTGAGGAATGAAGTAGGAGGCATTGGAGCAAAGGAGCACTCATTTTTTGTGGTTTTTCTAATTCATGGAATAAACCTGTGGACATTTTTAAGCTACTTCGTAGCAAAGCATTTTCATGTTGGAATTCCTCTTTACACCAGCATATCTATAGCTATTATAGTATTTGGAATAGGATATTTAATTTATTTTAGAAGAGGCAGAGCAACCAAAATAATTATGAGCAATGTGAAGACAGCTAAGGGTATCTTGTTTGTTATTTTATCCCTTGCCTATATAATTCTTTCCGCCTACGCCATGCTTGAGGTTGGTAATTATGTGAGACTTCGTTTAGTCCCTTAGTTGATGTTGGAGAGAAATTTGCTGTTGCGGGTCTCCCTACCCGCAACGTTGAGAGACGAGAAGCCCTGCTGGAAACGGTTGGGCTTTTTTTATGCGCCATACGCCTGCTTCTTCTCGCGCGAGTCTCCCCTCGCTGGCGCGCGTTTGCAACGCGTTGCCGCTGCTAATGAAAAACAGAAAGCCCAGCTGAGAAAAACGGTTGGGCTTTTTTGTTTTAGGAGGCGAGCCTTTGCTGCCGCTTTCACTTCACACCCTAGCTGGCGCGCGCTTGCAGCGCGTTGCCGCTGCTAACAAAAACAGGAAGCCCTGCCGAGAAAAACGGTGGGGCTTTTTTGCCGTTGTGTCAGAAGGCAGAAAAGAAATACTGAGCCAAACAAATCAATAAATTGAAAATCTTTTTATTGACACGGGCAACAGCCCCGGCTCTACAACAAATTGGGCAAGCGTGCGCAACAACTGAACTCCTGAGTTGATGTTGGTAAAATTTTTTTGTTATTGTTGGTCGCCTGACCATAGTCGTTAACTTAAGGAACTTAGCGGAGAGTCGATAGTCACCCCTTTGGGGCAACTTTCCAAGTTTTCTCCCCATAGTGTTTTTAGTTTATATAAAAAGCGGTTTTTGATTTCGTGCCGCTTTTGATGTCTCAAATTTAGCTGTTTCAAGGGAGAAACAATTTAGAAATCGACAAACAATCATTCATTGAAAATCATTCGGAGCATTTAGGTTTCTCTATTGAGAAATACTTCTCTCGGAAGACAATCGATCAACTGGCCAAGAGAACCGGATTTATCAAAAGATCGAGGAAATTGCCTGCCTCCAGTTTTGTCAACACGCTCATGTTCTCGGCCTGTAACCCCAAGTTGTCGTTGGTCAAAATCTACATCGCTGAAACTTCAGTTTGTTGTTGCGGGTCGCCTGACCCGCAACGTGGGATGATATTCGGAAGATAATATTGAGGATAAGTTGGTCAGGCGACCAACTTTAACAAACATGGTGCTTCGATTGATAAAAATCTTCGGTAAAAATTAGGTCAAGGTCTTTGGCCTTTTGTAATTTTAATGAATGATAATTGAGAAAAACCCAGTTCAATTCTTCACAGCAGTATGTTACAATTGGCTTCATCTATTGAAAGATGATTCATATAAGCAGATTATTACTGATGCGCTAGCTGTACGAGTTAGAAAGGGGCACGTAAAAGTGATTGCGTTTGTGGTCATGCCCAATCATATCCACTTAATATGGCGAGTACAAAATGGATATCAATTACAAGATGTGCAGCGTGATTTTTTAAAGTTTACTTCAAGGGAGATTATTCACAAGATCAAAGCAGAAGGTGGTGAGCTTGCATTAGAATCAATTTATGTTGGTCTCAAGGACAGGAAATATCAAGTCTGGAAGAGAAACTCAATGAGCATTGATCTAGTACACGAAAAATTCTTTCGCCAGAAGTTTGATTATCTACACAACAACCCCTGCCAGGCTCATTGGAAACTGGCAGATCATCCAGAAGATTATAAATTCAGTTCGGCAGGGTTTTATGACACTGGCAAAAGTGATTTTGACTTTCTGACACATCATGATGAACTCTAATAAATTGATCGCAATTTGAACGATATCTTCATAGGATATACTGAGTATAAGTTGGTCAAGCGACCAACTTTAAAAGGGTTGGTCTTCATCGTTGAAACTTTAGTTCGTTGTTGTGGGTCGCCCGACCCGCAACTTGGAGAAAGTATCATTTAACCTTTGCGATTTAGCTCTAAATTAAAGCCAAGAATTTACACTTTCAGTCATCTAAAATAAGGGCGTAAAAGATTATCTTTGCAACAACAACCTTTATCGCATGAACCCTCATAAAAATCTGATCGCCATTGCATTAACGATCCTTGTTTGTCCAGTCGTGGCACAGATGATGCCCATGAGTACCACCTTTAGCACTCCCCGTGGAAATATTCAAACCACTACGTGGGTGCCGGGGCCTCGCATGTATTATGGCAATGCAACAGCCAACCCCAAATTTCATTTTACAGTTATTTTAAAGAGTGACTCGGTGATCACGTTGCGCTCGCGCGTGGAAGCAGAAGACAAGAAGATGTATGTGACTCAAAAAGCAAAGAAAGTGAAGCGCAAGATTTTTCCTAGCGAAACAAAGGAGGTCACTGGTTACTCAGATGCCTGGGGGAGATTGAAGGGTATACCAGCCGATAGCTGTTGGTTGTTTAAAATAACTCCTGGTCCTATTAACTGCTATTCTACTTTACCCATGCATGATATTACCACTACTATTGCTATACAAAAAGGAGAAGATGGTGAGATAGTTGCCTTGTCAAAGAAGAACTTGGAAGCCATTACGGGTACGGAGGATGAAAAAATAAAAAAGTGGCTGGAGAAAGATAAGCTCACCAAAGTGATTCAATACTACAATGAAGTGAATAAGCCTACCAGCGTTGCCCCAAAATAGGGAGATGCCTGCTCTGATAAAATGAAGTTATTGTTTTTCATATTGTTCGTCTGTTTCTCATTCGTTGGGCATGGCCAAACTCGTCCCAACAAACAAAAGATTGATTCGATTGCCCACCATCTTGATTCTTTAAGAATACCTCACTCTAAAAAAGCAGACTCTTTAAAAAATTGGTCAGATCATAAATTAGATTCGGTTAATAAGCTCAGCCAAAAGGCAAATCATTTATTGGATTCGCTCAACCCATCTCAAAAATTAGATCGGTATACTCAACGAATAGATTCTACACAGGGAGCATTGCAAAAGCGATTAGGCAAGATGCAATCTAAACTCCAAACAAAAGTTGACAGTATAAAAAAACTAAAACTACCTACTGACAAAGTAGAAGCTCAAATCAAAAATTTGCAGGGAACGATGGATAGTTTGCAAAATTCCAAACCTATTAAAGATGTGCAAAAAGCAGAGGCGAAATTGCAGGAACTGCAAACAAAGTATTCTGAAAAATTAACTCAGATTGAAACGAAGGTGAATGGAAAAGTGGAGGAAGTTCAAACAAAGCTCAATTCAAGATTGAATGAGTTAACCAATGGCCACGTAGCGGGCACAAACATTGACAAGTTGAAATTGCCTGACACCAAACTTCCTCAGCTAACAAACGGAAAAATCCCCAGTCTACCCAATCCAAAAATGGCAGGCTTGCCAGGGGCATCTATTCCTATAAAAGATATCCCTGGCACAGGTTTACCTACAGCCAACACGCCAAAGGCGTCTGGCAATGGACTGAGTATTCCGGGCTTGCAAAACCCGAACTTGACGATACCGGGAGCAGAGCAATTGAAAGATGTCCAAGGCAAGGTGGGAGAGGTTTCAAAAATTTCAAGTGAGGCCAACAAATATTCAGAAGAAATTAAAAATGTTAAAAAAGGTGATTTGGAAAACACCAAAGAGCTGCAAACCCTGGCTGAGTCGCAAGTAAATACGAAGGAAATGAAGAAGCTGAAAGAGCAGGCTGCGGCCATTGAAAAATACAAAGAGCAGGCCGCTAAATACAGAGATCCTGAAGCGATGAGAAAAGAATTAGAGAAACAATCAAAAGATATTGCGTTTGAGAAATTGGCGAGCCAGCAAAAGAAAGTAGATGAGGCCGTTTCCAATTTAAACAAGCAAAAGGCAAAGTATGGCAGCATTCAAAGCATCAATGATATTCATAAGCGCAGATACAATCCTATGCGCGACAAAACCTTCCGAGAGCGTTTATTGCCAGGTGTTAGCCTTCAAATTCAAAGCGGGAACAATCTGTTGGTAGATATTAACCCCTACATTGGATATAGGATTACCGAAAGATGGATAGCTGGTATTGGATGGAATGAACGCATCGCTTCTAACTTTAGTAAGAACCAATACTTCATTGGGCAAGATCATGTTTATGGCCTGCGTAGCTACGTACAATTCAAGGTAGGTTCAAAATTAACCTTGCGAGGGGAGATAGAACAAATAAACACATATATCAAACAGATTTCTGTCCAGCCTTTAGATCAACCAAGGCGTGATTGGGTGTGGAGCTATTTTGTGGGCATTAAACAGGACTTTAAAATCAGCAAAAGAATCAACGGCAATGCACAAGTATTGTACAACCTATACGACCCCTATAGACAAAGCCCCTATGCCGATCGGTTAAACATCCGATTTGGGTTTGAGTATTTGTATAAGAAACGGAAGAGAAGCGATAATGATTAAGCAAAGATATCATCGCCCAAGTCTTCCGATATGAACGAAATGGTTAAATACCAGAAGCTATCGAATGTTATAAGTCCAACTAAACAAATTAAGATTTGAAATGTTAGGCTTATGATTTTAAATAGAAGTTGAGTAGTTCCCTTTTAAATCAAAAATCTTAAATCTAATATCTTACATCTTTTAATGATTGACGTTTATAACTTCCTAGCCTCGTGGCAACTTTTTCCTGAAAAGGGCACGTATGAATTTGGCACTCGACCACGATCTGGTATTTATAAAATCCAATTAGCTGAGAATGCGAAGCAACTTCATATCAGTATGAACTGGGTTTCTATCGAAGACCAAGCGTTTGAATCTAGCTATACGATAGAGCCTAATGGTGAGGAGCAGTCGTTCGATAATCCTGAGATAGGCGATACTATTCAATGCACGATCATCGACTCGGTCAATTTTGAAACGCGGTTTTTTAAAGAGAACCAACTCGTACTGCTGGTGCAGCATGACATCACACCCAAAGGTTTTTTGAAGATCACTCAACAATTTCACCGTGCCGAAGGATTGATGTTGACGAACATGGAAGTTTATCACAAGCAGATGAGCGTGTTGCCGTACTCTTCTTCTGTTTCGGGCGCGGTGATCAAGCCCAATGAAGCTGGGCTCATTCGCCATCACGCTCTTTCGGCTATGGAAGAGCAAACAAACATGATGCTTACGCAAATCCGTCAGCAGATTGAGTTGCTCGCTATCCAAGCGAAGGAAATCCATCAGCGCAAAGAGTTGAGCATGATCATCTATGACGCCAAGCTAAGCTTTAGTCCGGTGATCGGCCAGATCTATTATTTATACCAAAATGCAGATGATTCTCATTTGCTTTCCATGATCGGTCCCAAAGAGTGGGGGACAAAGAATCCGTACAAAAATTTTATTGCCAAGGTGAGATTGTTGGCAGATCATACGTGGAAAGAGGTTTGAACTATGATTTATTTGATGGATGTGATTGGTATGATTTTTTTGATTTGACGTTAGGTATCTCAATCAGGCAGACCCTGATAGATTGAAGACCGTGTAAGCTCATTCCACTTACTTGCTTAGTTGTCATGCCATTTATCTTATAGATTCCAGCAACCCAAAAAGTTTTCTCATTGCTATTCCGATCTTTTCAATCTCACGCTCAAAATAATCCATCGTTTCCATTCTTATGCCTCCTTCTTCACAGCCGTTTTATAAAGCAAAGCCGCCATTGCGCCAAAGAATAAAACCGCTGCTATAAAATAACCAGTTTGCCCAAGCGAGCTGATCATACTGTGTTCTACGTTTATGGTTTTCATAAAATCTTCTAAGAAAACAGTTAGGATCGCCACCACTACGCCTGTGATCGCGCCTCCTGCAATCAGCCCCGTTGCGAACAAGCTTCCTTTGCCCAAATCATCCTCTACGATTACTTCTCCTTTTTTCTCAGCACGATAATCCACAAAACCCTTGATGGCTCCACCAATAAAAATCGGAAGCGTTGTGGCCAATGGCAAGTATAGGCCAATCGCAAATGCCAATGCTTTTATACCGCACAATTCAACCATCACGGCAATGAATGCGCCTACCACTACAAATTGCCAATCGAGGTTAAAAGATAAAATGCCTTTCGCTAAAGTGGCCATCAACGTAGCTTGTGGTGCAGGGTAAGCATCGCTACCGATAGCGTGTTTCAATCCTTGGTCTAACATGGCTTGAGTGGGCGTATCCAATACTTTTACAACTAAGCCAATGGCAACAGCCGAAGTGATTGCCCCTATGAACAATGCCAATTGTTGATACCTTGGGGTAGCGCCAACAATGTATCCTGTCTTTAAATCTTGCGAAGTGCCGCCAGCGTTTGATGCAGCGATGCAGATCATTCCACCCACCACCAATGCTAGTGGCTCATAAAATTTTCCGCTCCAACCTACCGCAGTAAAAATTAAGCAAGTACCCATGAGGGTTGCAATAGTCATTCCTGATACGGGGCTGTTACTTGTGCCAACTAATCCTACGATACGGCTCGCAACGGTAACGAAGAAAAAACCAAAAATAATAATGAGAATACCTATGAGCAATTTTTGAAAAAACCCATCACCAGGTATATTGGGCATGATGGTGAGTGCGGCTATCAAAACAACACTACCGATGATCACCACTTTAAAAGATAGGTCGCGTTCGGTGCGCAAAATCATCTTTCCTCCTTTCTCGTTCATCGAGCCAATGCTTTCGCGGAAAGAGCTGACAATGGTTGGGATGGTTTTTATTAGCGTAATAAAACCACCAGCGGCAACGGCACCTGCGCCTATCTGCCTGATGTACGCACGGTAAATAGCATCGGCATAACTACCAAAACTATGTGTAGTGGGATCCCAACTACCTGGCCCACCTGCTGCGCTGATGTCAGCGAGATAACCAAGCTTCACCAATTGAGCTGCAATCGTATCAGCCGGGACTAACGTTGCCAGCAATGGAGTCATTACCCACCAAGCTAATACAGAACCTGCCACTAGCACTCCTGAAATTTTTGCACCAATGATGTAGCCCACACCTAGATATTCTGGCGTGATCTCTCCACGTGTGGCAGCCGAAGGCCAAAACTTGTTTGCTTGGCTTGTGATGTATGAGGGAGTTTCTGAGATGATGTGAAATGCTTTTTGCAGCATGGCATACACAAAGGCCACGCCCATGCCAACGAAAGCCGTCTTAGCAAACTCACCGCCTTTCTCTCCTGCTTGCAAAACAGATGCACATGCAGTGCCTTCGGGGTAAGGCAATGTGCCATGTTCTTTCACAATCAATGAACGCCTGAGCGGGATCATCATTAATGTGCCGAGCATTCCACCAAAGGCAGCCAAAATAAGAATAGTAAGGTAATTAAAATAGCCTTCGCCCACACTTACGCCATCTGTGCCTGTTGACAAAAATAGAAAACCTGGAAGTGTAAATGCTACACCGGCCGCTATCGACTCACCTGCTGAGCCTGTAGTTTGAATGATATTGTTTTCTAAAATGGTTGTCTTCAAATATTTCCGCCCCAGCGTAATGGCAATCACAGCAATGGGGATGGAAGCTGTAACAGTAAGTCCTGCTTTCAATGCAAGGTAAACTGTTGAGCAGCCGAATAGAATACCGAATAGCACACCAAAGACCACAGATTTGATAGTGAATTCTGCAATGTTTTGCTCTGGGGCAATGTAGGGTTTGAATATTTTAGGAATCTCCATATGTGATTTTAGATTTGCGATTTAGGATTGAATATTTTTTATGCCCTTAGAAACAATAAAGTCATACGCAACCAACAAAGCAGTTGATGCCAACCCAATCCCTGAAAGGGTATACCACATCATGGATGGATTGGTCTCAAGATAAGAACTTCGTAGCCAGTCGGCAAGAATGCCCGCAGTAAATGAGCCAATGGCAATGGGCAAAAAAGCAAACCCCATGAATGTGCCTACCTGATCTTTGGGTGCTATCGAACTCACGTATTCATAGAAGCGTGGCGCTTGTGTGGCTTCTCCTATAGCGAACACTGCCATACCTATTATGGCTGTTGTCACCGATGCACCCACGCCAATGATAATCCAAGAAACGCTTGATATGGCTAAGCCAACAATCATAGCATTAAATGGCTTCCATTTTTTTACCAAGGCAGTGATCGGTATAGTCATTAAAATAATTGTCCACGCATCTACTGTTTCTAAAAACTCAAACGCCTCGTAATGCAACACATCTTTCACATAAAAAGGAAACGAGTAGTAAATCTGCCAGAAGATCATCCAAAAACCAGAGAAGATTACTAAGAAGGCCATGAACTTTATGTTTCTAAAAACCAACATCATATCGCTCATCACTTTGCCAAACGTTTTCTTCTCTAACGATGCTGATTCCTCTGGTTCTTTGTAAAACAGCCAAGCTCCAAAAAACAATAGCATCGTAGTGATGGAAGACATCAATAATACAAACTCAATGCCTAAATCAGTGCGGATATAGTAGGCTACTATGGGGCCGATTGCTCCTCCAAAATTCACTAGTGTATAATAAATAGAAAAGCCCAACGCGCGCGCATCGGGCTTGGAGGTAACGGCCACGGTGCCTACCACACATGGCTTAATGAGCGATCCACCAATGGCGGTGAATATCAACGCGAAAATGAGATAGTTCTTCTTTCCAATAATTTCCACAAAACCCCAGCCCATACCTGCAGCACCGATCAGAAAATAGCCGATGCAAAAAATCGCAAAGCAGGCCATCAATGTTTTCTTAAATCCGTACTTATCAACAAAAACACCTGCCACGATTGGCAGCGAGTACAAAAATGTATTGAACAATCCCGCCAAAAATCCAGCTTCGCTTTCTAGTCCTACTTTATCGGCAATGAAAACGGCCAAGACAGCCTTTGAGCCATAATAAGCTAGCCGTTCAAAAAGTTCGAGTGTATTGGCGACCCAAAACGTAGGGGTAAAGCCTTTGAGCAAAATACTAGCGCGATCGCGAAGATTCATCCAATAGGTTTAGGCATTAAAACGCAAACAAAGTAGAACGATTAAATTGAATTAGCAACAAGGATTAAATGCTCTTGGCATTAGAGTGCAGTATCAGTTTGTAACTTGAAGATGACATCAGCACCACCTGCAGCAAGCAAAAACACAAACGGCAGCAACGGCACTAAAAATCTTCCGTCCCAATTTTCGGAGGTAAGTGCCACCGTCAACGCTTGAGCCATCACAAAACCAGCTACAAAGTATTTCTCTTTTCGATGTGCCGGAAATTTCAAAAAGCCTTTGACTGCAAAGAAGTACAAAGGATAAAGAATCAGCACTATGACGGTATTGTGAAATACGGAGAAGTATGGCTTTACATTCCCTAAAAACAAAAACAGCTTTAGAGAAAATAGTTTTAGAAAATAAACGGGATTATAAAACGCAAATAAAAACACCCTCACCAAAGTGGAGTGATCAGTCTTTGGAATGTAAAGATCAGAAGGCACTTCCATGCCTAGCGTGATGTTTGGATAAATGATTTCTGCTTTTGCATAACTTTCGATCAATGTAAAACTTTCTAACATGCCAATAAGAAGAACTACAACACCCATCGCTCCAATAAATCCTAATGGAATTACTCTTTTTAAATTTTCTTTTTTAAGCGAAGACAGGCCATAACCAAGTAGACCTATCATCAGAGCAAACCCCGTTGGACGAATGAAGAATGTAAAAAGCACTAGCAAGCTTGCGACTAAATAGTGCCAAGCATTTTTGCTCTTCACCAAAACAGCAAACGAGATGATCGAGCAACTTGTAAACAAAGATTCTGTGTACAAAAAAGTATTCCACTCATGGATTTTGATCCACAACAAATAAAATAGTACAGCCAAAATTGCCACGTTTCTTTTGCTATACATCTCCATCACAATTTGATAGAGGTAGAATGTTGCCACCCCTGATAAAAGTATCTGAACAAACACAACAGCGATATTATTACCACCGAAGAAAAAAATCAATGCAAGAAAAGCTGAATAAGAAATGTACCAGATACTGCGGCCTTCGGGCAATTGCCCATGAAGCAGATTCATTGCATCCGTCAAGTAGAGCTCAGAATCAACAGAAGTCCGTGCCCCAAACCTTATGAAAATAACAGCCTGAATCAAAAGCCAAAGCAAGAAAAGAGAGACAAACAAAGTCCGATTGCTAATGGCAATTGATTTCATTGTAGGTGGAAGCTAAGATCAAAAATACGGATTGTAAGACTTCATTCAAATGGATGAGTTGCAAAGAGCTCGCGTCACTTTTACAGACACACAAGCTCGGGTGGCCGCCAAAATCTCTACACCTTCACCACCACAAAATAACATGCTACTAAAAATGCCATGATGCCGGTGAAAATAAAAAGGGTGGCATCGCCCAATGAATACCAGATGACGCCTGCTGCGGTGCTGGCGATGAGTGTGCAGATACTTTGCAGCGCGGTATAGGTGCCGATGGCGGTGGCGGTGTCTTTCTTGTCGCTGATGTTGGTGAGCCATGCTTTGATAGTGCCTTCGGTGAAGGCTGCATAGGCGCCATAGAGTAGAAAGAGAAAACCTATCCACACCACGCTGCCATGGATAGACATGCCGAGGTAGACGCTCGCAAAAATAAATAACCCGACTATCAATGTGTTGCGCAGGCCCCAGCGGTCGGCCAACATGCCCGCGGGGTAAGCGAAGGCAGCATAGACGAGGTTGTAAAAAATATATACGCCAATTACTTGCAGGTCGGTGAGGCCGGCTTCTTTTGCTTTTAATAAAAGAAAAATATCGGAGCTGTTGATGAGTGTGAACACGAGCAGACCTCCGGCAATTTTTCGGTATGAGGGTGGCGCGTCTTTCCAATAGCGGAGGAAGGAGAAGAAGGGAACTGATTTTTGTTTTTGCACAACGGGTGTTGGTTCTTTTAACACGAGCGTGAGCAAGGCGGATGCGATGCCGGGCACGAAGGCTACTAAAAATAATGTTTTGTATTGGCCGGGATAAAAATAGAGGAACAACAACGCAATGGATGGACCAATGAATGCGCCCGCGGTATCGAGCGCGCGATGAAAGCCGAACACACGTCCTTTGGTTTCTGGCGAGGCCTCGGCAGATAAGATGGCATCGCGTGCGGCTGTGCGCATACCTTTGCCTAATCTATCAAGTGTGCGGGAAAAAAATATCCAGAGAGGAAAAACGGTGACGGCCATCAACGGTTTTGAAATGGCGCTGAGTGTGTAACCAAATTGCACGAAGGGCAAACGTCTTCTTCGTTCGTCAGAGAGTTTGCCGAAATAGCCTTTGCTGAATCCTGCGGTGGCTTCGGCCAAGCCTTCGAGCAGCCCGATGAGCATGACGGAGAAGCCGATGCTTTTTAAAAACACGGGCATGATGGGATAGAGCATTTCGCTGGAGATGTCGGTGCACATGCTCACGAGGGAGAGTGTCCAGACGGTGCGGGAGATGAGGGGGGCGGGTTTCAAGTGTGGAAGATAGTGAATAGCGGCATTTAAAAATAGGTGACATAAGTCAGGCTATTGTATGAAGAATGTCAAGGATAATAAAAATGTGTACTGTATTTTTGAATGGATTGAAGACACCCCATTATTTATAAAAAATATGTCACTAACTAAACCGCTTCTTGACACTGAAAATTCTTTCAACAAACTAACTACCAACTACACTTCTGCCGAAGAAGCCTTGCGTATGATTAAGTCTGGCGACCGTGTATTTGTGCATGGAGGTGCAGCCACTCCGCAGCACTTATTGAAAAAATTAGCGGAACGTTCTGATGAACTATTCAATGTGGAGATTGTGAGTATCAGTATGCAGGGTGACGCTTTAATTGCACAAAAACAATACAAGGAAAACTTTCGAATCAATTCATTGTTTGTTTCACAAAATATTCGCGAGGCGGTGAATGACGGGCGCGGTGATTATGTGCCGATATTTTTAAGTGAGATTCCCAACCTTTTTAGAAAAGGAATTTTACCTCTTGATGTAGCACTTATTCAAGTTTCTCCACCCGATAAACATGGCTATTGTTCGTTGGGCACTTCAGTGGATATTGCAGTGGCCGCGTTTAAATCGGCCAAGAAGGTGATAGCTCAAATCAATCCAAGAATGCCTCGCACGCTGGGAGATGGCATTGTAAGTGTAAAAGAATTTGATGCAATGGTTTTCGCCCAAGAAGAGTTACCAGAAATAATAGATAAAGAAGGCTTGAGTGAAATCACTATGCGGATTGGCGTGAATTGTGCCTCGTTGGTAGAAGATGGTGCTACGATTCAAATGGGTATTGGTTCTATCCCCGATGCAGTGCTGGCAAGTTTAACAAGTCACAAGGAACTGGGTGTGCATACTGAAATGTTTTCGGATGGCATCATTCCGCTGATAGAAAGTGGTGTGGTAACGAACCAACATAAAAAGAAGCACCGCGGCAAATCGGTTACTTCGTTTCTTTTGGGAAGTAGGAAGCTTTATGATTTTGTGGATGACAATCCTTCCATTGCCGTGTTGGGCATCGACTATGTGAATGATACATCCGTTATTAGAACGAATCCAAAAGTAACGGCTATCAACAGTGCCATTGAAGTGGATATCACAGGGCAAGTGTGTTCGGATTCCATTGGCACCTATCACTACTCGGGCGTGGGCGGCCAGATGGATTTCATTCGTGGGGCTTCGCTATCAGAAGGAGGCAAACCAATTATTGCTCTACCATCCACAACAAAAAAAGGGATTTCGCGAATTGCTTCTTTTTTAAAACAAGGTGCTGGGGTGGTCACCACTCGCGCACATGCTCACTACATCGTGACAGAATATGGGGTGGCTTATTTATATGGTAAAAATATGCGGCAGCGTGCGAAGGCTCTTATTGAAATAGCGCACCCCAATCATCGCGAAGAATTGAACAAGGCAGCTTTCGAAAGGTTTCATAGTTATCAGTTTGAGTAGTTTTAGAAATAACTTGAACCACATAGGCACATTAGAGACATAGGAATGCACACATAGATAAGCTTAAAAAAACTATGTGAAATCTAAGTGTCTATCTTTCTATGTGGTTCAAATTGAGAAAAGTAATATTAAAAAGAATTAGAGATCTTTAGCAACTCTACACCGTGAAGAATTGAACAAGGTGACTTTACTTCAAATGGCTTTTTATCCAAATCTTTATTTCGTTAAGTGTCAATTCGCTCTTAGCTGCTTTTATTACAAAGTCAAATTTTTCATCTTGGTTTGCCAATAGGTCAAGGCCACTATCCAAAAGGACAAGTCTCATCAAAACATAAGATGTTCTTTTGTTTCCATCAATAAAAGGGTGGTTTGATATGATGCTTTCGAAGATTGCCGCTGCTTTATCGACTGGACTTGAATACAAATCTTTGCCATCAAAGGTTTGATAGGGTCTTTTTATAGCAGCATCAAGCGACCCTTTATCCCTAATTCCTTTAGCACCTCCAAACTTTTCAATTAGGATATCGTGAATTTTTTCGACCTCTTCTATAGAAATCATTTAGCGAGTCTTTCCAGAAGTTCTTTGTCTTCTTTTAAGATGCTTTTAAGATTTTTTTCCAGGTTTATGCTATCGGTCGATTGAGCTTCTGCTTTCTTCAAAAAGTCTAAAATGTCCTGGAGTAAATTCTCTGGCACTTTCTCCAAGGATTTTTGAATTTCAGTCTTAATTTCTTTAGTAGTCATAATAATTATTCTCGAAGTTAGTAAAATTCATCAAATCATACTACTTCCTCGCCACATTCCATCTTACCACCTGTTCCAGCTTATTGGCATGCATCAATTTGATTTTAGTTCCTTCCATTTCAATCAAGCCCTCATCGCGAAAGTCTGACAATACTCTGATCACAGATTCAGAAGCAGTGCCAACCATTTTCGCCAAGTCATCACGCAAAAGACTTAGTGGGCCTGTTCCTTTTTTTAATTGCCACATTTTTAGCAATGCTTCTGCGGTACGCTGGCGAACAGAGTTGTAAGCCAAGTGAAGCAGTTGGGCTTCTTTTTCGGAAACCTTTTTACACAGCAACGAAATAAAACTAGCCGATACGTCTGGTTGATTATGCAGGAGTGTGATAAAATCGTTTTTAGGTATCATCACCAAGTCAGAGTCTTCAAGCGCAATGGCAGTGTCGGTAAAATTGCTGTTCTCCAGTACAGGTTCATAGCCGAAGAAGTCATTCTCTTTGTAGAGATTGGTGATCAACTCTTTTCCATCGGGGTGCGCCTTATAAGTTTTGATATTCCCCGACTTAATAAAATAAACATACGAAGGCGTGTCGCCCTCCGAGAAAATTTCAGATTTCTTTTTAAATGACTTTACTTTATTGTCTCGGCACAGATCTTTTAGGTTCAACACTTGCCGTGCGTCTTGAATGAAATGGTTCAGTCCATCTTCAGTAGCCGCGTAGTTGTGCAGCTTCATGTCATTTTTGCGTAGTCTCACTTCAATGGCGTTAAGCAAATCAGTATCGTCAAAAGGCTTGGTCAAGTAATCATCTGCGCCCAGCGACATACCTTTGCGCATATCTGCTTTCTCGGCTTTGGCCGTAAGGAAGATGAACGGTATGCGCGCAGTCTCTGGTTTTTTACTCAAGATGTGTAGCACACCATAGCCATCCAGTTCGGGCATCATAATATCGCAGACTATCAAGTCCGGCAAAAGTTTTTGCGCCAGCTCGGCACCTTCCTTACCATTTTTCGCAGTGGTCACGTCATAATCGGCAAGCGAAAGAATCTCTGAGGTGTTTTCTCGCACCTCTGTATTGTCTTCAATCAAAAGAATTTTTTTCATAAAGTAATCGGTAAGGTTATTATAAATGAACTTCCTTTTCCTTCTTCGCTGGTAAAATGGATATCGCCTTGCAGTAAATCTACATAACGCTTCACAATGTTCAACCCCAGCCCTGTGCCTTGCATGTTAGCCGCATTGGAAGCTCGGAAGAAACGATCAAAAATATGTTTTACTTCTGACTTTGGAATGCCAATACCTTCATCGCGCACTTCAAGCCTCACGGTATCTGTTGTATAAGATGCGTTTAAGTGAATCGTTTTTCCTGCGTCAGAATATTTGGAAGCGTTGGAGATGAGGTTGAATAAAATATTGCGGAGTATTTTTGGATCTGTTTGAAAATTCAATTCGGGTTGTGTAAAGTCAATAAATAACTGTTGCCCCTCTTTCAAAGTATGCCTTATTTCTTCTTTTATCTCTTCAAAAAAGTGATTCAGCGAAATAGTTTCATTTGTTACTTCTATGCGTCCTTCTTCCAATTTGCCCAATGAGAGAAAGTCATTTAAAATTCCCGTGAGGTGATGCACGGATGACTTCACCCGCGCAATATGCTTTTCGATTTTGCTTAATTCGCCACGCTCTTGGTATTGCTGGATCAACGATGTAGAGCTTAAGATGGTACTTAGCGGAGTCCTGAATTCATGTGAAGCAATGGAGACAAATTTTGATTTCAACTCGTTTAACTCTCGCTCTTTTTCATATGCTTTACGTGCTTCTTCTTCGGCTTGTTGGCGGACAAGTATTTCTTGTTGCAATTCAACATTTACTTTTTCTAATTTTTCTACAGATAGATTCAAGGCTTCCGTTCGCGATCGCACTTTCTTTTCCAGTTCAGCCGCATACTCAATCAGTTGCTCCTCACTTTTGCGCAACGCATCTTCCGCTTTTTTTCGCAATGAAATATCTGTGATGAATGCAATGCTCAGCATTTGGTCGTTAATCTTGGCAAAGCTCAAACTTATCTCCACTGGAAATTCTGAGCCGTCTTGCCGAAGCGCCCACAAGTCGCGGCCAACGCCCATCCTCCTTGGCTCGGGGTGCTTATTGAATTGCTCGCGAAAACTTAAATGCCTACCACGATAGCGCTCTGGTAACAGTTCTTCCAATCGCTGGCTAGTCAGTGTGTTCGAAGCATAGCCAAACAATTTTTCTGAAACAGGATTTGCCAACAAGATTTTCCCCATCTCATCGATCATAATGATGCCCTCCGCAGATGTTTGAAAAATCTCACGAAAGGTATCACTGGAGGCAAAGGGTATTTCAAGCGGCTGGTTCTTTGGCATTCGTTACTTTTTATAAATCACTGTAAGATACAAGATAAAAGTATTTTATTTTTTGGGGCATGGCCAAGCGAGGCGCACTGGCCAACGGGCTATACGCTGTACTCCTCCCCCGATACACGCATCCCAACGCGCATGCTATCGGGGTGCGGGGTGCCGCTTCTATCCCTTGCCCGCGCGTCCTACTTCGTTCATTCTGACACATCATTCTTCAAAGTTAATCACACTGGCTAATACCAACGGAATTTAGAACATGACAAAAATCAGTTTTTAGTCTGATATAAATAATATGCCACAGGTTGACAGTAGCTTATGTTTACAGTTAGTATACCAATGTAGTTAAGTTAAGAAACAATGAACCACATAGGTAGATAGGCACAGAGAAATGCAGACATAGAAAACCTATGTGGATTCTATTTATTCTATGTGTCTATGTGGTTCAAAAAATGCGACTTAACGACATTGGTTAGTATAGTCTTTTTTAAGAGGAGTCTACAATGGCAAAGAAAACTATTTTGTGTGCAATTGATTTTTCAGAATCATCACTAAGTGCCTTAAAGTGGGCAATGTCAGCAGCCCAATTATATCAGGCACAGGTCACTATTTTATTTTGCTATCGTTTGATTGCCACCAACGATGAAGGAGAATTGCAAAACATGAAGCGCGACATGGAGGCAAAAGCATTAGAGCAATTTCATGAAATAGAAAAGAAGCTTGGCGATACGCTAACGGTTTCTTATCAATTCGTTACCGAGGTGGGTTTCTTTCCCTCTCGCATCGAGATGTTCATTCGTAAAAGTACAGTAAACCTGCTGGTGATGGGAAATTCTGTGGTTGAGAATTTTAATGAATACAAGAATGTGAGCTTTGACCAGTTCCTTCTCAAAAGCAAAATCCCTGTGGTTGTAGTGCCCGTGGAAACCAAAGAGTTTATTGACATAGCTTAATAATGATAAAGTCTTGTAAAGGATTGCACTTCTAATTTTCGAGAATTCGGTACAATTCCAAATTGAGGTGATAGCTATGCCCCTGCAATGTCTTTTTTTCCAAGATCGACATCTCGAACAATTTGTTGAGATATGCCCTTGCCGTATTTTCTGAGTAGAGTCCTCTATCTGTTAAGTGCTTCACTTTGGTGAGTGGTTGTGTGCAGTAAAAATATTTTCGATGGCACTTGATTCTTTTGCTTCTTGAATGCTGATTGAATTAATGAGTAGACCTTGATTGGGTATCGCCAAGCTACGTCCATGAAGCCTTGCCAGTGCTTCTTTCGCATGTGCCAACGCCTCAAAAATTTCGGCAGTCCTGTACAATTGCTCAGAAATAGGCATGTCTGGAATAGCATTCCATGGCTTGGTTCTGTCTGGATTTATAGAATAATAGAGCATATTTTCAGGCATTAAAAAGGAGTTGTTTTTAATGTTTGCTTCATTATTCCTATCAAATTTCAAGTTTAAAATTGACTAAACATTCTATTTTCCATCGTAAGCTGACCCATAGGTTCATTTTTATTCAAGACTACTGGTTGTAGTGTGAGGTTAAAATGATTTTTGTGGATAAGGAGTGTGATTTATGTCACTCCGATTTTCAAAGTTGCTTTGTGAGGAAGAAACATGAGGAGAGAGCCGAGGTAGTTCTCTTAGCCTTTACTTCAATTCTTTTAATATCAGTTTAGCTACTTTTGGATCGATGATTACTGTATCATGCTCAAAGTCTAACTTAATACGCCATTTCTGCATCGTGTTTACTCCAATGATCGCGTCTTCACTTAAGTCGGGCACTACCATAAACTCGTCACTGAGCCTGATATCATTATAATAGAAATCGCTACGAAGTGTATTCTCAATTTTTACAAAGTGGCCACGACTCGCAGTGGCTACTTCCAGCGGATGACGCATTTTTTCTACCACTCCAATTTCCGCAGCATTCTCTGGTGAAATGCAGGAGAAACTAGCTCCGCTATCAAACAGAGCGTAGATCACCTTTTCACCTTTCGAACCTTCAAACCGAACTGGAAGCTTGATAATAGACATAAAGTAAAGTTTATCTTACTACAAATTTACTGTTTTCAGATTACTTATAAGTCATCGCCTCCAATATTTTATCGCCTCTAAAATCACAAGGATAACAGTAGCAGCTATCAGCGATGGAATAAAATGCTGGAAGCCTGGAAACTGAAAACTAAAGATGGATTGGAAACTTGGAAGCGTTATAATCAGTAGCAGCATAGTGAGTGCAATGATTAAGATAAGGATGGCTGCCCAATTCCTTTCAGCAAATACGGAAATGAAACTACGTGTTTTTGAAAGGTCGGTAAGAATTAAAAAGATGTTGCCAATGATGAGTGAAGAAAAGGCAATGGCGCGCACCTCTCCTTCGGTGTGACCTTCGTTGATGGAGAGGAAATACACGATGAGTACCATGAGCAATAATAAGGCGCCTGCAAAAACGCTAAATAAAACCCGCTTAGTGCCAAAGAAAGATTCACTTGGGTTTCTTGGCTTGCGTTGCATAATTCCTTTCTCGTCTTGCTCAGATTCAAACGCGATGGTACAAACGGGGTCGATGATCAATTCCATAAACACAATGTGCAACGGCAACAGCAAGATGGGTAAGCTTGGAAAGAATGCAGGCAACAATGTGAGACCGATGATGGGGATGTGAATGGCCATGATGTATGACATCGCTTTTTGCAGGTTGTCATAAATCCGTCTACCCGAATGGATGGCCGAGACGATGGATGCAAAATTATCATCGAGCAGAACAAGCGAGGATGCTTCTCGGGCTACATCTGTTCCTTTGTTGCCCATGGCCACGCCAATGTTGGAAGCTTTTAAGGCAGGCGCATCGTTTACGCCATCGCCCGTCATGGCCACGATTTCTCCGTTTGCTTTTAGAGCCTGCACGATGCGCAGCTTTTGTTCGGGGATGATGCGCGCGAAGATGGTTGTACGTTTTATTTTTTCTTTCAATTCTTCATCGCTCATCACGCTTAGTTCATTGCCTGTAATCACTTGCCCTTCTGTGGATAACCCGATTTGTTGTGCAATGCTTTTTGCTGTCGTAGGGAAATCACCTGTGATCATGATCACTTTCACCCCTGCTTCACTGCATTCTTTGACGGCCTGCGGCACTTCAGGGCGAATGGGGTCTTCGAGCCCAATCAATCCAAGAAAGGAAAAATCGAAACCAGCTTGTGTGTCGGGCAACTGAGTTGGATGCTGAGCGTCAGCAACGGCAATGACACGATAGCCTTGGTTGGCCATTTCATGCACCACCTTCAAGTGTTTTGTGGTTTCTTCTTTGCTCAAGTGGCATAATTCAAAAATAGTTTCGGGCGCGCCTTTGGCGGAAATGGAAGTGGATTGGTCATTGTTGTTTTGTAACACACGCGTCATCGCCAGTAATTTTTTACTCAGCGGATACTCGCGCAAAATGGTATGAGTGTGACGTTGTGTGGAAGTTAGCTCATGTGATTTCTGAATGGCCTGCTCCATCGGGTCGATGGAGTTGTGTTGGGAAGCGCGTGAACCAACTCGCAGCAATTGTGAAAAAGTATTTTCCTCTTTTTCAAATTGTTGGTGCGAAATAATTTGGCTGCCATCGTATAAAATAGCCACTTCCATTTTGTTTTGGGTGATCGTACCCGTCTTGTCGGTGCACAACACAGTGGCTGAGCCGAGTGTTTCGATGGCCGATGGCCTGCGTGTCAAGACATTTTTTTGTGAGAGCCGCCATGCACCGAGTGCGAGGAAGATGGTAAGCACCACAGGAAACTCTTCGGGTAAAATGGCCATCGCGGATGCCAATCCATTAAGCAATGAGTGAATAAAATTTCCGCGAGAATAATAAAATGCAGCTACTACCAACACGCAAATGAATATACCTGTAATCGAAAGTTTCTTTATCAGCACTTTCATTTCTTTCTGCAATTGTGTCTCATCGCTATCAATATTTTTTAGCGATAGACCTATCTTACCAAATTGCGAATGAATTCCCGTGGCTGTAACTTCCGCCATGCCTTTTCCTTGCACCACCAATGTGCCACTGAAGACGGTTGACTTATCGGTATCGATCACCTTTGTAACAGGAATAGATTCGCCCGTAAGCAACGATTCATCTACGGTTAAGTTCAATGAATCGATCACGGTGGCATCTGCTGCGATGCGATCTCCTTCGTTGAGTATCAACACATCGCTAGGCACTACTTCGCGCCCCGCAATGCGCATTTCTTTCCCATCGCGCATCACCAGCGCACGTGGCGATGAAAGATTTTTCAATGCCTCTAATGCTCGCTCGGTCTTTTGAGATTGGTAAAACGTAATGCCGATGATGACAAAGATGGCTGAGAGCAAAATGATGCCTTCTTGGTAATCGCCCAGTATAATATAAAGTGTACCGCAACTGAGCAGCAAAAGGAACATCGGTTCTTTCACTACCTCTAGCGCAATGCGGAAAACATTTTTTGGTTGCGCAGAGGGAAGCTCGTTAAACCCAACTTCTTTTAACAATTGATTTGCACGGGAAGAGGAAAGACCTTGAATCATTCGATACTTGAAGATTTAATTGGGTAAAAATGAATACCTGCCTATCACTCAGCAATGCTAAGTTTAACCTTTAGAATGATAAGTAAAGATCGGGCATTCCAAATGGTTCACTACATCTTCGGTGACACTCCCAGACAACCAATGAGCCAAACCTTTGCGCCCGTGTGTGGCCATCGCAATCATACTTCCCTTTATTTCTTGAGTAAATCGAATAATGCCATCGGGCTCATTAAAATCATTCCGGATATTCAGAGTTACGTTTGTCAACTTAAAGTACTCTTTAAAAATGTTTAAATTCTTTTTAATGTCAGCATCAATCATAAATCGATTTGGGGTAATCACAGACAGTACATGAATTTTAGCTTTCAAAGACGTTTGCATATCCTTTACGACATTCATGAATTTATTCTCCTCCAAATCAATGGAGGTAGGCAAAACGATATTTTTTATAGAATTTACTTTTACGTATTTACGAATTGCCCAAACTGGAATGGTAGATGACCTGACGACTTTTTCTGTGTTTGATCCTACAAAAACTTCTTTCATGCCACTTGCTCCATGTGTGCCCATCACAATCTGGCTCACTTTATTCTTTGCAGCAAAGTCTTGAATGGTTGCAATGATTCCACCAAGCTCTACGAAGAATTTGATTTTCGTACTATGCGTCCCATATTTTTTTTGCAAAAGTTGGAACTTGTTTCTACTCTCATCTTCTAATTGTTTTAAAGGTAGGTCGATCACATTCAGCACATAAACTTGGTCATTATTTTTTGAGGCCAAATCAATAGCGAACCGTAGCGCACTAACAGAGGTGGTCGTGAAGTCAAAGGGCACAAGAATTTTTTTCATGAGAAGTATTTTAAAATGTTGACTACCTACGCAAATAGAGGGAAAATTATAACTGAGTAGAGTGACAAAAATCATCATTTAGCCTAATAATGCTCATAAGTCAACAATTTTCTAGTGTCTACTTTTGAAACGAAATCCAAATGAAAAAAAGATGAAAAAATTGTCCACATTGATAATTGTCGTTTTACTAACATCAAACTGTAGCAATCAAATTCGCGTAAAGACCGACTACGACCGCGAAGTGAATTTAAAACTTTACAAATCGTATGGTTGGCTTCCTGTGAAAGAGATCGAATCAAAAAACAATCCGCTGGTATACAACGAACTTACCGATAAACGAATCAAGAAAGCTGTGGACATGCAGTTTCAAGTAAAGGGAATTCAATTCACGACTGATAATCCTGACTTGCGTGTGCATTACCATATCATTGTTGACAATCGGTCTGCAGTGCGCCCCGCTGCATACGGATATTATTATAGCCCGTATTGGATGCGCAATCAATATGATGTGTATCAATATCGCGAAGGCACACTTATCATTGATTTGATGGACGCGAAAAATAATAATCTTATTTGGCGTGGTTGGGGAACAGAAGTGTTGAACAGCAATGATATTGATTTGACAGAAGCAGTAATTAATGATGCCGTGTTTAAAATCTTGAAGGAGTTTCCTCCTACGAAGAACTAAGATTGGCCACTGCTCATAAATGATTTCAATTCATGAAGGTCTTTCTCTTCTCCGTTTGTCTCATACTTAGTGCATCGTGCAAACACGATAATGAAAAAACGAGCCCGACTGTTCAATCCATTTCAGAATCGGTCTATGCGTCAGGAATTGTAAAAAGCAAAAATCAATATCAAGTATATTCAACAGTTAACGGACTGATTCAAGAAATTCTGGTAAGCGAGGGAGATGTAGTGAAGAAGGGCGACCCTATTATGAAGCTGCTCAATGAACCTTCCAAATTAAATGCTATCAATGCCAAACTTTCTGCCGACTATGCTGATTTGAAAGTCAATGCCGACAAACTCAGTGAAGCAAAGGCCAATACTGAATTGGCGCTGAGCAAAATGAAAAATGATTCATTGCTTTTTGAAAGGCAACGTAGTTTGTGGTCACAACGTGTTGGTAGCAAAGTTGATTTTGAGCAACGCGAGTTAGCTTATAAAAGCTCGACTACTAATTATCAATCAGCTCGCATTCGCTATGATGAATTGAAAAGACAAATTGAATTTGCATCTACCCAGGCAAAGAATAATTTAAAAATAAGCAGAACATTGGTAGGGGATTATGTAATTAAATCGGATGTGGACGGCATGGTCTATAAAATCTTAAAAGAGAAAGGTGAATTTGCCAATACATTAAATCCACTTGCCATTTTGGGCGATGCCACCGAATTTTCGATTGAGATGAAAATAGATGAATACGACATTTCACGGATTAGAAAGGATCAAAAAGTATTGTTCACGATGGACAGTTACAAGGGCAAGGTCTTTGAAGCCAAAGTAGAAAAGATAGAGCCACTAATGAATGAACAATCGAGGTCATTTACAGTTGATGCACAATTTATCTCCAAACCCGATGTGCTCTATCCGAATTTATCAATCGAGGCTAACATTATTATCCATTCAAAGAAAGGAGCACTTACTATTCCACGAAATTATCTCGTTAATGATTCGGTGGTAATTGTTAACAAAGACGAAAAGAGAATGGTGAAAATTGGTTTAAAGGATTATCAAAAAGTAGAAATACAAAGTGGATTGACAGCCAACGATATTATCTACAAGCCTAGACCATGAATGCCCGATTGATTGTTCGGATTGCTAAAGCATTATTGCTTGCGCGATGGAAGCAAACATTGGTGGCTGCTATTGGCGTTACTTTCAGTATCACCATGTTCATCGCGCTACTTAGTTTCATGACAGGGCTGAACGATCTACTAGATGGATTAATCTTGAACCGAACCGCACACATCCGATTATTTAATGAGATCAAACCTAACATTCACCAACCCGTCAATCTTTCCAAAGAATATCAAGATCATTATAATTTCATACGATCCATTAAATCAGGCAGCAGCAGACAAGAAATTTATAACAGCGAAGCCATTATGCAAACTTTGCGAAAGGACAATCGTGTGGTCGGGATCGCTCCAAAAATTACTGCACAAGTCTTTTTTAATGATGGTGCCATTGACATTACAGGGGTCATCAATGGTATTGATGCTCAAGAGGAAATCAGCTTGTTTCACTTCAGTGATTATGTAACGGAAGGAAATCCGCTCGACATACAAAATGTTTCCAATAGTATCATCTTGGGCAAAGGATTGGCAGCTAAACTATTGGCCAATGTAGGTGATGTAGTATTAGTGACTACTGCCAAGCAGGAACAATTTTCACTAAAGGTGGTGGGGTTTTTCCAATCGGGATTACAAGAATTAGATAAGGTGCAGAGCTATGCCTCTCTGGGTACTACCCAAAAAATATTGGGCAAGCCAAGTGATTATGTCACTGATATTCAACTTAAGATAAATGACATTACCCAAGCACCGATCGTGGCCAAGGAATATGCCCAACTCTTTCAGTCTGACGCAGAAGACATTCAAACTGCGAATTCACAATTTGAAACGGGCTCTTTTGTGCGATCCCTTATCTCTTATTCCGTGGGGATTGTTTTACTCATTGTAGCAGGCTTTGGGATTTATAATATTTTGAATATGATGATTTATGAAAAAATGGATTCCATTGCAATCCTAAAAGCAACGGGGTTCTCTGGTGCGGATGTGAATAGAATATTTTTAGTCATCGCACTGAGTATCGGATTTTTTGGGGGGATGTTAGGTCTCTTCTTTGGGTTTGTACTTTCTGCTATGATCGATCAGATTCCGTTTAATACGCCTTCACTCCCAACGATTAAAACATATCCCATTAATTATAATCCTGTATTCTATTTTATAGGTTCAAGTTTTTCGTTGGTGACGACTTACCTGGCGGGTTGGGCGCCTTCCCGCAAGGCCAGTAAAATAGATCCTGTTATTATTATTCGTGGCAAATAGAATGGACGATACGATTGTACTTCAAGCGCAGGGGATCAACAAAAGTTTCCATGATCCAGTGACTATACCTGTCTTGAAGGACATATCATTCATTATCAACAAAGGGGAATTTGTATCAGTGACTGGTAAATCTGGATGTGGCAAATCTACTTTACTCTATATCCTTTCAACCATGGACACTGATTATGATGGCGAACTTTTCATTGGCGGTGAAAAAATGCTGGGAAGAACAGAGAAACAGCTAGCCAAAGTTCGCAACGAGCAAATTGGTTTTGTATTTCAATTCCACTACTTGCTGAATGAGTTTACGGTATTGGAAAATGTTATGCTGCCAGGTTTAAAATTAGGACTTCATACGGAAGCAAAAGTAAGAGAACTTGCTATGGATCGCTTGGATACGCTGAGCATTCAACCTCTCGCCAATAAAAAAGCAAACCAGCTATCGGGTGGTGAAAAGCAACGGGTCGCCATTGCACGAGCACTGATCAACAGCCCAAGCATTATCATGTGTGATGAACCGACTGGAAATTTGGATAAAAAAAATAGTCTGATTGTTTTTGATATCTTCAAAAAGCTAGCTGAAGAAAACAATCAGACTTTATTGGTCGTCACCCACGATCAGGAATTTGCCAATAATACGCATCGGATTATTGAGATGGAAGATGGGAAGATTCTTAAACAGTAGAAGGTGATAAAAATCATCTTTGCTACCAACGTGCATCATCACTAGTTTTCTTCTGCGCCATTAAATTTATACTACAAATCGAGAGGATAATTATGCTTGGCACGCTTTCCAAATCGCAAATCGATCACATACTTGATAGTCAGGTAATTGGCCGTATTGGCTGCTATGCCGATGGAAAAGTGCTGGTTGTTCCAATTACCTACGCTTTTGATGGAGAGTGTATTTATGCGCATTCCAAGGAGGGCATGAAAATAAAAATGATGCGAAAGAACCCTAAAGTATGCTTTGAAGTAGATGTAGTGGACAATATGGCCAACTGGCGTAGTGTGATTTTGTGGGGCGAATATGAAGAACTAAAAGGGAGAGCATCGCAAGAAAAGGGCATGAAAATCCTAACAGACCGATTGATGCCTTTGGTTGCCAGTGAAACACTCAAGTCCAACGAGCACCATTCTATGCGACCGCAGATGGTGGAAAAGGAACAAAAGGCTATCGTCTACCGAATTAAAATAGAAGAGCGCACAGGTAGGTATGAAAAGCAATAGTGGAAAAGCAAGTAGTAATTTGATAAAGAAAATTAATCGAAAGCTGATATAACAATCCATAACTATGCACAATCATTTTGAACACTATGCACAGAAGGGTGAAGAGTTTCTAAATCATCTCGCATTTCGCTTGGGCGATAAGAGCAATAAAAATAAAGCCATGCGTGTTTTGCGAAGCGTCTTTCACGTACTGCGGCAACGATTAACACCAGAGGAGTCTATGCAAATGATAGCTCAACTGCCCATGGCATTGAAAGGTTTATACGTGGATGGTTGGAAGATACATCATAAGAAATCGAACATGAAGACCATTGAGCAATTTGCTATGGAGGTTGTCATTGCTGATAGAGAGGCTGCGTGGGGAGATTTTTACGGAGAGGAAGAGGTTTTTGTTGCCATCCGTGCAGTGCTGGAGACCTTAGCTGACTATGTTTCTCCAGATGAAATTGAAGACATGATCAAGGTGATGCCCGCAGATTTAAAGCAAGTAATGGAAGCATGGACGATGAGGTTCAAATAGCTAGCCGTTGGTAGTTGGTGGTATCGATTACGAAATTGAAACTTTAAATCGTATTTAGATCTTTTAGTTATGAAACGAATACTTTGCCCCACCGATTTCTCTGAAGCTGCCGATCAGGCAATCGCCTATGCAGCCAAACTTTGTAAAAAGACAAACGCAGAACTCACTTTGTTAAATGTTCAATCCGTCTTTTCGCTACCGCCTAAAGAAGTGATCAAAGGAAAATTCTTAGCCACGGAGCCTATCAGTACACGGTTGGAAGAACAGTGCTATCAAGTCATGAAGGTGTTTAAAATCACATGCCTTTCTGAGGTAGAACCATCGAATAAGGGATTGAGCAACATTATTGCGGATCGCGCGAAAAATTTCGACTTGATTGTAATGGGCACCAACGGGGCGGATGACTATTATCAATTCTTTTTCGGCACGAATTCATACCAAGTCATAAGGGCATCCTCTATTCCAGTCATGTTGATTCCTCAAGGGTGTGGCTATCAAGATATTTCAACGATTGTGTTTGCATATGACTACGAACATGAGCAGAAATTGCCCATCGCACAATTGAATCAATGGGCCAAGTTAATGGATGCAAAGGTAACTGTACTACAAGTAAAAGAGCATTATACCAGGGATACTGAATTACGCTCAAAAGCAATTCAGCAAAGCAGTCAGATTCAAGCGACTGCCATCGATGTAAATTTTGATACCATCTATTCTGACGAAGTAATTAGCAGTATCGATAGTTATGTGTTGCGTAACGAGGCAAATGCCCTTGCACTTTGCTCTATGAATCCTACCATTATTCAAACTCTCTTTCATAAGAGTGTAATCAAAGAACTGAGCGCCATCGCTAATTACCCTGTTTTTGTTTTTCATGAATAGCTGTCGAGTTTATGATTTTACCTACCTGTCGGTAGGCAGGGATTTAAAGTAATGAGTAGATTTGAGCTATGAATTTCCTTAGCTAATGACAAACTCATTTACGTTAGATTTATGAAAATGGATATTTCGCATTCCTCTAAAATCCAATTGGTGCGCGGAGGCAAGGAATATTTCAGTTTATTAGGGCAACTGATCCTCTGCGCACAAAAATCCATTTACTTCCAGACTTACATTTTCGAAGAAGACCAAACGGGAACAGAGGTGGCCGATGAATTGATTGCTGCCGCCCAACGACAAGTAAAAGTGTTTTTATTGGTGGATGGCTATGCATCAAATCATCTTTCGACTTTTTTCATTAGTTCGTTAAGAGAAGCAGGTGTAAATTTTAGAATGTTCGATCCGCTTTTAAAGAGTAAGTATTTTTATTTAGGCAGAAGACTTCATCATAAAGTAGTGGTCATTGATGAAAAATATTCATTAGTCGGTGGCATCAACATCAGCGATCGCTACAATGATATGCCTGGTCAACCTGCGTGGCTCGACTGGGCTGTGTATGCAGAGGGTGAAGCGGCTGTGCAGTTAACACAAATTTGTCAACAGCGCGTGAAACCAGCTTCACTAAAAAGCCTGCTGCGCTCTAAAAAGATTTTGACATCGAAAGAGAATGCAGTTTCTGTAAAAATAAATGATTGGGTTCGCAATAAGCGAGAGATTACGAATAGCTATCTCACGATGTTTCGGGCGGCTAAAGAAAGCATTATTATTATGTCCGCTTACTTTTTGCCAAACGATCAATTTAGAAAAGAGATAAAGCGTGCAGCGAAACGCGGTGTAAAAGTACAACTGATTTTAGCAGGTCTATCAGACGTAGCACTTTCCAAATATGCGGAGCGGTACATGTACCGGTGGCTTTTAAAAAATGGAATTGAAATTTATGAATACCAAAAAAGTGTATTGCATGGAAAGATGGCGGTGTACGATGGAAAATGGGCGACCGTTGGTTCGTACAATGTAAATAACATCAGTGCGTATGCAAGTATTGAACTTAATCTTGCCATCAACGATACTGATTTTGCAAACCAAGTAGAAGCTGCACTTACGAATGCAATGGCCGATGGTTGTGTACGCATTACAGCCGAACATGTCAATCACTCGGGCTTAATAAACCGAATCATGCAGCGTGGGGCTTATTACATTTTTAGGATTATGTTCTTTCTTTTCACGTTTTATTTTAAGCAGCGGGAGTGAAATTTGAATCAATAGTTTAACCGCTTGCCATGAATGATACGTTTTATTGAAATCATTTTAGGACTATTTGATAGACGATGATGTAGGTGTTTTCAAAAACCGCACTGATAACGTCTTTTTTTGAAAGATGGAAACTTGCAAAGAGGATTTCGTTCTGCTATTTGCTTCAGGCTTTTTATGTAGGCAATTATCCTATCGGTATAGGAGACAGCCGTTTCAGGATACCCTTTCTCAGAAATGTATTGCTCGATAGCATCCATGTCATGAAGGGCTCTACGATTGTAATTTAATTTTATGATACTTTCTTGCTCCAATACTAACTGGACTTACGCACATTCTTGGAAAATCTCACGCAAACCTGCCTGCCGGCAAGGCAGGGGCGCAATGACGCAAAGAAATTGGAGAAGATTTTTAAGTTTTGCGTAACCTCAGATACGAAGGAATGGACTTAAAAAAAATTAATGAAAAAATAACGTATCAATTCTTTTGTCAAAGGTGCTATTCTATACCTTACAAAATGAAGTGGATTTTGTTGGTATCGGTATTGTTTTTCTTCTCTTGCCAACAAGATGATGCAACTATCAAATTGAAAGGCTCTGATACTGAAGTCAACCTTTCGGCACAACTGGCAGAGTCGTTTCACCATCAAAATGACACGCTGCTGATTTCTGTTTCAGGTGGAGGCTCAGGCTTGGGCATCGCATCGTTGCTCAACGGCACGACTGATATAGCCAATTCATCCAGAAGTATTAATGCAGATGAGTTATCTTTGTTTAAGAAGAAATCCATTGAATTGGACTCTTTTGTTTTTGCCCGCGATGCCATTGCTTTTGTGGTCTCCGACAAACTTCCCTTGGATTCTCTCAGCACAGCCGATTTGGCCAAAATACTAAATGGAACTTATACTAATTGGTCGCGCATACTCAACATAAATATTCCAATAAATGTATATGGAAGGCAAAGCAATTCGGGCACGCACGACTTCATAAAAAGTGTTTTGCGCATCCGTTTTTCACCTGATGCAAAACAAATGAACGGCAACGCTCAAATTTTAGAAGCCATCAAAGCAGATGCTTCGGGTATTGGCTATGTAGGAGCTGGCTATGTCATGCAGGGTGCACGCAATGGTATTAAAGTTTTAAAAATCTGTATCGAAAAAAGCAGAGCGATTTCTCCATTGGATACAACGCAAATCGCTTCGGGCAACTATATTTTTCAACGCCCATTGTTTCAATATTATAGACGGAGACAATATCAAAAAGTGAAGCCTTTTTTGGATTTTGAAAAATCTCCACTCGGAGCTGCCATTATTCATTCATCGGGCTATTATCCAGCAAACAAATTGCCATGATGAATAGAAGGAATGTACGTGAGCTGATTGACTGGACCTTTAAGCAGCTATTTAAAGGCACGGGCCTCATTAGCATTGCCCTACTGGGAGGTATTTTCTTTTTACTTTTTTTCAACAGCATTTCTTTTTTTATCACAATAGGTCCCCTCGATTTTTTTACTGGTTCACAATGGGATCCGGAAACACAATACAGTATTGTGCCATTGATCGTTAGTACAGGTTTGGTGGCTTTGGGTTCTATGCTGATTGCAGTGCCATTGGGCATACTCACGGCAGCTTTCTTGTCCGAACTAGCACCCAAGAAACTTCAAGTGATTTTAAAACCAGTTATCGAAATGCTTGCGGCCATTCCTTCGGTAGCCATTGGTTTTTTGGGTATCGTTTTACTTAGCCCTGGCATCTCCAAGCTATTTGGAGTGCAAAGTGGGTTAAATGCGCTGAACGGTTCTATCCTGCTGGCTGTGATGGCATTGCCTACCATCATTACAATTAGTGAAGATGCTATCAATGCCGTACCTAAAAGCCATCGAGAGGCTTCTTTTGCATTGGGTGCCGATAAATGGGAAACCCTTTTCAAAGTCACGTTGCCTGCGGCCATGCCCGGTTTGATTGCGGCAGTCATGCTGGGCTTGGGCAGGGCGCTTGGCGAAACAATGACCGTGCTAATGGCCACTGGAAATGCCGCTGCATTGCCCAAAGGCTTTTTACATTCAGTACGAACCATTACCGCTACCATTGCCATCGAAATGGGTGAAGTGCCTTATCAAACCACCCATTACTTCGCCCTGTTTGCCATTGCCGCAATTTTGTTTTTGATAACCCTTGCCATCAATTTAGTGGGCGAATATTTTACTGACCGATTAAGGAAATTCCACGCGTGAAAAAGAAATTTTTAGCTGCTTTAAATTGGCTTATTCTTTCGGGCAGCACACTATTGGTTTGTTTATTTTTGGGCATCATTCTGTGGGATATTTTTTCGAAGGGCATGCCCGCCTTGTCATGGGATTTTGTGCTTCAGTTCCCCACCGATGGGATGACCAAGGGCGGAATTCTACCCGCGCTGGTGGGCACTGTCTTGCTTACTTTCATTGCTACGCTTTTTGCCGTTCCTTTTGGGGTAGCTTGTGCCATCTATCTGAATGAATATGCCAGGCCTTCGGTTCTCACCAACACCATTCGGGCTTCCATCCGAAATTTGGCGGGCATTCCCTCCATCATCTACGGATTGTTTGGGTTGGCTTTGTTTGTCCAGGCTTTGCAGTTGGGCACTTCTATTCTGTCGGCAGGGTTAACGCTCGGCCTGCTCTCGTTGCCCTACATCATTACAACAACCGAAGAAGCATTGAAAAGAATACCCAACAGTATGCGCGAGGCCACGTTGGCATTAGGCGCCACTCAATTTGAAACCATCAGGGATGTAGTGTTGCCACAAGCATTGCCCGGAATCCTAACGGGGGTAATCCTCACCATTTCAAGAGCGGCTGGCGAAACCGCTCCCATTTTATTTACAGGTGTTGCGTTTTATATCAATGGGTTCACCACTTCGGCAAGTCAGGAATTTATGGCGTTGCCGTATCACTTGTATGTTCTATCAACTCAGCACAGTGCCATTGAGCAGGTAAGGCCACTGGCGTATGCTACAGCGGTGGTGCTGGTGTTATTGGTTTTTGTGCTCAACATCACCGCATTTATCATTCGTTTTAAATATCGGACGCAAGATTAACTATGGAAGAAATCAAACTCTCTGCCCACCACTTGAATCTTTATTTTGGAGCCAAACAAATTCTGAAGAACATCACTATTGATTTCCCGAAAAACCAAGTGACATCTTTAATAGGTCCATCGGGCTGTGGAAAGTCCACCTTACTGCGTTCATTTAATCGAATGCACGATTTGTCGGCTGATGCGAAAATTGAAGGGCAATTGAAAATAGATGAGCTAGACTTGTACGATAAGAAAAATTCGGTAACAGAGATCCGCAAAAGAATTGGGATGGTCTTTCAAAAACCCAATCCCTTGCCCAAAAGTATCTATGAGAATCTTTCGTATGCACTAACCATTCATCATTTTCCTAAGCGAGATATCCCCCGCTTAATTGAAAACGCCTTGAAAGAAAGTTATCTGTGGGATGAAGTAAAGGACGAATTAAAAAAACCCGCTGTAAAATTGTCGGGCGGGCAGCAGCAGCGATTGTGCATTGCCCGAACAGTGGTGCTGCGGCCAGAAGTAATTTTGATGGACGAACCTTGCTCGGCCCTAGATCCTATCAGCACTAGGAAAATTGAGGACTTAATCATCAAATTAAAAAAAGAATACACCATTGTTATAGTTACCCACAATATGCAACAAGCGCAACGTATTTCAGACAAAGTAGCCTTTATGTATTTGGGCGAACTGATTGAGTTTGATACGTGCGACACTCTTTTCAATCATCCCAAAAATGAGTTGACCGCAAATTATGTAGGCGGGCATTTTGGGTAAATGGTAAACCGCTATGGTCGAAAAATCCGCTCATACAATGAGCTTACTGTCGATCTTTTCCAATTAGCAAACCGCCCTCGCTGCACTACAAGGTTGTTTTCAGAAGGATGTTTGAGATAATAGTGAAACACAAATTTTGCATTCGGGTCATGCCATCCGGCTTGCTGGCCAAAACGAAGATCGTTAAACAGCAATGTATCACCGCGTTGCTCTGCCGTGTAGTAGCCTTGTGAAAAGCGAAGCAATTGCTTTAAATCATTGTGGTCGGTCATTGACATAAGCAGCGAATCATTTCGAGGGAAATAGTGGAACATGATAGAATCTTTTCTATCAAAAACAGATCGATAACCAATATGGTATCCCTTTTTATCTTCTACCACAATATACCATAGCCAGTTGTTAAGCGGAGTGGGGGTTGTGAAGTAATGCTTGTCAAAAATGTCTTGCTTGCGAATGATGGTTTGAGAATCGCGATCAATGGAATATTTATTGAAAAATGCATAGCCTAAGTAGAGCGTACTGATCAGAAGGCCCGTAGCAATCCAGTGTTTACGATAGCTGCTCTTAATAGACAGCAATAGCAAACTAAACGAGGAGATTCCTAACCAAATGGAATAAAATGGATCAGCAACAAAAAGCACATTAAATGAAATCCGCAAGTGTAAGAAGGGTTCGAACCACCCAATGCCGTACGCATTCAAAGAGTCTAGCAGGAGGTGAATTAAAATCTGAATAGCAAAGAACACAACCCACTTCGCAAAAGAAGTATCATTCAATGGATGCCATCGCTTGGCTATTAGCGCAACGAATGGCGTAATCAAAATTGCAAACAAAAAGGAATGCGTGAATCCCCGATGTGCCAGAAGACTGTGGGGTGTATCGAGAAAAAAAGAAGCTACAAAGTCAATATCAGGAATAGATTGCGCCATGGCCCCTAGCGCCATCGCACGCTTGCCCTGTTGCTTGCCGAGAATGGCTTCACCGATAATAGCACCAAGGGCAATATGTGTAATGGAATCCATATAATCAGTTGACAAATTAGCAATTGACAGTTGACAAAGTGTGAGAGAATTAAAACTAGTATGTTTCCCTTATTCCGAATATTGTCAACTGCTCATTTGTCAATTGTCAATTCCTTTTTAAAGTCTCATCACCTTCTCCAACTTAGCGGTATTCAAAATCTTTATCCCCTCATTCACCAGGTCAATCATGCCTTCGTCTTTAAAATCTGCCAATGTGCGGTTAAGGGATTCGATGGCGGTGCCAACTATATTAGAAATATCTCTTCGGGCTATCGTAATCACTTCTTTGTTTGTAACGGGATCTATTTTGCATTTTAACTTGAGCAAGGTCCCAGCCACACGTTGCCTCACCGATTGATAGGCTAAATTCACTAACCTATTTTCAGCTTCTGTCAAATTATTAGAAAGAAGCTTGATAAATTTTCGAGCGACATCTTTGCTGGAATATACCAGTGCAAGAAAATCCTGTTTAGGAATAATGGCTATTTCAGCTTCTTCTAATATGGTGGCAGTCTCGCTACAGGGAGCATCCTCAAGTATGGAAACATAGCCGAGGAAGTCGCCAGCTGAGTAAAGGCCAGTGATCAATTCTTTGCCATCATCATTGGATTTGTGTGTTTTAACTTTTCCCTTATTGATAAAGTAAATGTCATTGAGCGTTTGACCCTCCATGAACAAAAATTCCTTTTTATGACAAGTGCGCACATGACGCTTCTCAGAAAGCTTTTGAAACTCTTTTAACTCTTTCGCTTGATTGAAGAAATGGTTTACGCCATCCAAGTCATTGTTGAAATTCGCCTTGAGCATATTATTCTTTTTCAAACGCATCTCCACTACTTTCAATAAATCAAAACCATCAAAGGGCTTAGTGATATAATCGTCAGCACCCAGGTTCATGCCGGTTCGAAAATCACTCTTATCAGCCTTGGCTGTCAGAAAAATGAAAGGGATGTTAGCCGTGTCTGGATCTTTGCTCAGTAGATGCAATACCCCATAGCCATCCAATTCAGGCATCATAATGTCGCACAATACAAGATCAGGGTGTTGTTGTTGGGCTACTTCCACTCCTAATTTTCCATTGAGCGCTGTCAATACAGTGTATTTCCCAAGTGTAAGAATGGCCGAAATGTTTTCAGCCATTTCCTTATTATCCTCTATTAACAATACAGTGTTCATAAATTTGGTATTTAAGAATTTACAATTAAGACTTGTGTTATATCATCGAACGTATTGAATTTATTTATTAACGCATATTAAGCATTCGTATTAATCGGCAGCGTGACGGTAAAGGTCGAGCCTTTGTTCAATTCACTTTGAAATTCTATGGTACCTTTCATTAACCGTGCATATTTCTTTACAATGTTTAAACCAAGGCCTGTCCCTTCAATATTCGTAGCATTATGTGCACGATAGAACCTTTTGAAAATCTGCTTATGTTCTTCTTTGGGTATGCCAATCCCTTGATCGATTATGTTAATGATTAGATTATTGTCAGTAAGCGTGGCAATCAATTTAATTTCAGCATCGATGGATGAGTACTTGATAGCGTTGCCAATTAAGTTTAAAAGAATGCTCCGCAGTAACTGTTTGTCGAGCAACACCTCTCTTTCTTCGCCAAAATATTCACATCGGATAGTTTGAGTGCCTTTGCGCACCAATTCCATTTCGGGTATGAGCTCTTCCAGAAATTCGTGGATATTAATTCCGGAATAGACTAGCTTTACCTTGCCTTCTTCCAGTTTGCCTAGCGAAATAAAATCATTTAGCAATTGTGTCAAGTTATTCACCGATCGCTTAATTTTACCTAGATGAACGGCTTTGTTATTCTCTAATTCCTGCCCAGTGTAGTTCTCTAACAAGAAGACAGATGAAAGCACCGTACTCAAAGGAGTTCTGAACTCATGAGAGGCCATAGTGATAAATTGCGCCTTCATCTTATTCAACTCCTTCTCCTTTTCAATGGATTTCAATAGTTCTCGCTCCGTCTTCTTTCTTTCGGTAATGTTTGTAATAATTACAATGATTTCATTGATATGACCGTTCTCACTCGGAAGTGGTACGGAACTAACCGTGTAGTTTTTTTTGTCCAACTCTACATCGTATGAAATTCGTTCGCCTTTAAAAACTCTTTTTAACTTTTCTTCGGCTTCGCTGGAAAGTGCTGGATGCACACCATCGAACACCCGATCACCTCGATTATCATCTTTAGTCAAACCGATATTTCGTAGTTCTTGACCATCGACAAAAAGATATTTTAAATCTTTATTCAATACGCCAATCGCGCTGTCTGGAAAATAGTGAGTGATGGCCTTGAACAGGCGTTGATTGATTATCAATTGACGGTTAACTGCTTCTAATTGATGTACGGTTTCATGTAACTCAGTCGTCCGCTTTCTGATTTTTACTTCTAGCTCTTCGTTTAAATTTCGAATAGCCTCATGATGCGCACTTATGGCTCGCTCATGTTTTTTTCGTTCTGTGATGTCTGTGCCAGCCGCCAGAAGAGCAATAGGTTGGCCTTGCATATCATGAATAATTGAGTTTCTCCAGCTTATATCAATTTCTTCGTCATTCTTGTTCAATACGGGATTTTCGTATTCTAACAAAACGGACTTTCCTTCAAAGATTTTTTCAATGTTTGCGAGAAATTCTCTTTTTGTTGTCATTTCAGGAGTCAAGAACGTTTCAAACCAATTCTTACCTAGCATTTCTTCTTTTTTGTAGCCCAGCAATTGGCATGCATGGTCATTCACACCTGTGACACTTCCTGTTTTATCCAACACGATGAATAAAATGGGAGCCAGTTCAAAGTAGGTTTGTACTAGCTTTTGCTCTTGGTTGAGCGCCTTCAGTGCTTTTTGCCTTTCAGTCAAATCAAGTACAAACGCAATGGCAAAAGACCCCTGCTCATTCTTAAAGTGACTTAAACTTATTTCAACAGGAAATTCCATCCCATCTTTTCGCCTGGCGAATAACTCACGCGCTTTTCCCATCGGCCTTGTTTCTGGCTTGGCCATGAAGGCTTTTCGATGATCGTGGTGCGCAACTCGTAAGTGATCGGGCAATAGATTTTCAATATTCATTCCCAGCAGCTCTTCGTGACGGTAACCAAACAGTTGCTCTGCAAACGCATTGACCAATACAATGCTACCTCCCTTGTTAACAATTAGCATCCCTTCGGTGGCATTGTTGAAAACAGCATTCAACTGTTCTTTATGCTTAACCTCCGTATCAAGAAGCTCTTTAAAGCGAAGACTAAAGTAAACGGCCATCCAAATGGCCAGTACCGAAAGGGCTCGGTTCAATGGTACACTTGGTTGATCTTTAAAAGAATGTGCAGTAAGAAAATAACCAAGCACAATGAAAATGGTGGTGACAATACCTAATACGATTGCATACTTGCTTTGTTGCGGAAATTGCAACATGTAGAAGATGATGATGACATACCCCAACGTAACTGATGCGTGAAAAGGCATAACCAACTCCAATAAGAAAATGGAAGCAACCAGAAATAAGCTTACAATAAAAAGCCTGAACGGCATAGCAGTAAGGTTGAAGTTCATAGGCCAATTATCGAAATTCAAGAAACTAAAGGTAGTTGAGTAGTGATGAATGAAGTATGATAGAAGTCAGGAGAACCAATGATGAAGATCATCTATCACTTCGCTTCATAACAAGAGCGGGGCAAAACCCCGCTCTTGGATGCAAGATAGTTTAGGGCTTTTTAAAGCGGTTATTCTATCCGTCTGCCCAAATCAGCAACAATTCCTTGATTAAAGTCAACAGTTTTTATTCTGTTATGCGGGTAACCAGTTTCATACCTGTTACGGTAGTTATCTCTACTCACCCTGACCTGATCGGTCGCTTGTTGTAATTTGGATATGGCTAAGGTAAAAGGGATTGATTGGTCCGTGAATGATCATGATCATCAGGGAAAGATATTTGTATCATTAAAACCGCTGCACTTTGTTTGTTGTTGAGTTTAATGAGTCCTACAGTATATTATGTAGGCGTGTATGTTATGAAATGACAGGAAAATAGTGATAGCAAGAACAAAATACCAACGTCTATACGGCAGATTGAAATAGTACGAATCTCCCATCAACCCAATACCGACTAGCCAAATGAAAGGTGTATAGGCGGGCGCCATAAATCCTGCCATGGCATTGCTCCATTTGCTTAATGGGAGATAAATCAAGGCAAGCCAAGAGGTAAAGTAGAAGAGAGTCCCGACACCGTATATAACTAGCCCCTTTTTTTGGATTTGCGTTGAAATATTTAGTGGCATCAACAAAGTAGAAACAAAAACGATTGTCCTCGAAACATTTTCCCCATAACTCAAGATGGAAGGAATGTCTTTCCAGAATATTTCTGGTTGAAAGGCTTTCGGTAATTTGTTTGTCAAAATAACATTCCAAATTAGAATTGGGATTGTTAGGAGGAAACAATTATTGAAATATTTTTTCACACTTAGAATACTTTTTTACGCAATGTGCTTAGTCCGAAGGGAAGATACAGGGGACAGAAACTCACTAAGCTCGTTAATACAAAGACCAAAGAAAGGATGATCAACACAATACCTACCGTTCCAGCAATTTTTCCTGTAAAATAGAGCGCAACAAAAATGACCGCAATTATTATCCTGATAATTCAATCGCCTGAATCCTTGTTTTTTTCATAGTTCAGTTTAGCGTATGCCTGTTGGTGATGATTCTAACTTTAATGCCCATTTGTCCACATAATCAATGATATCACTCACGCTTGGACTCTCCCCATTTTGCACATACGCTCCAGAGGCGGCCATGCCTAGTAGCATGCAATGGCAAGCTTCAAATCCAGCTAATAACCCAAGACAGTAGCCAGCATTTAGATTATCACCACCACCAGTAAGCACTTTTGGATCAACGACCACGTTGCCCTTCAATTCAATCACTGATTGTTTTTTAAATTTATTTTGATCTTTGAATACAAGTATGCGATCTATCGGATGGATGAGAAGTGAATCAATGTCCATGGCTCTATAAATAAAATAACCTGCCATCTGCAATGACGGAATTTCTACGTGTTCGTTCGGGAGAGAATGATCATGGCCTGTTAAAGCCATCCAGATTTTAACTGCTTCATTTTCATTGATGCCTAAGGTGACTTTTCCATACGTAGAAAAATCACTGATTAAGTCCAGCACTTCATCTATTTGCTGAGCCGATTTCTTGGAAGGATCACAGAGATCAAAAAAGAAAAACTGCTCTCGCTTTCCGCGAGGCTTGATAACATCTTCCAAAAAGCCCTCCCATAAGTCAGTTGCCTCTGGCAGGTTTGCCCAATCAACTAAGGCAAAGAGCTTACACGGTTCAATGGTCTTTTTAAATTTTACTAAATCGATATTTTGCTTCACATATTTCCACGTGTAATTTTTGAATACGCTAAGGTCGGAGAAAATGATTTTCCCATTGTCAAATTCAATCGCGCTGCTTTTGCCAGGGGATGAAACAGAAATCGTTTCAATAGAAGGATCATTGCTTTTGAACAATGGATTTATTTCAGGCAAACCCATCGCGCCCAAGCATTTAGTTTTTACACCCAGCTTGCCAAGCGCATGAGAGAGAATGGGCGCATTGCCACCCATTTTTATTTTGTTGGTCACCAACTCTATTTGGCCACTCTTGCCGTTTAGTTTTTGTAGATGCACGGCAAAATCGTTAATAGTAGAAAAATAGCTAACACTTTCGCTGCTTCGCTGCCGCACAGCCTTTTGAATAGTGTCAATGAATCCATCAAAACCAACAAAGGCTTGCTGAGAAGGGAGTTGTTTTTGCAACAAGCCTTTCAGTTCTTGCAACAGTGCTTTGGTAGTAACGAGTTTCTTTGGCATCGTTCAAGGTTTGTCGTAGTAATGAGAGACCAATTTTTTCAAATTGATCAAATCTTCTTGGCAGGCAGTAGTAAGCTTACTGACTTCGTCCACTGCTTTATTTTTCTTCACAATGGGCAAGAGTATTTGCTTGTCGTGCCACTGGCCAATGATGTTCTCTACTTCATTGAAAAAAGGATCAGGATTAGGTTGATTGTCGACCCAATGCAAATAGACAATCTCCTTGCAAATCTTCCTGACCTTGTGCAGCCCCGCTTTGTTGAATGTGGGGAAGAGCAATCGTTCTAATTCTCGTCTTTTTCTTTTTACATATTTGAGCGCCTCATCCTTTGCTACTTGATCGAAATGTTTTCTTATTTTCTTTTTCTGCGTCTTTATGGATTCGATAAATAGTGGGACTTGTTTTTGAAAGGCTGCGCTCAACTTATCAAGCTTCTTTGATTTTGGTATCTGCTCATCGGCCACACCACCAATTTGATACAGCAGCAATAATTTATACAGCACCTCTGGCTGCCTGATCTCACCCGCTTTTCTGAAAATAGTTCTGAGCGGAATAAAGTGCCGATGCCCTTTGAATTTCTTTACGCAATAGTTGATTAGGTTAAGCACCACCTTAATCTTCTTGATCTCTACTCTGATCTTATGCAATACTTCTGGGTCTTGAAGATGATGATAACTCTCTAAATCATCCTTGAGAGCTTTAAATTGTTTATTGGCATAGACTTTTAATTGCTTCACACTATTCAAATGTTAAGGATGGATTTCACGCGACTAACAATCTGCTCCGTCTTGGTGGATATTTCTTCCATCACCGATGCCGAAGTAATACCATCCACACCTTCCATCTTTTCTTTGCCACTGCCAGATGTACTCAGAACTACAATCTTATTTTTGGAAGAAGCACGCTTCACAAATGCGCTTGCGTCTTTCTGAGGCTTGGAGTATTCCCATGTATGCAAGATCACAATGGCCGACCAGTCGTTTTCATTCACGTTGGTCAATTGGCCAACGTCCACCACTTTGATATATATCGGCAGTGATTTCAGTCGACCAATTGTTTCTTCCACAACCGCATTTTTAAATCTACTTCCTTGCGTAGCAATCAACACACGCTGACTAAGCCCTTTGTCGTTTATCTCCATCGGCAGAGCTTCTTCCATGCTATGTTGCACGGAATACCACGTGAGGAAAATAATGCTCAACGCACCGAAGATGATGAAGATGATTAGTATTTTTTTGAGCAGTTTCATGGGTATTGTGTTAACCATTATGTCAATAAAAATGGCTGCAAGCTTCATGCTACAAGCTGCAAGCCTGTGGCGTGTAGCATGAAGCTTGTGGCCAATTAATCACACCAATATCTCCGTATCGATCTCAATTTTATTATCGACAATCATCACCCCAGGTGAAGCCCAAGCTGCATTCTCAGCATCTTTTCGTTCTGCCCATGAGCGCACTTTGCCACGCAGTGTCACTCGGCTTCCGTGAATTTCCAGTATGATGTTGGACGAGTCCACAGTGGCACTTCTATGTAATGCAGCGGAAATTTTACTTTTGATTTCTTTTGCCTCCAGTACATTTGATTTTACCAAAATCCGATTCGTTACACCGCGCACTCCCAACAAGTCGCGTACACTGTACTCAGCCGCTTTTCGCTGGTATTCCCACTCCGCAGTGCCATCTAAGTAAATCCATCCATCATCTACTTTCACTTCAATCCTATCTTCTTGCACAGACGTGTTCCATTTCAAAGCATCTTTCACCGCCTTGGCTATTTCAATATCGCTGCGCATGTGCGGCCCACTAATTTTCACTTCTAGGTCAACGGCCACCACGGTTACACCAGCCACACGTTGAGCAGCTTGTTCAGCCGTCAGTTTTTGACTGTACGTGTTTACCAATCCTGATAACGTTACCACACCATCATCGGCAGTTACGCCAACCCGTGATGCTACTTCGCGCAGAAGAGGCTCCCATTTAAGTTCCTCTACTACGTCTTGCCTTAGTTCATCATTTGTTTTCATTGCAACTTTGTTTACACTATTTTCTTCTACCTAATTTTTGAAACTAAAATTTGAGACTTACAATTTGTTTGATCCATTCTAAAATCACAAATCGTAAATCTCAAATCAAAAGCTATTAAGAAACCGCAATCTCCCGCGAAGGCTTTGACACCGTCACTTCCTTCTTCGGAATGCTGATTTTCAAAATACCGTTTTGGTATTTCGCATCAATGTTTGTCTCCTTCACATTGTCTGGCAAAGAGAATGAGCGACTGAACGAGCTGTATGAAAACTCTCTTCTTGAGTAGCCTTCTTTTTCTTCTTTCTTTTCGTCACTCTTCTCCGAACTGATGGTGAGTGTGTGGTTATCGATCGCCACTTTAAAGTCTTTACGCTCTAGGCCAGGTGCAGCCAACTCCACCAAATACTCTTTGGGTGTTTCCGTTACATTGGCAGATGGAACATTGATGCCAAGCCGAAGTGCTTGGAAGGGTGCTTCTGAATCAAAGTCCATGAAATCAGAAGTTAGCACTGCTGGATTTAACCAATCTGATAACAGTGTGGGAAATCCTCCGTTGGTTTTTACAAGTAAGCTCATATGATTTAATTTTTTGGTTTATGATTCAAAAGTATACTGTTCAATCAAGGTGAGCGATGATAGATGTCGACTTCAAGGAGGATTTTTATCGGTAACATAATCTACCTTGGGAGTTGATGATAAAAATTTTATATTTTAATGATGGCGGTGATTCTTTAAGATATAGTTCGTTTCTACTTTGCTAGTGAAAATAACTCATGCTTATGAAAAACATCCTTGTCCCTATTGACTTTTCGCCTTATTCATTAAGCGCAGCCAAGGCCGCTGCTGCCATTGCACTCAAGTGCGGTTCTAATGTTCATCTGCTTCATATTGCCGATATTCCTGTTGGCTGGGATAAACAATCCGTTGCGCAGCAGCAGAAATACCCACTATTTGAAGACCGCCTAGTAGAGGCGGAAATGAAGCTTGATAAGTTTGCTAAGCTACCCATATTCAAAAACTGTAATGTTGGCACCAATGTGCAAGGCGGTGTGGCTTTTGAGCAAATCAATATTTTTGCCAAGCGAAATAAAATGACATTGATTGTCATGGGTGTACATGGAGCAGGGGAATCAGAATTTAAATTTATTGGCTCCACTGCCCAACGCGTTATTCGCACTGCACCTTGCCCGGTGCTAGGTGTTAAGAAGAATTTCAATTTCGGAGGGTTAAAAAAGATCCTCTTCGCCTCTGATTTTGATGAGGACGTTAGTCCGTTTGTTAATACAATAAAAAACCTGGCTTATGATTTTGGTGCCAACATCGATTTCGCATACATCAACACGGCTAGCAACTTTGTAGATGACAGCACCATGCAAGCACGCATGAAGAATTTTGTGATCGTGCAGAAGCGCGTAAAGTTTCATACGGTCATTCAAAATAGCAATGAGAAAGAAGAAGGCATCTTGGAATGTGCTAAAAAGCGCAGTGCCAATATGATTGCCATGGTTACTCACCTTAGAAGAGAGAAGTCAAGCTATCTTGTTGGGGTGACAGAAAGTATCTTGTTCAAATCAAAATTGCCCGTGTTGAGTTTCGTTATTGATGAAGCACGCTATCAACTTAAATAAAATGTATCATGGAAACTGAAACTAAAACAAATACGAAGGAAGCCTCTAAGCCTATTTTGCAAACACTAGGAGAGGGGATGCTGAAAGCTCAACAGGAGATTGATGAGTTGGCTTTGCAGCTTTCATTGGGAAAGGCCGATGCAAAAGAAAAGTTTGAGGAATTAAAAAATGAATTTATTGATAGGTTAAACTGGCTAAAGCAATTTCTTAAATCTACGTTTGATAAATCCATGCCCGTTGCCTTGAAGTTACAGCTAGAAGAATTAGAACTTCAACTAAAAGTAGGCAAAGCTGAAACAAAAGAATCCTTTGATCTGCAACGTGCCGCACTCATAGAGGCCACTATCGCTCTCGAAAATGAAATCAAGAAAACATTAGAAAAATTAGAAGTATCTGGATACTTTCATCACGAAGTAGAAAAGTTTTTACTCAAATTGGAAATCCTGAGATTGAAATTCGGAATCAAGCGATTTGAAATAAAAGATTCTTTCCGTACGCGCATGGAGCGGGCCAAAAAGTCCATTCACCACTTTGCTGACAAAGCAAAAAAGGTGAACAACAGAAAAACCCATATCGACTTTAAAGAAGAAATAGCGGAAGCGTACAAACACTTGAAGAGTGCGGTGAAGAATTTGTAAAAGGCTACATCGGCTAGGGATAGCCCGATTGGTAGCGTTGGATTGTGAGTGGGGCGAAAGGCCGCCAGAGTTAATTTCCAATCATCAAACTCCATAACTTCATTTTTGGGTGACGATCTGAAATCAGTTTTAAAATCCCCGCAAAAGGCACAAACAAAATCATGCCCGATACACCCCAGATAATTCCTCCCGCCACAATGGCTACCAATGTGGCGAGTGTGTTTATGTTCAACCGGTTGCTTACGGCCAATGGAAAAATAACATTCGCCTCAAGATATTGCACAATGGTGAAGACCAAAATAACTGATAATGGATACCAAACAGAGTTGAATGTGATCCATGCCATAGTGATAGGTAGAAGCGAGCCAACCATGATGCCGATGTAGGGGATGAATGTAAGCACGGCTGCAACAAATCCAAAAAAGATAGCGTGCGGCACACCAATGACGAGCAGACCAATACTGTTCAGTATACCCACCACCAAATAAACGATTGCCATTCCTTTGATAAAATTGTAATAAGCACCTATAGTAAGTGATAACAAATTTCTTAATTCATCTTTATTCTCTTGCGGAAACAAATAAAAAATAATTTCAACCAGTCGGTGACGATAATAAAGAATCAATGCTGCGAAAATTGGCACCATGATAAGCAATGCAGAGGAGTAAACAGAGGCATTAATAACCGATGGCAACCCGTTGACTATGAAATTAATTGTGCGCCCTGCTAACTCTTGTACCCATTTTTCTTGTTGTGCCTCGGTAATGGAGTAGTAGTTAACCAATGATTGTGTTACTTCATCAATTAATCCCTTAAACTTTACTTGAATGGTCGGCCATTCCTTTAGAAACAAACTGAATTGTTGCGCCAGCAGTAAGAAGACAACGCACGTTAAAAGGAACAGTAGAAATAGGCTAATAAAAATAGCGGTACCCTTACCAATCTTTTTTCGCTCAAGCCATGCACATATTGGATATAGAATAAAGCTTATGAGAGCAGCAAAACTCAGTGGAATAAATAAATCGCGACCGAGATAAAGGATCAGCGATCCATAGAGTGTGTATTTTAGTATGTTCAGGTATTGGCTTTTGCTTTCTGGGAGTGCTTGCGTTTCTTTTTCCATTGGATATTAGGCTACTGTTAAGTTAGTGTTCGGTTCCTGGCTGGATTCCAGTACTCGAACTTGTTCATTCACTCGAAGTGAAAAATCACTGACCACGTTCATGTAATTCATAAAGGCTTCGTAAGGTGAAGCATACGGGCTGAAGTAGTTGTGCACATTGCCATCGTCTCCCGTTTTGGTGGACATATAGTAAAAATGATCACTCGTTTGTAAGTAACGCCACGTATTCAGCAGAACAGGGTCATTAGTTTTTTTCACAAGCAGCTCTAAATTTTTAATCGTCTCAAACGCATCTTGTTGCATTTCATTGCCAAGCCAAGCAGATAGGTCATGTTCTTGATCTGCCCATGATGTGGGGTTGGGCACACTGATGGTATCGATTGGAGAGAGCAATGCAATGGCTTCTGAGGGTGTTACCATTTTGTATTTCTTGTGTGCAGCAATAGAAGCGATCATGCCTTCCAAAAATTTAAAAATACCCGTTTCCTTTTTCTGGTGTTCACCAAAGGTCTCGTAATCCAAGCTAAGCGTTATTAGGTTTTCCTTTTCTGGAATAGACTCTAACCATTGAACGTATTTCTTTGGTGTGAGCGGCCAGGCCTTCCATTCTTTTTGCGTGAAGCGAAAGGCAATGTCATCACTTAGTTTATAATTACGAAAGAAAAGCTTCAACCCATTTTTATCAGGATGTTCGTATAAATGATGCGGACTTCGATCATTCAGCAATGAATCAACGCCATCTGTGAAAATTCCAGTGAAGCCAAGATTGCTCACAGTTCTTCCGATATCATCGGAGTAGATCAATTCGGTATTGCGAAAAACAGTTGGTTTTACTCCTAACAATTGCTGAATCTTGTCGCAGTGCATTTTTACTTGTGCGGCAAATTCATCGGGACTTACCAAGCATGCCAGTGAATGGTAGTAGGTTTCAGACAGAAACTCTACACTCCCCGTAGCCGCCAACATTCTAAAGCTCTCAATAGCAGCTGGGGCAAATCGCTCCATCTGCTTTAATGCCGAACCTGAAATGGAAAAGGTGATTCGCACTTGAGGGTTTCTGTCGATGAGCTTTAGCAATAGGAGATTGGTGGGTAGATAACACTCTTTGGCAACTCTGCGCATGATAAGTTGATTTGCACCATCATCAAAATAGTCGCGATCAGTGCCAATGTCAAAAAAGCTGAATTGTCCGAGCCTTCTGGGCTGGTGTACTTGAAAATAGATATTTAAATATCGGTTTTTAGTGTTGCGTGGTAAGCTCATGGTAAATGATGTTTATTTTTTTTGCTGCCCTGTCCCAATTGATTTTTTTTATTTCTGTTTCACTTTTTCTTTTAATTGTGTTTGTCAAACTTTTATGCGCAAGAAGGTTGCAGATAGCGCTGGCCAATGCCTCAGTATCCCAAAAGTCTATTTTGATAGCGTGCTGCACTACTTCGGCCACACCCGATTGGTTGGAGATAATCACTGGTACACCTGCCATCATTGCCTCGAGTGGTGCAATGCCAAATGGCTCTGACACCGATGGCATCACAAACACATTGCTGATCGACCATACTTGATCCACCTTGGTACTATTTAAAAATCCTGTGAAGTGAAAGTGGGAGGATATTTTTAATGAAGCCACTCGTTTAATCATTTTCGGAAGCAAATCACCCGAGCCAGCCAATACGAAATGGGCATCAGGAAATTTTTGCAATACTTTATTGGCAGCCTCCACAAAGTAACTCGGTCCCTTTTGATGTGTTACTCGCCCTAGAAAAGTAATTACTTGCTTACCGATTGGCAGCAGCTTAGTGTGAACAGCGTTTTTCTTTGGCATCACACCATTGTGGACTACGTCAACTTTTTCAGGCGAAATATTGTAACGTGATACAATTATATTTTTAGTCAGTTGACTAACCGCGATTATTCGGTCTGCCTGCTCCATTCCCATTCGCTCGATTTCATAAATATGTTCATCAATACTTTCTCCTGAGCGATCAAACTCGGTAGCATGCACGTGTACTACCAACGGTTTACCACTGATTCTCTTTGCTTCTATGCCAGCAGGATAAGTCAGCCAATCATGCGCGTGAATGATATCGAACGAATTTTCTCTAGCGATTTCCATTGCTACTTCTGCGTAACGCTCGACCTCTTGCAATAAATGCGCACCGTAGCTGCCAGAAAATGAGTAGGCTATTTTTCTACCCAATTCCTTTTTTAAACTAGTGGTGCTTCGGCTTTCAGGCAATTGATAATTCCATCGCTCAAGATTCAAGACATCCAATGGCGATTCATTAAAAAAATAGGGTTGAAGTTCAGAGGTTATTTGGATGGGTATTACTCTGCTTGCCGTTTTCTCTACAGTCAAAGTATCGCTACTGCAGACAACTGAAAAAATCTCTTCGTCAGGTACGGGAAGAGGAACATTGCTGGCACTGATCACATCTACACCATCAAACGGGCGATGATCATCTGCTTTCGGTACTAAGAAAAGAATATCTGTATTTTCCTTTGCCAGTGACTGAGTAAGGCCGAAGCACGCAGTGCCAAGGCCACCAGAAATATGGGGAGGAAATTCCCAACCGAACATAAGCACTTTCATTTTTTTGAATCGCTCCGCAACTTTCAAAAAATGATAGAGAAAATCGATGACGGTTGTCAGGTGGTTGGGTGAGGGTTATCATTAGGGCTTGGGCATTGGGGCTTAGGGCTTAGGCATTAGGGATTAGGCATTAGGTTATATAGAAAAACTTTTCTCTGGCTCTAAGGCCCCAATGCCTAATGCCCAGTGCCCAATACCTATTTGTGACAATAATCATTTTTCATCCCGCCAATCATCATGCTCTGCACTTTATGAAGGTTCTACTTTTAGAAAAAAATTCAAAACGTATGAAAAAGATATTAGTTCCTTGCGATTTTTCGGAGCCTGCTATGGAGGCTTTTCAATTTGCCGTTGATTTGGCCTCACATAGTGGGGGTAAAGTGGTTGTCTTAAAAGTGATCGACTTACCTATTTCAACCTATGGTGCCTCCATCGACATGCCCCTCTACACTTACAGTCCATCGTTACTCAAGGATTTGGAAGAAGATGCGAAGAAAAATTACAAAAAGATGTTTGCAAAATTCGGCAATGGGTCTAGTAACATAAGTTTCGTAGTTGTGCATGGGCCTACATCGCCCATGATCCGCGATTATATCGCGGAGAAAAAAATTGATTTAGTAATCATGGGCACACATGGAACCACGGGTGTTAGCGAGTTTTTTGTTGGTTCTAATACGGAGAAGATCGTTCGGTATTCAAAAGCACCCGTGCTCGCCATTCGCAAAGCAATTGCCGTTTCGTCTATTAAAAATATCGTGTTCCCTACTTCGTTGGAGCTAAACCAAACTGATTTTGTAAAGAAACTAAAATCGCTACAAGAATTTTTTGATGCTAAACTGCACATACTTTACTTAAATACTCCCTTCAACTTCATTCGTGAAGTAGAATTGAAAGAGTATGCCAAGCATTACAAGTTTACCAACTGTGAGCTCTACATACGAAACGATCGCTACGAACCAGATGGAATACGTTCGTTTGTAAAAGAGATAAAGGCAGACATGCTTGCCATGTCAACACACGGCCGTAAAGGCTTATCGCATCTTATTTACGGAAGCATCACTGAAGATGTGGTGAACCATGTAGAGTGCCTCATTTGGACGTGTGGAATTAAAAAGACAAAATGATTAAGCAATATGAAAAAGATACTAGTTCCCTGCGATTTTTCAGATCCCGCTGTTCAAGCTTTCAAGTTTGCTGTGGAGATTGCCACCCAAAGCAAAGGTGAAGTCATTTTGCTAAATGTGGTGGAAGTGCCTGTCATGCACGAGACAGTGATAATGCCAACACTCTATTTTGAAGAAGCGCTTTTTAAAGACATGAAGGCGCAAGCAGAAAAAAAATTTAGTCAAATGAAAGATAAGTGGGGGAGTGGTGTAGCGGTTTCTGCGGTTGTAGAATTTGGCTCGACCACTTCTAACATTCGCGATTTTATAAAAGAAAAAAAGATTGATTTAGTGGTAATGGGTACACATGGCGCTACTGGCTTACGCGAGTTCTTCATTGGGTCTAATACCGAAAAGATTCTGCGCACATCAAATGCCCCTGTCATTGCGATAAAGAAATCAGTAAAAGTATCTTCTATTAAAAATATTGTTTTCCCTAACAGTTTAAATGAGGAATTGGAAGAGCTGATGATGCATGTGAAAGAATTACAGAACTTTTTTAAAGCAACGCTTCATTTGGTCTATGTCAATACGCCTGCACAGTTTAAGCGCGATCATGCAACAAAAAAAATGTTGAAAGATTTTGCGAAGCGCTACATGCTCAAAGACTTTACTATCAATGTATATAATGACATCGATCAGGAAATGGGCGTACATAACTTTACCAAAGAGATCGGTGGCGACTTAGTAGTGATGGCTACGCACGGCCGTAGAGGTCTCAACCACTTGATGAGCGGTAGTATTGCTGAAGACATTGTCAACCACATTGAGTGCCCGATCTGGACAATGAAGATCAAATAAGCTAAATGGAGGTTCAAGAGCAGGTAGAAACAGATGTTGCTTGTTACCACTGCGGACAGGCGTGTGATGATGAGTTAATCACAGTGGGAAGCAAGAGTTTTTGCTGCCATGGTTGTAAAACTGTTTTTGAAATTTTGAATGAAAATGATTTATGCGAATACTATACGTTTGATAAAAGCCCAGGTTTATCGTTGCGTTTTGTACAAAAAGAAACGTATCGGTTTTTGGACGAACCGTCCGTAAGGAAAAAGATTCTCTCATTCGATTCGGCTTCTTTCTCTCGCGTACAATTTTTTATTCCGGCTATTCACTGTGTGTCCTGTATTTGGTTATTGGAAAACCTACAGCGACTGAACAATGGTATTTTACAATCGAAGGTAAATTTTAGTCGCAAGCAAGTAACTATTGATTATAAGCCAGATGTGTTATCCCTTTCAGATGTAGCGCAATTGATAGCCTCATTGGGATATGTCCCTTCCATCAACTTAGATAGTTCAAAACCCATATCGTCCAACAAATCCCTCGTTACAAAACTGGCGGTTGCCGGGTTTTGTTTTGCGAATATCATGTTGCTTAGTTTCCCTGAGTACTTGGGATTTGACGAGTCAGATCACCAACTGAAAATTTTATTCTCTTTTCTAAACCTCGCACTTGCTATTCCTGTGGTTAGTTACAGTGGGCAGGATTACTTTATTTCTGCATGGAAAAGCTTTAAGCAAAAGCAAATCAATATTGATGTGCCCATTGCGGTAGGGTTATCGGCATTGTTTTTAAGGAGCAGTTATGATATAGTTTTACAAACTGGGCCTGGCTACCTCGATTCTCTCTCAGGTCTTATTTTCTTTTTATTGATTGGTCGATGGTTTCAAAGCAAGACATACGAGAGCCTCGCGTTTGATCGCGATTACAAATCGTACTTCCCGTTGGCCGTGCAAAAGTGGGATGGCTTGGGCTGGACTCCTGTAGTTGTGTACGAGCTGAAAGAAGGTGATCGGATCAAAATCAGAAACTTAGAAATCATTCCCGCTGATAGCACGCTTGTTAGTAGAGAGGCGTTGATTGATTACAGCTTTGTAACAGGTGAATCGAAACCAGTTCAAGCAAATAAAGGGGATTTGATTTATGCAGGTGGAAGGATGGTTGGCCAACCTGTCGAATTAGTGGTAGAGAAAAAAACATCACAAAGCCATTTGACTAGCCTTTGGAATAATGAAATATTTCAAAAAGTTGAGGAGAGCGTTTATAAAAAAATAATTGATAAAGCCGCTCGCAAATTTACTTGGGTGGTAATGGCTCTTGCCTTCGCGACTGCGGTGTATTGGTATTTTGTTTCCCCATCACAAATGTGGCTGGTGCTTACCTCTGTATTAATGGTGGCATGTCCATGTGCTTTAGCGTTGGCCACACCATTTACCTACGGAAGCATGTTAAGAGTATTTGGCAAGAATGGTTTTTATTTGAAGAATGCGGATGTAATTGAGCGACTTGCCTCCATTGACGCAATTGTTTTTGACAAGACCGGGACAATTACCAGTGGAGCTGCTGACGTAAAGTTCGTAGGGGTGCTAGATGACCAAGAAATGGGTTGGGTAAAAGGAATCACTTCATCGTCCACGCATCCCCTCAGTAATTTGATTACTAAAAGTATTCCGCAAGGTAAAAATCAGGAATTGGATTACTTCAACGAGGTGAGTGGCAGCGGATTGATCGGTAGAGCAGAAGGTCATTCAATTAAAGTTGGTTCAGCTTCTTTTGTTGGATTCAATGGCCAATTGCCCGATCAAGCATCTTTGGTATTTGTATCAATAGACGAAACCGTTCGTGGTTATTTTAAAATTGATACAACCGTACGAATACCCATCATAGAATTAGTACAGGTATTGAAAGAAAAAGTGGTGGCATTACTTTCGGGCGATAATGAGTTGGACAAAATACGCATGAAAGAAATTTTTTCTTCGTCTACTCAGCTTTTATTCAACCAATCGCCTCACGATAAACTTCAATTCATTTCTGAACTTCAACGAACCGGAAAAAAAGTGCTGATGATGGGTGACGGCCTCAATGACTCAGGTGCACTAAAACAAAGTAATGTCGGTATTGCTTTGACAGACGACACGGGGGTCTTCACACCCGGCTGTGATGGCATTTTGAAGGGAGACCAGATTGGAAAACTGAGTGAGTTTATCCGACTCTCGAAATCGGCTACTACCATTCTAAAAATAGCATTTGGTATTTCATTCTTCTATAACATCATTGCCTTGAGCTTTGCCGTTACAGGAAATTTATCTCCATTGGTCGCAGCTATCCTCATGCCTATCAGCAGTATCAGCGTGGTAGGATTTAGTACGTTGGCAGTAAATCTGGTTTCTAAAAATCATTTGAGAGATGACACATCCAAAGACCAATTATGACTATCATTATTCTTCTCATATTTATTTCGCTTACCATCGCTCTAGGTTTTTTAGGAGCCTTTATTTGGAACATGAAAAGTGGCCAGTATGATGATACCTATGGCCCTTCTGTGCGAATGTTGTTTGAGGATAAGAAGGGTACAAAAGAAGAATTGCCCAAGAAGAAAGACAGATAAGAAGAGCCCTGCCAGGAAGAATCATTTCTTTACCTTATGATTCCAATCATAAACTAGTTCCTTCAGAACCTTCATTTTTGACTTGTCGTTCAATTAATGAAGAAAAAAATCAATATGCCATCCTTTTTGCTTGATTCCAATTCTCTATGGAATCCACTAATCAGATCATTTCCATCTAAAAGCATAAAATGGCATGATGAATATCATGTTTTTAAACCAACCATAAAGGTAGGTTTATATCACAAATCAAAAGAGCGTATGATTTCAATTGATATTCTTAAGAAGTACGGAGCCAAGGAAATAAGCCCCCTAAAAGACGAAGTGCTGTTTCGCGAAGGCGAAGAAGCATTGAATTATTTTCAGGTTATCTCTGGCTCAATCAAAATGATAACTAATAGCTCTGAAGGGCAGGAATTCATTCAAGGAATATTTAAGGCTGATGATAGCTTTGGCGAGCCTCCATTGTTTTGTTCTTTTCCCTATCCCAGCACAGCCAGAGCATTGGAAGATTCCGTGATTATCAAACTTAGCAAAGAGAAATTCTTTTTGCTGCTAAAGGAAAATTTTGAAATTCACCTTCATCTCGATCAGATTTTATGTAATCGCCTGAAGTATAAGTCAATGATTTTATCGGAGATATCATTTTACGATCCGGAACATCGCATCATGAGCCTATTGAAATACCTGAAAGATGACTCCACTCGAAATTCGGTTCATAAACATGGAATGATTCGGACCAATCACACCTATGTTGTTCCATTCACTCGCCAGCAAATTGCAGATATGAGTGGCTTACGCGTTGAAACGGTTATTCGCACCGTGAAGAAGATGGAAGTTGAAGGAAAACTTCAGCTTATCGATAAAAAAATAACTCTATGAATGCTAACTAAATAATAAACTATGAAATATCTATTTGCCATCACTTTTATTACTCTTCTATTTTCTTGCGCACCAGATAAGCCAAAGAATAAAGAAGAATTTCCAGATCAACCTACTAAGTCCGCAGTAGAAGATGTTATCAGTAATCCAACGAAAGGTCTTGGGGCTGTTAAAACAGTAACACTTAAAACTCCGCTTGAACTTGACCGCGTTGGAAGGGGTTTGGCGATTTATGAAATGAAGTGCTCAGCCTGCCACAAGCTTACTGACCAGCGGGTAGTTGGCCCAGGTTGGAAAGATGTTACCAAACGCAGAAAACCTGAATGGGTGATGAATATGATCACCAACGTGGATGTAATGTTGGAGAAAGATCCAGAAGCACAGAAACTTTTAGAGCTATGTTTGATGCGAATGCCAAATCAAAATATGTCTATTGGGGATGCGCGCGATGTGCTGGAGTTCATGCGCCAAAATGATGGAGAAAAATAGTTGATCAAACCTTAACCTAAATAATAGTAATGAAAACAATAATGAAGTCGGTTGTTCTGCTGCTCGGTGTAGCGTCAGCCTTTATGTTTTATGGTTGTAAGCCCAAAGGGCCGCAGTCGGCTATCGTTGGCGATGCGGCATCAAAAGTGTATGTGGCCCCTGGTAAATACGATGAGTTTTATAACATTGTGTCGGGTGGTTTCAATGGTCAGATGTCGGTGTATGGAATTCCATCTGGAAGGCTGTTTAAAATCCTTCCCGTCTTTTCAGTCTTCCCTGAAAGTGGTTATGGGTATAGCGAAGAGACAAAGCCGATGCTTAATACATCGCATGGGTTTGTGCCATGGGATGACCTGCATCATATCGCACTATCTGTTACGAAAGGAGAACACGATGGACGCTGGGCATTTGGCAATGCCAACAATACGCCACGTGTGGCTCGTATCAATTTAAAAACATTCAAAACAGAAGAAATATTAGAACTGCCCAATAGTGGTGGTAATCATTCATCACCTTTTATTACTGAGAATAGCGAATACATCGTGGCGGGTACACGTTTCAGCATTCCTATGGGTGATAAGAAAGATGTACCCATCAGTACTTACAAAGAAAACTTTAAGGGAACCATCAGCTTTATTAAAATTGATCCTATTACGGGCCGGATGAATATTGGCTTTCAGCTGAAGACCCCCGGTGTGAACTTTGACTTGTCACGGGCAGGCAAAGGCCCTTCTCATGGCTGGTTCTTTTTCTCATGCTATAATACTGAGCAAGCGTATACTTTGTTAGAAATGAACGCTGTACAAAAGGACAAAGACTTTATCATGGCAGTTAATTGGAAGAAAGCAGAGGAATATATCGCCCAGGGTAAGGGTGAAAAAGTAAAAGCAAAGTATGCGCACAATCTATTAGATGAAAGCACACACATGGCTACTTCCGAAATGATGACCGAAGTGTTACAACTTGATCCCACGATTCTAAAGGACATTATTTATTTTATTCCTTGCCCTAAGTCACCTCACGGTTGTGATACAGATCCGAGTGGTGAGTACATTGTAGCGTCTGGGAAGTTGGCCGCACTCATTCCTGTATTCTCGTTCACAAAAATTCAAGCCGCCATTGCTGCGAAGGATTTCGAAGGAGAGTTTGCGGGTATACCTGTTATTAAATACGAATCAGCGTTGCACGGTGAGGTGAAGAAACCAGGACTTGGCCCTTTGCACACTGAGTTTGATGAGAAGGGAAATGCTTATACGTCTTTCTTTGTGTCATCAGAAATTGTGAAGTGGAATGTAAAATCACTGGAAGTATTGGATAGAGTTCCTACCTACTACTCCATCGGTCACTTGTGCGTTCCGGGAGGACCAACTGCAAAACCACACGGCAAGTATGTAATTGCCTATAATAAGATTACAAAAGATCGTTACTTACCTACGGGTCCTGAGTTAACACAATCGGCTCAATTGTATGATATCTCCGGAGATAAAATGCAATTGTTGCTCGATTTTCCTACCACGGGTGAGCCGCATTATGCAGAAGCTATCCCCGCCAGTTTAATTGCACCTAATTCTCTTAAAATATTTAAGATCGAGGAAAACAATCACCCCTATGTGGCCAAAGGCGAAAAGGAAACCAAGGTAGTACGCAAAGGAAATGAAGTACATGTGAATATGACAGCCATCCGCTCGCACCTTACACCCGATAATATTGAAGGCATCAAATTGGGCGATGTAGTCTATTTTCATGTAACCAATCTCGAACAAGATTGGGATGTGCCGCATGGCTTTGCAGTGAAGGGCGCGGCCAATGCAGAGATTCTCATTATGCCAGGTGAAACGCAAACGCTAAAATGGATCCCTGATGAAGTAGGCGTATCACCATTTTATTGTACTGACTTTTGTTCAGCATTACACCAAGAGATGCAGGGATATGCTCGCGTATCGCCAGCGGGAAGCAATGTGCCTCTCAAATTCTCTACGGGTGTAATCGAGGAGAAAGGCTCAAAATAAGTAAGTTTCATAGTTTACAGGTTTGAGTAGGGCGCCTCGGCTTTGGGGCGCCTTTTTAACGAAACACAAATGAAATCTCTAAAACCCATTACACGAATGGCAGTCGGTCTATCAGCCCTTGCACTCGTCTCAGCTTATTTTGTTCCGCTGTGGCAAATCCTCATGTGGGCACCTCAGTACCCGGAAGGTCTCGAGATGAAAATCTGGATCAACACATTAAGTGGTGATGTAAGAACCATTAGTGCATTGAATCATTACATCGGAATGAAAACCATTGAAGTAAGCATGTTCCCCGAATTTGGTTACATGATTTATCTAGTCGGTGCTATAATCGGAATTGGTTTATTGGCTGCCATTATCAATAAGCGATTTATGTTGCTCACTTATTTGGCAACTATTTTGCTCGCTGGCGTTGGTGCTCTCATTGATTTCTATTTATGGGGTTACGACTATGGGCATAACCTTAATCCAGAAGCGCCAATCAAAATCGAAGGCATGTCGTACCAACCGCCACTCATCGGCACAAAAGTATTATTGAATTTCACTGCCTTCTCTGGTCCCGATATTGGCGGATGGATTTTCATCGGAGTGGGTGTGATACTTGGAGGATTGGTATTTTATGAATGGAGAAAAAACAAATAGTATGTATTCAAGTATTTCTATTTTTTTTGGCGGCCTGCCCCGACTTTTATCGGGGGACCGGGCTATTCGTTACAAGTCCGTCCGACACACTATTCCAACGCACTTCGGGCCTTGTACTGCTATCCCTGGCCGAAGTGCTCTTCACAAAATAGGTCGCTCGCTTCCCATTTCATCTATATCTATTCTTCTTCTTTTCATCACCTGCTCCACCGAACCGGAGCCATTAGTATACGGCACAGATGTCTGTCACTTTTGCAAGATGACTTTGATGGACAAAAAATTTGGCGCAGAGTTAGTCACCAAAAAAGGAAAAGTGTACAAGTTCGATGACATGAATTGTTTCCTGAACTTCTATAACTCAGGGTTCGAAAATACCGAGGACTATCAACACAAACTCGTTGTAGACTTCACGAGCGAAGGAAAGCTGATTGATGCCACTCACGCATTTTACATCAAGTCATCTGCTATTAGAAGCCCGATGGATGGGCAAGTGGCAGCATTTGAAACGAAAGTAAGCATGGACAAATTTAAAAAAGAGTGGAAAGGGATTTACTTAGCGTGGGGTGAAGTAATAACGCAATACAAATGATACGCTTAATAACCTTTTTCACTATTTCTCTTTTCTCCGTTTGCACATTTGCGCGCACATTGGTAGTGAAGAAAAGTGGGACACTGAAGTCGATCAAATCAGCCATTGAACTTGCTGCAAAGGGTGACACCATCTGCATCATGAAGGGTGTTTACAAAGAAGGCAACTTAATTATTCAAAAATCAATTGTCGTTATCGGAATCGATTACCCAGTTTTGGACGGAGAAAATAAATATGAAATTTTCACGATTGCCGCCAACGATGTTTCCATTATTGGTTTGCGGATGATCAACACCGGGGTAGGTAGCATCAACGACATTTCTGCGATAAGTGCCATCGAAGCAAAACGATTAAGGGTACTCAACAATCAATTCGAGAATACTTTCTTTGGAATTCACTTGGCAAATTGCCTCGGCAGCGTGGTTGAAGATAATGTTCTCCACTCCAATGCGGAAGCCGAGCACCAAATCGGCAACGGTATTCATGCATGGAAATGTGATTCAATTACCATTCTCAATAATAAAGTCAGTGGCCACCGCGATGGGATTTATTTTGAGTTTGTAACTAACTCGCTTGTAGAAAATAATTTCAGTCATCACAACATGCGCTATGGATTGCATTTTATGTTTTCGCATAACGATGAGTATCGATCCAATATCTTTCAAAACAACGGAGCAGGAGTGGCGGTCATGTATACAAAGCATGTAAAGATGATCAGTAATCGGTTTGAAGATAATTGGGGCGCATCATCCTATGGCCTTTTATTGAAGGACATTGGTGATGCAGATATACAGCTCAATCACTTTGCGAAGAATACAGTGGCCGTTTACATGGAAGGTTCGAGCCGATGTCATTTTACCAGAAATGTTTTTAGCGGCAATGGTTGGGCCATAAAAATGCAAGCAAACTGTGACGAAAATGTATATTCAAAAAACAGTTTCTTATCCAATACGTTCGACATGGCTACCAATGGATCATTAGTATTGAATACGGTAGATGCCAATTACTGGGACAAATACGAAGGCTATGATTTAGATAAAGATAAGGTGGGAGATGTTCCCTATCATCCGGTGAGTTTGTATTCGATGGTAGTGGAGAAAATGCCATCGGCTGTTATGTTGTGGCGTAGCTTTTTAGTGTATATGCTTGACCGCACCGAAAAAGTGATCCCTTCAGTTACGCCAGAGAATCTCAAAGATATTCACCCGGCCATGCGTAATTATGATTATAACTATTAATTGGGCGGGTTGGTTAGAACCTAAGTATAAATGCACATTTGTTACGATTAACCATTAACGAACATCGATATAAATGATTATAGTTTCTGATGTAAACAAGCGGTTTGGTAAGCTGGAAGTTTTGAAAGCGATCCATGTCGAATTCAATCATGGTAAGTCGTATGCAATGATCGGTCCGAATGGCTCGGGAAAGACAACATTGATCAAATGCATCTTGGGAATGGTGCTGCCTGATTCAGGAACTATCAACGTGAATGGAAAATCGATTGCCAATGATTGGAGCTATCGCAATTTAATTGGATACATGCCACAGATTGGTCGATATCCTGATCAGATGAAGATCGGCCAAATCTTTGATATGATTCGCGACCTACGGCAAGACCAATCTCGCATTGATGAAGATTTGATAAAAGAGTTTAAGCTGGATCGGATGAGCGACAAGCGCATGCACACCCTATCAGGGGGTACCCGACAGAAGGTAAGTGCTTCACTGGCTTTCTTATTCAATCCGCGGATTATGATTTTGGATGAGCCCACAGCAGGCCTTGATCCAATTGCAGTGGAGATACTCAAAGAAAAAATACTTGCCGAGAAGAATAAAGATCGCACTTTTTTGATTACTTCTCACATCATGAGTGACCTCGATGAGCTAACCTCCAATGTAGTTTATCTGGAGGAAGGCAAAATTTTGTTCAAGGATACGATTGATTTGCTGAAGGAGGAGACTGGCGAAATAAAACTCGGCCGGGCGATTGCCACCATCATGAAGCGAAACATAAAGGAATCAGAAAGAGTATGATAAAAATTGCCAAATATGTATTGTATGATATTTTACGAAATCGCTTCGTCATGTTGTACACGCTTTTTTTGTTGGTTGTTACCTTCAGCATGTTCAGCCTGGATAGCGATCCTGGAAAAGCTACTTTAAGTCTTTTGAATATTATCCTATTGGTGGTGCCTTTAGTGAGCATCATTTTTACCACCATCCATTTTTATAATTCGTACGAGTTCATAGAATTACTGCTTGCGCAACCGGTCAGTCGGAAAACAATTTATTTTGCCGAATACGTTTCTATTTCGATGGCTTTATCAGTAGCCTACATTATTGGAGTGGCCATTCCCATGCTGCTGTTGAATTTTAGTGAGAGTTCGGTTTATCTCATCATGGCTGGACTTTTATTGACCTTCGTTTTTGTGGCATTGGCTTTCGCTGCTTCTGTTTCCACTCGTGATAAAGCAAAAGCAATTGGAGTGGCTTTATTATTTTGGTTTTACTTCACACTCATTTATGATGCCTTGATTTTATATGTGATCTACAGCTTCAGTGATTATCCTTTGGATAAAGTGACCTTGGCCTTGGTTTCGCTCAACCCCATTG
>JBJXEB010000126.1:0-12428 GCA_046155095.1 Cyclobacteriaceae bacterium
GATCAACGAAATATTTTGCCACATCCGTATTCTGATTTTATCTACGCGATTTTGGTAGAGGAATATGGGATGATTGGTGGCGTAGTTGTATTGATTCTATACTTGATTCTTCTCCATCGAGGGATGAAGGCTGCCTATAACAGCGAGCGAGCCTTTGGCGGATTGCTCTCCGCAGGCTTGAGTTTCGATTTGGTTTGCCAGGCAATGGTGAACATGGGAGTTGTAGTAGGCTTAGGCCCAATCACAGGTCAGCCACTTCCATTGATTAGCATGGGAGGAACGGCAATGGTGTTCACAGGTTTGTCTATTGGAATTATTTTAAGTGTGAGTAGAGGTGAGCAAGAAGAAAATTGGGGACAAGCTGTTGCTGAGAAAGAAGAGATAACAGTGAGCAAAGATTTAGAAGCAAAGGCAGCTTAATAATTTGAAGATGAGAGAATTTGAAAATTTGAAAATGGAGTTGCTATTAACTTATTGCTGTAAACAAAAGAAACAAACTAGTAGAGAAGAAAACCAACTGAACAAAATACTATTAAACAACGAATTCTATATTCTAACTTCTGACTTCTAACTTCTTGGATTTAAAACAACCATATCGATTGATCATCAGCGGAGGAGGCACGGGAGGGCATATCTTTCCTGCGTTGGCGATTGCCAATGAATTTAGAAGTCGGCATACCAGTGCAGAGATTCTTTTTGTTGGTGCTCAAGGCAAAATGGAAATGGTGAAAGTACCAGAAGCAGGCTATAAAATTATTGGGTTGTGGATCAGTGGTCTTCAGCGAAAGCTTAGTTTTTCCAATTTGTCTTTTCCTTTCAAATTGATTTCGAGCTATCTAAAGGCGGGGAACATTATAAAAAAATTCAGACCGCATGTGGTGATCGGAACAGGTGGCTATGCCAGCGGCCCGATTATGTTAGCAGCTACAAAGAATAAAATTCCTTCTTTGATTCAGGAACAAAATTCATACGCAGGCTTGACAAACAAACAATTGGGAGAGAAGGTGCAACGTGTGTGCGTGGCTTATACAGGAATGGAAAAGTATTTTCCTTCTCAGAAAGTGTTGTTCACAGGCAACCCAATTAGAAAAGATATTATTCAATTGGAATCGAAGAGAGAAAGGGCACTGAATCATTTTGCGTTTAATTCTAACGAGCGTACACTTTTGATTTTGGGTGGAAGCTTAGGGGCGAGAACGATCAATGAAAGTATTTCGGCAGGTATTGATAAATTAATTGACGCGCACGTGCAAGTGATTTGGCAAACGGGCAAACTTTATTTTGAAGGAGTTAAAGCTCAAATTGAGGGTAAGGACTTGAGAAGGATTCGTGTAGTAGATTTTTTGAAACAAATGGATTTAGCATACGCAGCATCAGATGTAGTGATTTCTCGCGCAGGTGCGTTAGCTATTTCAGAATTGTGCATTGCCAAGCGGCCTTGCATCTTAGTTCCTTCACCCAATGTGGCGGAAGATCATCAAACAAAGAACGCGATGGCGTTGGTGAACGAGAACGCAGCATTGATGGTAAAAGATGTAGAAGCAAAAAAATTGTTGGTGAGCGAATCACTGAAGCTTATTTATGATGAACAACTCTGCGATAAGCTGAGAATAAATATTGGCAAATGGGCAAAGCCTAACGCCACAGAAGAGATTGTAGATGAAATTGAAAAATTGATTGGAATAACAAGTGAAGTTAGAGCAATACGATAGCGTTTATTTCCTCGGCATTGGAGGGATCGGCATGAGTGCCATTGCGCGCTGGTTCAAGCACAAGGGCATGCGCGTGGCTGGCTATGATCGCACACCCACTCCACTCACGCATGAGTTGATCGAGGAAGGAATGGAAATTCATTTTGACGATAAGATTGAATTCCTTCCTGGCTACATCAACAAAGATAAAACCTTGGTGGTGTTTACTCCTGCTATTCCTAAAAATCATGTGGAGCATAGTTATTTGAAACAGCAGGGCTTTACTATTTTAAAAAGGTCGGAAGTGTTGGGACTGTTGACTAAGAATTATAAGACAGTAGCAGTTGCAGGTACGCACGGCAAGACAACCACCTCATCATTGATCGCACATATATTAAAATCGGCAGGTGTAAACATGGTTGGTTTTTTGGGTGGGATTACTTCTAACTATGATTCTAATTTGGTGATGCATGGTGAAGTCAATGAAAAGACAATTGTAGTGGTAGAGGCAGATGAATTTGATCGCTCGTTCCTGCGCTTGTTCCCCGAAATTGCTGTGGTGACTTCGGCTGATGCCGATCACCTGGATATTTATGGAGACCACGCAAGTATGTTGGTGTCATTCAAAGATTTCATTAAGCAAATCAATATAAAGGGCAGTTTGATTATTCATGAATCAATAGAATCATTAGCGAAAGGAATAAACGTTTCGAAAGAAACATATGGCATGAGCCAGGGGCAATTTTTTGCCAGCAACATAAACGCCAGTGGCGGATTTTTTGAATTTGATCTTGAAGGCTTAGGAAAGAAGATCGAAAAAATTCAGCTCGGTGTCCCTGGTTTTCATAATATGGAAAATGCCATCGCAGCTATGCTCGTGGCGTTGAAGTTGGGTGTGGATGAAAAAACAATTCGAGAGGCACTTCATTCTTTCAAAGGAGTGAAGCGCAGATTTGAATTCATTATCAAGCGCAATGACTTGATTTACATTGATGATTACGCGCATCACCCCGCAGAGATTGAAGCGTTTTTGACATCGTTGAAGTCCATGTATGAAGGCAAGAAGATAACGGTGGTCTTTCAGCCGCATTTGTTCACGCGCACGCGCGATTTTGCCGAAGGTTTTTCAAAGAGCTTGAGCTTGGCAGATGAAGTGTTATTGATGGACATTTATCCAGCAAGAGAAGAACCTATTCCTGGAGTGACATCGGATATGTTGTTCAAAGATATTACCAGTTCTGTGAAAATCAGGTGTGGCAAAAGTGATGTGATGCAAAAATTGGAGGACATGGATATTGAAGTGTTGGCAACTGTGGGAGCAGGTGATATTGACACGTTCGTGAAGCCGATTAGGGAGATGTTAATGGCAAATTTGAGAATTAGTTGATTTGAAAATTTGAAAATTGAATTGAACAAAGATGAAAACGAAGTTTAGCATACGGAAAGAAATCAAAATAGCAGTGGTGCTGATTGGGCTTTCGTTTTTGATTGCTTTTAGCGAACGGAAAAGAGGTGGCTCAGTGTGCAAGGATATTGTAGTCGAGTTAGATAACCTGAATGAGAATCATTTTTTGGATGAGGCAGATGTGATGCAGTTGGTAGAAGGGAGCGGGCATCCTGTTAAGGGAGTTGGAATCGATCGGATCAAGTTGAAGGAGATTGAAAAAAAATTGAAGTACGACAAGCACATTCTAGATGCAGAACTGTTTGGTGATCTCAAAGGCAATTTGATTGTGAATGTGGAGTTGCGCAGACCAATCGCGCGGATTGTACAAAACGATGCACCCGATGCTTACATCGCGGAGGATGGTGTGGTGATGCCTGTGTCGGACAAGTACACGTCAAGAGTGGTGTTGATTAGTGGAGCGGTGAAGCATTTATTGGAGAGTGAGGATTTGAATAAAAGCGAAGAGGGAAAACAATTGATGGAAATGATTGAGTTTATCAACGCAGATAAATTTTGGAAAGCACAGGTGGCACAATTGGATATAAGCAGAGATGGAAAGATCGTCATCTTCCCGCAAGTAACAGGGCAACGAGTGGAATTTGGAAAAGCAGAGAATATTGAAATGAAGTTTAAGAAGCTGATGATTTTTTATAAAGAGATTTTGCCCACGCGTGGTTGGACGAGATATGAGCGAGTGAATTTGGAGTATGAGGGGCAAGTGGTAGCTGAGTAAAGCTTAAAGTCGAAAGTAAAAAGCTGAAAAAGATATAAAATAACTTAATAACTAATAACGATTAACCAATAACAAACAACGAATTACACAACCACTAACACCCAATAATAAAATGGAAAATGATAAAATAGTAGTAGGGCTCGACATCGGTACAACAAAAATTGTTGCCATTGTTGGTCGTCAAAATGAGTTTGGCAAATTGGAAGTGCTAGGCATGGGCAAAGCTGAATCCGAAGGCGTGATCAAAGGCATTGTCACCAACATTGATAAAACAGTCTTCGCGATTGAAAAGGCTGTGAAAGAAGCCAGCGACATGAGCGGCATTGATATTGGTGTGGTAAACGTGGGCATTGCGGGGCAGCACATCCGCAGTTCGATACACCACGGTAGCATCACACGCAGTTCGAAAGAAGACGAGGTGAGCATAGAAGATGTGAACCGCTTGACTGAAGATATGTACCGCATCGTGATTCCGCCTGGGAGCGAAATCATTCACGTGATGCCTCAAGATTATACTGTTGACTATGAGGAGGGCATCAAAGACCCTGTGGGCATGAGTGGCGTGAAGTTGGAGGCGGATTTCCACATCATCACGGCACAGACGAGCGCGATCAATAACATCAACAAATGTGTGCGCAGGGCGGGACTTGAAATTCAAGATTTGATTTTAGAGCCGTTGGCTTCTAGCATTGCCGTGTTGAGCGAAGATGAAAAAGAAGCGGGCGTTTGCTTGATCGACATTGGTGGTGGCACTACGGACATTGCCATTTTCCACGATAGCATCATCCGCCACACTGCGGTGATTCCATTTGGTGGGAATATTTTGACAACGGATATTCAACATGGGTTGATGGTAATGGCAAAGCAAGCTGAACAATTGAAAACAAGATTTGGAAAAGCGATTGCCGAAGAGGCAAGCCCGAACGAAATTGTTTCGATCCCTGGAATCAGAAACAGGACTGCGAAAGAAATCTCTGTGAAAAATCTTTCGAACATCATTCAAGCGAGGATGGAAGAGGTGATCGAGATGGCACACACAGAGATCATCAACTCGGGCTATGAGAAGAGATTGGCGGGAGGCATTGTGATCACAGGTGGTGGCTCTCAATTAAATTCATTAAAGCAATTGGTTGAGTACATGACAGGTATGGATGCACGCATCGGTTATCCGAACGAACATCTGGGCAAGAGCAAGCTGGAAGTAGTGAAAAGCCCGATGTATGCAACCGCTGTTGGCTTGGTGCTTTCTGGTTTCCGCTCGTTGGATGAACGTGAAGAGCGGTACAAAGAGGCAAAGGGAAATCAGAACCAGAAAACGGTGAAGGTGAAGAAGGAAAAAGGAAATGCTGCTTCTGATTTCTTCTCGAACATTCTTAACAAGACGAAGGGATTGCTGATTGATGATTTGAGTGATAAGAATGAGTATTAACTGTGATTAATATGATCCGCTTGATGTTTTATGATGAATGCACTTGCGAAGTGCGCACCGCGGCAGGGATAGAAGCGGCACCCCGCAGTGGAGCGCCTCGCGGAACGAGGAGTATAGCGGATAGCCCGGCTGCCGCCCAAATATTTTTGATTTTGGATTTAAGATTTTTGATTTAAGATTTTTTGATTTAATAAAACTAAAAGAACAACCACTAAATAACACAGTCATGTTTGAACCACTAACAGGATACAAATTTGATCTCCCCAAACACCACAAGTCGATCATTAAAGTGATTGGTGTGGGTGGCGGAGGTAGCAACGCGGTGAACCACATGTTTCGACAAGGCATCAAGGATGTCGAGTTCGTAGTGGCCAACACCGATCTGCAAGCGCTCAACATCAGCCCCGTGCCTTACAAATTACAACTCGGAGTAAATCTTACCGAAGGCCTCGGCTGTGGAGCAAATCCCGAAGTAGGGAAAGCGGCCGCGCTCGAAAGCAAAGATCAGATTCGCGAGATGCTCGCGGGCACAAAAATGGTTTTTGTTACTGCGGGGATGGGCGGTGGCACTGGTACTGGTGCTGCGCCTGTGATCGCGAAGATCGCGAAGGACATGGACATCCTCACGGTGGGGATTGTGACTGTTCCGTTTTCATTTGAAGGAAAGAAAAAAATAGCGCAAGCTGATTTGGGCATCGATGCATTTCGCGCGAGCTGCGATACGGTGCTGGTGATTTTGAATGATAAGCTGCGTGATATTTATGGAGACCTTTCCATTGGCCAAGCGTTTGGTGAGGCTGACAATGTGTTGACGACTGCTGCGAAAGGAATTGCAGAGGTGATCACCTTGGCAGGATATGTGAATGTTGATTTTCAAGATGTGCGCACGGTGATGTTGAATGCGGGCGCGGCCGTGATGGGCACAGCCGAGACTCGTGGCGAAACACGTGCTATCAAAGCTGCACAACAAGCCCTCGCTTCTCCGCTGCTCGACAACCACGACATCATGGGATCGAAAAAGATTTTGCTCTCCATTATTTCTGGCGAAGAAGCAGAATTGAAGATGGATGAGTTGACTACTATCACTGAATATATTCAAGGACAAGCGGGCGATGATGCTGAAGTGATTTTTGGTCACGGTGTGGATGCTGCATTGGGAGATCGCATTCGCGTGACGGTGATTGCTACTGGTTTTGCAAATGAAACTCGTGTGACAAAGAAGGAAGACAAGAAAGTACACGAGTTGGATCGCTCACAAATTTCGTTGTTCGGTTCGGCAGATAACTCCGTGAACCAGCGCACGGCAGAATTGGAGTTGAAAGTAAAATCGGATTCGGGTTCTTCTGGTTCTAGTGAATCAACACCACCGACTCAACCTGTGAGTGTGCCAAAAGAAATTCCATCTGTGCAGAAGCCGATGGAGCGACCTATCTTAAGCAAGCCAGAGGAGAAATTGGAGGAAGAAAAGCCAGAACGTTCCTATTCCTTCACCCTGTTTGACAAGAACCAAGAAGAGAGCAAAGAAGAGGATGAAGGCGAAGAAAGTTTGTTTGGCGAAGATGACGAGTTTCAAATTGGCAAAGAGATTTCTGCTGACCAAGTGATCAACGAAGACGGAATGATGGAAGTGCGCAGAACGAAGGAACGATTGGAGCAACAAGCCAAAGAGCGTAGAGAGAAATTGATGTCGAGCCGCAAGCAAGAGATGACGAAGGAAGAGTTCAACGAGAAATGGACACTACCAGCTTATTTGCGCAGAGGAGTGAAGATGGACAACGTGCCACATTCATCAGAGCCGTTTATCTCTCGCTACAATTTGAATGACGATAATAATTTGTTGGGCAATAATAAGTTTTTGCATGACAATGTTGACTAGAAAAGAAGTTAGAAGTTAGAAGTCAGAATTTAGAATAGATTCGTGAACACTTCTGACTTCTGAATTCTAACTTCTGAATTCTACTAAAGGCATGGCATTTCCGACACGACTGGTTTTACTCCATTCGTAGTGGTTGTTGGTGGTAAATATTTTTTGCCGGTGTCGGGATTGCCTTCTTAAGACCAGACTGTACGATTGCTGTTGTAAATTTTTTGCAGCGTTCTGGTCGGGATTTTTTTTAGGTGAGAGAAGAAGCCCTGCTGACCCGCAGGGCTTCTTTGGTTTTTGGCCAACTGGTAACTATTTTACTTTTTTCGGATGGTGCACCCCATCACTCGGTTGTTCATTGCTTCTACACTTTGGCCAGCAAGAACCTTATCAATGGCGTCTTTCAAATAATTTTGTTTAGTATCAGTTGCAACTTGTGGGTTATCGTCAATTGCACCGCTGTAAACGATTGAGAATTTTCCAGAAGTGGGCTTGATCAAAAAAGCTTCGGGGCTTTTGCGGGCACCGAAGTTTTCCATCACGGTTTGATCTTTATCAGCCAAGTACGGAACGCCCAAATCGGTGTAATGGATGGCCATTTTCTCAGGGGTTTCTTGTGGATCATCGTACGAATTTACCAAGAGAAACTGAACTTTCCCTGCATACGAATCAATGAGCTGCTTGATGCGGTCTTTGTAGTAATTGTCATAAGGACATTCGTTTCCCATGAATAGGACGACCACAGCAGGCAGAGAACTGCATTGATCTAAGGAAAAAGGTTTTTCGTTCACCACATTGGTAAGTGTAAAATTTTGAATGGTTGTTTGCGCTTGCGCGTATCCGCTTGTCGCGACCAACAAAAATAAAATCAGTTTTTTCATTTGTGAATTATTTGTTTTGAATGGTTTTAGTATACACCAATATAAAATCGCGTTCAATTCTGTAAATCAAATCTACACTTTGTTCTTGTTCCTTCACAGTGATTGTGCCTTTCAATAATCCAGCCAAACTCATTTCAAAGGGCTCTATGTTTAGTTGGTTAGAAAAATGAAGGCCTCGTTTGCCATAGATTTTGTACAGCGCTTCTTTGGCGCACCAGTAAACACAATTCTTTTTCAAATCATTTGCGGCACTATTTAACTCTATGGGTGATAGCACTCGATGCGCAATGGATAATAGCTTTTCTTTCGGTTGTTCTAGGTCAATGCCCACAGATTGGTTTAAATCCAATTGAGCTGCTACATGTGGGTACGAGTGCGAAAGTGAGATGTGGTGACTTAGGTCACGGAGGAATGGTTTCCCAAATTCATCTTTGTGAATACCTAAATAAGTGAGGCCGTGATGCTCCACTAATTTTTTTATTAGTACACGCCCTGCCAGCCACTCCAATCGCTTTTGCAAACTGATAATTTCTTCAGGACATTGCTCTGAAGCCATAAATGCCAGTTCCTGCTCGCTTTCTTCGATAAACCAAATCGCCCAACCACTTTCAGTTCCTGTGCTTTCTATTTTGAAAAGAGGCATTGGTTGGTAATCTTTTACTGTACAATTTTGTTAAAAATACGAAATGCAAAGTACTTGCCGCTGAGGCACGGAAAATATACTTGAAGTATGATTTTGGATTTTAGCCTACTAACATAAATCTCAAATCTTATTCAAAATCATACATACCTAATACCCTAACCCCAAGTCCTAATCACTAAGTCCTAAGCCCTAATGCCCACCCCCCAAGTCCATAAACTCCACACCCTCTACGGCCACCGCGATTGCGTTTACACGTTACAAGGTGGCAATGAACCGTCCTGTTTTTTTTCTGGAGCAGGGGATGGCATGGTGGTGGCGTGGGATTTGAACAAGCCCGAGGAAGGCGAACGCATTGCGCAACTACCCAATTCGGTTTATGCACTCCATCACTTAAAGAAAAGTGATTACTTAGTGGCAGGGCACAATTATGAAGGCATCCATTTGCTCGATTGGAAAAATAAAAAAGAAATGGCTTCGCTTCAATTAACTATCGCTGCCATATTCGATATTAATTCTTTTCAAAACGATTTGCTGGTTGCCACGGGCGAGGGAATGATTGTGGTGGTAGACATAGAAAAATGGGTAATCAAAAAAATGATTTTGGCTTCTGAAAAAAGTGTTAGGACCATTGCCATCAACGAGGCGAGAGGTGAAATGGCAGTAGGCTATAGCGATCATTTTATTCGAGTGTTTGCATTGGATGATTTTAAACTGATCAGCGAATTCAAGGCGCATGAAAACTCAGTGTTTGCATTAAGCTACATGCCCGATACCAATTTTTTGATCAGCGGCTCACGCGATGCGCGATTGAAAGTGTGGGATGCATCAAATCATTACCAGCAAGTAGAAGAAGTGGCTGCACATCTCTACGCCATCAACCATATTTCATTCAGCCCCGATGGCCAATACTTCGCCACGGCAAGCATGGACAAGTCAATTAAAGTGTGGCGGACGAACGAAATAAAATTATTGAAAGTAATTGACAAGGCCCGACATACAGGTCACGGTACTTCAGTGAATAAATTATTGTGGACTTCCTTTAACGATCAACTGGTGAGCGCGAGTGATGATAAGAGTATTTCGGTGTGGGGTATTGAGTTTTAAAGATTTGATAATTCTTGCGGCTCCTCAAACTTCGTTTGCCCAATTTTGTTAAAAACTCAATTGTTTCCTAAGCTAATCAGAATCACTCCCTGCTGCCTACTTTTTTCTATATTTGCACATGATCTAAGCAATGCCCCTCAACCAAAAACTATACGAAGAAGTCAAGCAAATATTCATTGCTTACTTAGAAAACAAAGAACTGCGCAAAACGCCCGAGCGCTACGCCATCTTAGAAGAAATCTATTCGCTCGATGGCCATTTTGATGTGGAATCCCTCTACATTAAAATGAAAAACAAAGACTACCACGTAAGCCGCGCCACTGTTTACAATACACTTGATCTATTGGTCGAGTGCGACCTTGTTAGCAAGCATCAATTCGGAAAAAATTTAGCTCAATACGAGAAATCCTACGGGTATAAACAACACGATCACTTAATTTGCACCGAATGTCATAAAGTAAAAGAATTTTGCGATCCCCGCATCCAAAACATTCAAAATACCGTGGGCGAACTACTTCATTTTAATGTAATGCATCATTCATTAATTTTGTATGCATCTTGCACCAAAATCAATTGCGAAAACCGAACAACATGACCTTTGCACAAGAAATTAAAGGAGACAACCTCATCCTGCACATCACAGGCGATTTGATAGGGGAGGACAACGGCACCCAGCTCGTCAGTGCAGTAAATGACGCCATGACCCACAAGGTGCTAACGTGTATTATAGATATTTCTGATCTGCGCTACATCAATAGCAGTGGTATAGGTGTACTCATCACCATCCTCACGAAATTCCGCAACAAGGGTGGCGAAGTTTATTTAATGAATCCTTCTGAAAGCGTGAAGAAGTTGCTCGTCATCACAAAACTCAACGCCATCTTCCAAGTGATCAAGTCAGAGGCCGAAGCAGTTTCAAAGAAGTAATTTTTACCTCATGCTTTCACCGCGCAATAAAAATCTTAATTCTAAAATCTTAAATCTTAAATTAAAGGATGAAAGTTGACGTGTTACTCGGCCTCCAATGGGGCGATGAAGGAAAAGGAAAAATTGTAGATGTACTCGCACCAAAGTACGATGTAGTCGCCCGCTTTCAAGGCGGTCCCAACGCAGGCCATACATTGGAATTCGATGGCATCAAGCACGTACTGCATCAAATCCCCTCAGGTATATTTAGAGAGAAAACAAAAAATATCATTGGCAATGGCGTGGTGTTGGATCCCATCGTTTTCAAAACCGAAATCGAAAAACTCGAAAAGTACAATCTCAATGTCAAGGCCAACCTTTACATCTCAAAAAAAGCAACACTCATACTTCCCACCCACCGCTTGTTAGATCAAGCTTACGAAAAAGCAAAAGGCGATAACAAAATCGGCTCTACATTAAAAGGTATTGGTCCATCCTATCAAGATAAAATCGGACGCCAAGGTTTACGCGTAGGCGATGTACTGGCCAGCACGTTCAAAGAAAAATTAAAAATACTTACTGACATTCATTTCGATATACTGAAGAACCACGACATCCCATTCGATTGGAATGAATTAGAAAGTCAATTCTTAGATGCCGTCAATTTCCTCAAGCAGTTCAAACTTATCGACAGCGAATACTTCATCAACAACGAACTCAAGTCTGGTTCATCTATACTTGCCGAAGGCGCACAAGGCTCTTTGCTCGATATAGATTTTGGCAGCTATCCGTTTGTGACAAGCTCTAGTACTGTTACAGCAGGTGCCTGCACAGGTTTGGGCGTGGCACCTACGCATATTGGTGAGGTATATGGAATTTTTAAAGCTTACAGCACGCGTGTTGGCAGTGGCCCATTCCCCACAGAGTTGTTGGATGAAGAAGGCGAAAAAATGCGTAAAGAAGGCAAGGAGTTTGGCTCCACTACAGGCCGCCCACGCAGATGTGGGTGGATCGACCTGCCCTCACTAAAATATTCCATCATGATCAACGGAGTCACTCAGTTGCTGATGATGAAAGCCGATGTGCTAAATATTTTCCCCACCATAAAAATCTGTACCAAATACAAACTCGCAGATGGCAGCATCACCGAAACTGTCCCCTATGAATTAGTCAACGAAAAAATCGAACCCATCTACACCGAAGTCAAAGGCTGGCACACCTCCCTCGAGGGCATCACCGAAAATAAAATGCCACAAGAACTTGCCGACTACATCACACTACTCGAGAAGGCACTCCAAGTCCCCATCACACTACTTTCCACTGGCCCCGACCGCAAACAAACCATCCACCGAACCGGATAATTTTTTCATGCGGGCTGTCCACGCGAGGCGCAGTGGCCACCGGGCTGTCCGTTCCAAGTCCGTCCGACACACAAGCCTAGGCGCTCCGGGCTTTCCACTTCCATCCCTGTCCGTCCCCCGCCCCGCAGTTCCCCCGTCCCCCTAGTCTCAAATGTCCACCAAGCCCCATCTCAAAGGGTTTGATAAAAACGGCTTATTTTTTTACCGATCCAACCCCCTGATTCCCAGCCACTCTCCCCTGCCCCAAAAAACTTTTCCGCAAGCACTTGCACAATGGGTTCCAAAGGTTACCTTTGCACTCCCTTTTAGCGAAAAGGGGGATTTTGGAGCCAGAGAGGGCTTTTAAGGAATCAGGGGAAATAGTTCCCA
>JBJXEB010000127.1:0-33638 GCA_046155095.1 Cyclobacteriaceae bacterium
TACCTGGCACATCTTTTATCGCTTCCAGTACTCCGTTAGAAAGTTCGTCTAGTTTTTCAAGATCGTCACCAAATATTTTTACCGCATTGTTCGCATTCATCCCGGCAACAGCCTCTGCAACATTGTCAATGATTGGTTGAGAATAATTATAATTAATTCCTTGAAATTGTTTCAATTTAACATCCATCTCGGCAATCAATTCATCCGTAGATTGTTGCTTGGCCCATTCTTCCTTCGGCTTTAAGTTTACTTGCATTTGCACGTAGTAAAATCCACTGGGGTCTGTGCCATCATTGCTTCTTCCTGTTTGAGACAGAACTCCATTCACCGGTTGAAAGCTGCGCAATACTTTTCTTAATTCGGTCACTGTACTCACCGTATTCGTAAGGGAACTACTCATTGGTAACTTGGCTTCCACCCACAAGGCGCCTTCGTTCAAAGGAGGTAAGAATTCTGTACCCAAAAACTTGGCGGAATAAAGGGTGGCTACCATAGCGATAAGTGCGACTCCAATACTAATGGCTGCATGATGATAACACCAATTAAATGCTTTGTCTATAGTATAATTAAACCCATCGACAATTGGATTCTTTTTCTCAACCACATTTTTCTTTAGTAGGAGGGATGCGAGTAGGGGAACAAGTGTTAGAGTGAATATTAAGGCGCCTAATAAGGCAAACCCCAGCGTATAGGCTAATGGGGAAAACATTTTACCTTCTACTTTTTGAAAGGAGAAAATAGGAATGAGTGCGGTGATGATAATTAGTTTGGAGAAGAATACGGCTTTGCCCATTTCCGCACCCGTTTTTTTAATCAAACCGGCTTTTGATAGTTTATTGAATCGTTCGGTTCCAACATTTCGAGCCAGGTGGTCGAGTGACACAAATATCCCTTCGACCATTACCACCGCTCCATCAATGATGATTCCAAAGTCCACCGCTCCCAGCGAGAGTAAGTTGGCACTCATGCCTTTTAAGCTCAAACAAAAAAATGCAAAGAGCAAGGATAATGGGATGATAATAGCAACAATAAGAGTGGTTCTCCAATCTGCCATAAAGAGAAAAACGATCACTGTTACGAGGACAATTCCTTCTACTAAATTTTTCAGCACGGTGTGGGTGCAATAGGAAATGAGTGTATCACGATCATAAAAGGTGACCATTTTCACATCATCGGGCAGCACTTTATCGTTTAGTTCGGCAATTTTATCTTTGACCCTTTCTAGCACTACTGAAGGATTTTCACCTTTGCGCATTACTACAATTCCCTCCACTTGATCATCTTGATCATTCAAGCCTACTTGACCCACTCTCGGTAAATTCCCCTCTACCACCGTGGCTACGTTTTTTACTAAGATTGGATTCCCATTGAGATCATCGATGATAATATTCTCTATATCTTCCTTCGAAGTCAACAGACCGATTCCACGAACAACAAAGGCCTGTCCATTTCGTTCGATCACATCGCCACCTACATTTATATTACTTCTACTAACTGCCATATAGACTTCTAGAGGTGTGATATCATATTTGTTTAACAATGTCGGATTCGCTTGCAGTTCGTATATTTTTTCGCGCCCACCAAAGGCAACTACATCAGCAACGCCAGGTACCGAACGCAACTGCCGATCGATCACCCAATTTTGCAAGGTGAGTAAATCGCGACTGTCTTTAGTTTTGCTTTGCAGGGTGTATCGATAAATTTCACCGGTTGGTCCATATGGAGGTTGCACTTCTGGTTTAGCTCCTTCAGGAAGTGAGACACCTCGTAGCTGATTGTTTACTTGTTGGCGAGCGAAAAAATCCTCCACATCATCTTCAAAGATTATTTTCATCACTGATAGGCCAAACATGGTGATGCTTCGCACATTCGTTTTGCGTTGTACACTATTCATCGCCACTTCGGTAGGGATCGTCACGAAACGCTCTACTTCCTCCGCGCTTCGACCTGGCCAACTGGTGACAATAATGATTTGGGTATTAGTAACATCCGGAAAAGCTTCGATAGGGATATTTTTGTAACTATAAATCCCAAGTAACACTAGAATCGACACCCAGAAAAAAGTGAAGAATCGGTTACGGATAGAAAACGCTATAATATTTCTTATGAATTTATTCATGGATTAGTCGTTCAGTGCATCATAAATGAATAGGGGATTTTTGGAAATTACTTTTTCCCCTTCAGCCAGACCGCTGGTGATGTAAGTGACTCCGTTTGTTTGTTTGAAGATTTCAACAGCGCGAGTTTCGATATTATTTCTTTCTTTATAGACCATTACAAAATACCGACTCTTGTCGAAGATCACTGCAGAAGAAGGTATGGAAGGTCTTTTTTTTGAATCAATCAGATAGTGGATCATCACGGTGCCATTCATTTCAGGTTTTAGTGCTAAGTCTAGATTGTGAAGTTTAACACGTGCTTTCATAGCTTTGGTAGCAGGATCAAGTACATTGAAAAGCCGATCGATCTTTCCTTCAAAAATTCGATCTGGGTAAGCGATTACAGTTATCTGAGCCGGCTGGCCTTCATGAATTTTAGCGATATCGTTCTCGTACACATTGGCAGAAATATATACATCCGTAATTTGAGCAATGGTGAAAACATTATCAGACTTATCAGATCTCAGTTGCATATCTCTGGAAATATTACGTTCGATTACAAATCCGCTGATGGGCGATTTGATGACATATTCTGCTTTGGTCGTAATACCATAGATTTTAAAAACCTCTTGAATTCGGTCTAGTTCTGCCTTCGTTTTTTCTAGTTCTTTTTTTGCGGCTAACAGTTCTTTTTCTGAGGCAAGTTTTCCTTCATAAAGACCTTGAGCAATAGAAAAATTCTTTTCGGCTACAGACTGATCACTTTGGGCATCGATCAATTGTCGTTGGTAGTCGGCAATCTCTCCGCTTTTAATTACGGCAAGTACTTCTCCTTTGTTGACGAACTGCCCGAGTTCAGCATTCACGGAAGAAACATTACCTCCTACTAGGGGATAGATATCGACCAATTTATCTTCATCAGCAGTTACCTTGGCTCCTAGGCGTAATTCGCCTTGAACTTGCTGCAAAGTGACGGTGGATGTTTCAATTTTGTTCATCATCGTGTCGCTTATTGAGAATCCGGCAACTAAAGATTCGTCCTTTAGCTTGGGTTTACATGATGTTAAAATCATTACTAAGACAAGCAGATTTATACTAAGGAATCCAGTGACTAACTTAAAATTTACACCCAAGCTCGTAGAAATAGTTGTTGATTGTTTGGAATTACTCATTTTGAAAGGGAAGTTGTTGAGGTAGATTTTTTTGAAAAACAGGGAAACAGAAATGATAACTTGAAGCCGAGTGATTGATTGTAACCTATTGCATTACTTGAATTGTAAACGTTCTTGGTTCCACTAGAGTAAATGAAGTCGATCTGTAGAATGCCAGATCCTGTATTGATTTCAGGGCCTACCGTGAGTTGATAGGCCAAGTCATTTTTCCAGTAGTCGATCGAAACATCGGTGCTTGTATGATTGCCGTCTTCAATACTCAAAAAAACCTGATTGCTCTGTGTATTGATCATGGGTACAATCCCTGCAGATACTTTTAGCCGAAGTCCTTTCACGAGGTCTTTTGGTGTTCGAAGCAGTAGACTTATTGGAAATTCAACACTGTTGAATCGCAATCTTTTTCGGTAGGTTGAATCTGCATTGCCAGGGGTTTGATCCAAATCAGGAGACATTATGCCTGCTCCACGCTGTTGAAATCCTGCACCAACGGACAAACCGATAAATGACCAAGGATAGTATTCAGCCTTTACGGAAACCCCTAGTGAAGGTTTATAGAAATAGGATTGAGGTAAATTATTGCCAGCTATAGTTGTCCAATAATTTTGGTAGCTGAATCCGATCAATAGCTTTTGTTCGAAGGGCGACAAGGTAGATTTTGGTAATTCTTGCGCAGCTAAAAAACCCGGGGCTAAAAGGAGGATGGAGGCAAGTAGAAAAGTATAGGAGATTTTATTTTTCATTTTAAGGCTTTAATTTTCGATCACTTGAGTCCCCACACTAAAATTCAGATCATTGACGCTATCTAAGTATTGTTGCTTAAGCTCAATCAATTGTAGATTCGTTGTAATATAAATGCGTTGTTGATCAATAAATTCTAGTAGACTTATGTTTCGTTTTTCGAAATTCTGATTGACACTATTATTTATGATACGGAGATTTTCCATGAACTCAGGCGTATAGGTTTGTATTCCTTCGGTGTTATGCTGAACCCTTATGTAGGCAGCCATTACTTCATTAGTGACCTTGCTTTTTTGTAGTTCAATGGAATAGTTAGATTGCTGAATGGAGAACTTAGCTTCTTTTATACGACCTTGGTTTCGATCAAAAAAAGGTATCGGAAATTCTAAATTGATTCCTGAATAGGGACGAACATAATTGCTTCCTTTATCATTGGGTTGATAACCAATTTTTACATCTGGGATGCTAAGTGATTGTTGCAATTTGAGATTGCGTTCTTGATATTGCTTGCTTAGTTCTGCTACTTTTAAATCAGGACGTATCGTAAGTGCTTGATTTAACAATGAGTCTATCTGCAAGGATGGCGTTTGGAAAGGTAGTTGTTGGGTTACACGAAAGGTGCTATCCGCTGGTATCTGTAAGAGAACCCGAAGTGATGCAAATGCTTTTTCCTGATCGTTCGAGTTTTGAACAGATTGAGATTTTACTGCGCGGTATTCAGACTCCAAACGCAATGCCACTGCTCCTGATATGGCGCCTAGCCTAAGTTGCTCTCGGGTTGCTCTAATTAATACTTCATAGCTTGACAGTACTGATCTGTACAAATTGGATTTAGCCTGGAGTGAGGCAAGCTCATTATAGGTGGTACCTAAATCATACAATAAGCTTCTCAATACATCTTGAAATTGAACTTTGCTAATAGCCACATTGATTCTCGCTAGCTTAACGCTATTAGTGTGCTTCCCTGCAATAGAGAAGACCTGCTCCACTTGAACAAGAAACTGATTTTGGTAATTTAGGTATTGATTTTTCTCAATATTGTATAGCTCCTGATTCCATATGAAGTAAGGGTTATTCCAAACTTTGGCCTGAATCAATCGAGCTTCACTGATGTCGATATCGTAGAAGGCGGCCAAAAGGCTGAGGTTCTTTTTTATCAACCTTGCCTTTGCTTGCTGAAAGTTCAACGTACTATCCGCTTGGGCATGAGATCGGTTATTCAGTGCAAGCAAAAAGGAAAAAGTTGAGAAAAGAAAAACAATGATGCGCATACGTAATCGATAGAATAAAAGTGGAAAACTTACCTGGCAAGAAAGTCAAGGTAAACCAAGAAAATGTATGGTGTCTTTAAATCTGTAGAGAACAGAAACGCAAAAAAATCTTTGTTGCATTTAATGCATAGACAAAGCATGTTGCTTGACGGAGTTGCGTACTAGTATCGATGGTGATAAACGAACTTGTTATTGAAGAGAATTCCACAAAAACTTGGTGTTCATCCGCTTCTTTTTCTTTTTCCTCATTCAGTATCAAAGAAATCCCTTTGACCAGAGATTTGGTGACTAATACGGATTTTTGATCTGAAAAGGGTGAGGCAACGCCAAAAAGTGACACGACAATAACGATCACATAGGCCACCAACGTTAAGCGAATGGCAAATTTTCCTATGTTAGAGTGTTTAATCACACGGTAAAAGTAGATAAAAATTTCTTTATCCAACCAAGAATTCGAGTAAACGGAAAAAAGAAGGCAATGTTGCTTTACTGTTGAGATTAAGAGTAACCACCTTAACAATCATTACTATTTAGTCCCTTACGCTTCTTGGTATTTTCGAAAAAAGAGGACGGGTGCGGTTTTAGAGTAAGCTACTTTGCTAATGATATTGATCAAATCTAGTTTTTACCGGCTGTCTCGGTTCTAAAAATCTCTACACATTTTCTATCCTGCAAAGTAACAAAGCAAGTCTTCCCATCTTTGCCTCCAAAGTTTAGATTGCTCGTTTTCAAACCTTTCATTTTCACTTTGTGTAACAATTTCCCTTGCGGGGAGAAAATTTCTATTGTGCCTTTGCCATAGCGAGTGACATATAAATTTCCCTTGCGGTCGCACTTCATTCCGTCCAATCCGAAGTCTTCAAAAGAAGTAAAGAGCTTTTGGTTACTGATGTTGCCGACCGGGTCTACATTAAAGACCCATATTTTTCTTTGAACGCTTTCCGCAACATATAAAGCTTTTTCATTTGGGCTTAGTGTAATCCCGTTGGTAGTACCCATATTTTCTTTGAGCAAGACAGTGCGACCATCAGGCTCAATGCGCCAAAGTTTTCCAGTGCCTTCTTTCCAGTTCGGATCAGAGGCAAACAGTTGACCTTTTCTATTGATGCAGATGTCATTGGGCTGGCTGAAGAGATCATCGTGAGCAAAAACCGAAACGACTTTTGAATTCATATCTACTTTTAAAATATTGTGTCCTTTGAAGTCTGCCAAGAGCATATTCCCATTCGCATCAAATTGAATAGCGTTGGCAATGCTGCCTTCTGGCAAGGTTACAAATAATTCGACTGTGCCATCTGCTTTCACTGTTCCAATCGTTCCGTCTTTTTGATAATTGACTACATACAGAATACCATTGTGAAAATTAGGCCCTTCAATATTTTCTGAGAAGAGATTTTCTTTGGTGAAGTCGCTGGCTTGGTAGTTTTGAGAGAATGCACTAGTAGATAAAATCAGTGAAACGAAGAGAATGATTTTCATTTTAATTGATTTTTCACATTGATGGAACACGGATGACACGGATCAAACTGATTTAAACGGATTAATCTGTGCGAATCCTTCAGATCTTATTCTTCGCAGAGTCTCCGCCTCGGGACTCTGCGCTCTTCCATTCGTGTTTGCGCAGAGTCCCCGAAACGGGAGACTCTGCGAGGAAACAAATTCCATTATTTATCCCTTCCCAACTGCATGCCCCTTCATCGCATAAAACAAAATGTATGCATAACATGGTGCAACAATCCAAAAGAAGGCCGAAGCTGGACCAAGTGTAGGCACAATACGTGCATAAATTTGTGGCAGCACTGCTCCACCTGCTATGCCCATCACCAAAAATGCAGAACCGAGCTTTGTAAACTTACCAAGTCCCTCAATAGCCAATGGAAAAATCGCAGGCCACATGAGCGCATTGGCAAAACCAAGCAAAGCAATAAACACAATGGAGGTATAGCCCGAAGTAAAATAAACGCCAGCACTAAAGAGAATACCCGTAATGGCCGAGAGTGCTAGTGCATTTTGTTGTTTAATATATTTAGGAATCGTGAGAATACCCAAGATGTATCCCGCTACCATCGACCATAATGTATAAGAAGTAAACACTTTTGTTTCATCCAAGCCAATGCCAATGGCCTTTCCATATGTGCCAATCACGTCACCTGCCATTACTTCCACTCCCACATAAAGAAAGAGACACAGTATGCCCAACATCAAATATGGAAATTGAAAAATACTATCTCGGCTTGATTGTTTTTCTGTAGATGAAGAGCCATCTGTCTCGATTTCTGGCAGTGGAGAAAAATAAATCATGATAGCAAGAAGAAAAAGAACCACTGTCATAATCCCGTAAGGCATAATTACTCGTTGAGAAAGTTCTTGTAGTAAGTTAGTGCGTGTGGCTATATCAGTGGCGGCATTTAATTGAGCCTCTGTTTCACTTGCTCCCTTCAATACAATAGCACCTAATACCAACGGACTTAATGCCCCTGCTACTTTGTTACAGATGCCCATGATACTAATTCTCTTGGCGGCACTTTCAATTGGCCCGATTACGGATATGTATGGGTTAGAAGCAGTTTGCAATAATGCCAATCCCATGCCTTGCACAAATAATCCCGTAAGGAACAAAGGGAAACTTCTTTGCATGGCAGCGGGAATGAATAACAGTGCGCCCAAGGCCATCACAGCTAACCCTAGCGACATGCCCTTTTTGAAACCTGTTTTGTTCAAAATAAATGAAGAGGGGATGGCCAAAAAGAAGTAGGCCATATAAAAAGCAAATGTCACCAGCAATGCTTCTGCATCGGTTTTCAGGTCACAGGCGAGTTTTAGAAAAGGGATCAACGTTCCGTTCATCCAAGTAACAAACCCGAAAATAAAAAACAATCCTCCTATAATAGAGATCGATAAAAAGTAATTCTTATTAGTCTGCATAGTCTGTAAAGTGACAGTAAAGCTTTATTTTTGAACCTCAAAGAAAATAATCGGAGTTGTCAGTTTGAGCTTGTCGAAAACTAGTTCTGACATTTCGAATAAGTTGTTTTGAATACATTAGGTAGTAAGTTGGCAAATATTTCTAAGTTTAAATCTAAATATCAGAATTTTTATGGCAACAAGTAAAAGAATGACTCTATTAGTAATGGCAGCGGGCATGGGCAGCCGTTACGGGGGCATCAAACAAATTGACGGTTTCGGGCCAAATGGCGAAACAATTATGGACTATTCGTTATTCGATGCCCTGCGTGCAGGGTTCGATAAAGTTGTATTTATTGTTCGCGATGAGATCAAAGAAACCGTCCAAGAAATCTTCTTACCGAAATTAAAAGGCAAGGCCGAAGTTCATTTTGAAGTGCAATCGCTCGACCGATTTGTACCTGCCAATTATGGAAACGTAGAACGCAAAAAACCGTGGGGTACTACGCATGCTATGCTTTGCGGCAAAGACGTGATCAACGAACCCTTTGCCGTCATCAATGCCGATGACTTTTATGGAAAAGACGCCTTTGAATCACTGGCCAAGTTTTTCCAAACAGCTGCACCCGATCATCATGCTATGGTTGGCTACACATTAAAAAATGTATTGTCCGATCACGGAAGCGTTTCGCGCGGGGTGGCCGAAGAGCGCGATGCGCAAGGATACTTGAAGAGCCTCAGTGAATTAACTAAAATAGTAACGGAGAACGGAAAAATTATTTCCAAAGAAGAAACAGGTGACCGCGAATTGCATCCTTTACTTCCTGTATCTATGAACTGCTGGGGCTTTCAACCAGGCGTATTTGCCGTGGCCGAAAAAATGTTCCATGAGTTTGCCGAAAAGAACAAGCAAAATCCTTCTGCTGAATTTTACATCGCCTTGTTAACTAATGAAATCATCAAACAAAATTTAGGCAAGGTGCATATTTTAGATGGCGGCAAGACTTGGTTTGGCGTTACTTATAAAGAAGATAAAGAATTGGTTACTGGCAAGATCAGGGATTTGGTGAATCAAGGAGTGTATCCTTCTAAGTTATGGTAGGTAAGTAGTAAGCAGTGGTTGGTAAGCGGTAAGCGAGGTTCATCATTGGTGAATATTCTATATTTTTTTTAAATTTTACTTCATTGATCGCAAAACTATTTTCAGGATTACTGTCTACATTGCTATTGATCATTCTGGTTGTTTCTTTTCTTTTGGCAATAATTTCGATAATTAGTTATTTGAAAAGATCTAATTTGGATTATAATGAAATGGGAAGATATTTTGATGAAGGAGAGGTAGTAGTTTATCATCAACAATCTCTACTTTTTTATGCTCTCTCATCTGTTTTCTTTTTGGGTATCACTTCCGCAACAGCCTTTATTACAGTGAAACGATTTAGAAGAAAGTCTTAATAACCTTAGTGTCTTTGTGCCTTAGTGGCGAAAAAGTAAAGAATGGAAAAAACAGAAATGATTTTCGGCACGCGTGCCGTGATGGAGGCGATCAAGGCAGGCCGTGAGATTGAAAAGGTTTATGTTCAATCTGGACTGAATAATGATTTGATCAAAGAACTAATTCACACAGCGGCCGAACACAAAGTTCCCTATTCATTCATTCCGCAACAAAAGCTCGACCGCCTCTCCACCAAAAATCACCAAGGCGTAATTTGTGTACTATCGGCAGTGCAGTATGCCACGTTGGAAAATATTATTGATAAGTGTTACAGCGAAGGCCGCGAGCCTTTCTTCCTCATCCTTGATCGAGTGACAGACGTGCGCAACTTTGGCGCGATGGCACGCACAGCAGAATGTGCAAAACTAGACGCCATCATTATTGCCGACAAAGGCAATGCTCCCATCACAGGCGATGCTATGAAAACTTCTGCAGGAGCACTGAACCACCTCCCCGTTTGTAGAGTGAAGAATATGAAGGAAACATTTCAATTGCTGAAAGAAAACGGAATCCAAATTGTGGCCTGCACCGAAAAAGCTACCGACACTTTGTATCAAGTTGATTTGAACACTCCCATCGCCATTGTGTTGGGCTCAGAAGAAGACGGCATCTCACCTCAAATGCTCCAAGGCGCAGATCACCTCGCAAAAATCCCCTTGACAGGAAAAATCGCTTCGCTCAATGTATCAGTAGCCGCTGGCATTGCTATTTATGAAACGGTGCGGCAGAAGAATTACAAAGGATAGTCTTGTAGCCGAACCCCAGAGGGGTTCACTGTTAGTAGCCACGGGTTTCAACCCGTGGATTTTATGGAAAGGATTTAAAGCGTGTCACAGATAAATTCAATCAAAGGGATTTTTTATTGACACGCAATAGATGATCTAAATAGATTGTAAGGAATTCGCAAAAAATTATTAAGGATAGTCGGGTTTGCCACGGAGGCACGGAAAAATCTAGAGCGAAAATCTTTCGTTCTTTTTTACTTAAATTTGGAGAAAGATCGAAACTGATAAATCTATAATTATGTACACCACTTATCATTTAACATCAGCACAAGAAGTAAATTCTGATATTTTAGATTCTATAAAGGCAACTTTTAAATCTAAACCAATAACTATTATTGTTGAGGAGGATCAAGATGATTTTGAACTAACCACTGAGATGAAGGCTGTGTTGGATGAACGATTTGCAGAAGACAAAAGAGGCTACCTTACTTCAGAAGAGTCTATCAGCCGACTCAATAAGAAATATGGCTTATAGAATAGTTCTTTCGCCTCGTACGCAAAAGGAAGTCGAAAATGCTATTGATTATTACTCTCTATATAGTATAAATGCACCTTTTAATTTCGTAAAAGCACTTCAAGATTGCTACAAGATATTGGAGATAAACCCATAGTTCGCTACAAAAACGTTAGGTCTTTAAAGCTTCGAAGATTTCCTTACTCCCTATATTTCACACTAAACGAATCCGAAAATTTGGTTATCATACTTTCCTGCTTCCATGATAAACGCAATCCAGATAAATTACCAAAATAAATAATTCCTCCGTGCCTCTGTGGCAAAATTTCCAACCCTACAAAAACTCCCCCCCATTACTTTTCCCTTTCAGGTCATTCACAAATCTGCGGAACAAATCCTCTTTATCTTTTTCGCACACGATCACCACATTGCCGAAAGCACCAACTAGGTATCCGTTCAGCCCTTGCGCCACCACCAGTTTGTCTTTATCACCTTTAATAATAGAGTTGCGTGTTTCATACGTGAGAGCTTCCACGCCAATCACATTATTCATAGCGTCTTTGGCAGAGTATTCATATAAAGATCCCCAAGATCCCAAGTCCGACCACGCAAAACTACTCAACCACACATGCACGTTGTCAGCCTTCTCCATAATGCCATAGTCGATAGAAATATTTTTCGTTTGCGAGTAAGCAGCTTGTATCGCACTCTTTTCTTCATCAGTCGAAATTTTTGTTCTCGCCTCTTCAAATATTTCCGTCATCTCGGGCAAGTGCTTGGCAAATGCGTGGAGAATCGCCTGCACGCCCCAAATAAAAATCCCCGCGTTCCACACAAAGTCACCGCTCTCCAAAAATTTGTTCGCCAGCGATAGCTCGGGCTTTTCCGTAAATGTCTTTACTTTTTTCAGCGCACTCTTATTTTCAATGTATTGAATGTAGCCGTAGCCCGTTTCGGGCCGCGTAGGTTTGATGCCCAGCGTGATCAACTTATCTTGGTTCTTCGCCTGCTCGGCAGATTTCACAATCGTCTGCTGAAAATCTGCTTCGTTCAAAATAAGATGGTCAGAAGGAGCCACCACAATCACCGCATCTTTATTCAACTTACCTATTTTATAGGATGCGTACAAGATACACGGAGCCGTGTTCTTGCGCATTGGCTCGGCCAATATCTGCGCTGAAGGCAAAGCGGGCAGTTGCTCCTTCGTCATATTCTTGTGCTCCTCGTGCGTCACCACAAAAATATTTTCGAGCGGACAAATCGGTAAGAAACGTTCGTATGTCGATTGCAGCAACGTCTTCCCACAATTGATCACATCCAAAAATTGCTTGGGTTTTGCATTTCTACTGTACGGCCAAAAGCGCGTGCCCACACCGCCCGCCATAATCACCACATAAAGGTTCTTGTCCATCATATCCTTTTAAAAATCCCAACAAAACGCTAAAGTAACTAACAGTTTTCTCATCCAATAGAGAAATTTTTTCTCTTCCGCTGGTTCATGCCTTCGCCAACCAATAGCATTATTTTGGCGGGCTGGCCCTGCGAGGCGCGTGGGCCACTGGGCTATCCGTTTCAAGCCCCGATGCGAAACGCCATCGGGGCTTTCCACTACTATCCCTGCCCGTTTGCTGGTCGGGCTCGCTCCAAACAACCTCGCTGGCCACCTTAGCGCAACTATTTTTCATAAAGCGCAACCGTTGCATCTCCGTTTAAACACCCACATTCAAATTATTTTGTTTCAAACCCGCACTATTCTCCCGCTTCTCCGTTAGTCACTTTTTATGCAATAATCAATTATATCGTACATCCTTTGCTTTTTGTCGATATTTTTTTATTATCTTCAATTTCTCAAAAAAAATAAATCAGAATTTTATAAGCAGTATTATGTTAGTGGCAGAAGAGAAAGATGAGTTGAAGGCAAAACTCAAGGAAATATTCGGTTACGGAAATTTCCGCGGAAATCAAGAGGTTGTAATAAGAAATATACTTACAGGCAGAAACACATTCGTGATCATGCCAACAGGCGCGGGCAAATCGTTGTGCTATCAACTGCCCGCCATGATGCACGAAGGCCTCGCCATCGTCATTTCGCCACTCATCGCGTTGATGAAAAATCAGGTAGATCAGATGAACGCGTATGGCGTCAACGCACGCTTCCTCAACTCTACATTAAGCAAAGGCGAAATCACCCGTTTGAAAAAAGATTGCATTGCCGGGTTGGTCAAACTTTTATATGTAGCACCCGAGTCACTCAATAAAGAAGAGAATATAGAATTCCTTCGAAAGGTAGATGTCTCTTTCGTGGCAATTGATGAAGCACATTGTATTTCAGAATGGGGCCACGACTTCCGCCCGGAATACCGCAAGATCAAAACCATGATCGCTCAATTGGGTCAGAAGTCTGTGATTGCACTCACAGCTACTGCTACGCCTAAGGTACAGTTAGATATTCAGAAGAACTTGCAAATGGAAGAGGCTGATGTTTTTCTCTCTTCCTTCAATCGCAAAAATTTATATTACGAAGTTCGCCCCAAGAAAGAAACCAAGAAGCAGCTCATCCGCTTTTTAAAAGATCACAAAGGTAAGTCAGGAATCATTTATTGCCTCAGCCGCAAAAAGGTAGAGGAGATCGCACAGTTGCTCAATGTAAACGGATTTAAAGCCGCTCCTTATCATGCAGGCTTAGATCCCGATGTGCGGATGAAAAATCAAGATGACTTTTTGAACGAAGAAGTAGACATCATCACCGCTACAATTGCATTTGGAATGGGCATTGATAAACCAGACGTTCGGTTTGTCGTGCATTATGATGTGCCCAAGTCATTAGAAGGTTACTACCAAGAAACAGGTCGTGGTGGCCGCGATGGGCTGGAAGGAATTTGTTTGATGTTCTACAGCCACAATGATTTGAACAAGCTGGAGAAGTTCAACAAAGATAAATCCGTTCAAGAAAGAGAGAATGCCCGCATTCTTCTGCAAGAGATGGAATTTTATGCCGAGTCGCCCGTGTGTAGGCGTAAGCAATTGCTCCACTATTTTGGCGAAGAATATAAGGAAGCCAATTGTGGCTCGTGCGATAATTGTTTGAACCCGCGCGAACGTTTTGAAGGATCAGCATTTGTGAAGATTGCTATCGAATCTGTAAAACAAACAGGCGAGCGCTTTGGCCTTGCTCATTTAGTAAATGTGATCCGCGGCACAGAAGATGAGTACGTAAAAAGCTACGCACATTTTGACTTAGCTATTTATGGCAAAGGAGATACCGAAGATGCCGATTTCTGGAAAGCAGTTATCCGTCAGGCGTTGATCTATCAGTACTTGGAAAAAGATATTGAGAATATTGGTGTGCTGAAAATATCAGAGAAAGGTCATGCGTTCTTGAAAAAACCACATCCGATCGAATTAGCTCGAGACCATGACTTTAGCACCGAAGTGGGCGAAGAAGAATCATCCGAGCGTGTAGTGGTATCCAAATCGTATGATGTAAAACTTTTTGAAATGCTGAAGGCGCTTCGCAAGAAGATGGCCAAGGAAAAAGACTTGCCTCCGTATGTAATTTTCCAAGACCCTTCATTGGAAGAAATGGCGACTACTTATCCGACCAACAAAGAAGAGTTGGCATCGGTGAATGGCGTGGGAATGGGCAAGGTGAACAAGTTCGGAAAAGAGTTCATTGAGTTGATTGAAAAATATGTAGATGATAACGACATCGAGACGGCATCTGAAGTAGTAGTAAAGTCTTCTGTCAATAAATCTAAGATCAAAATATTCATCATCCAGCAAGTCGACCGCAAGGTAGATTTGGAAGAGATAGCCGAATCGAAAAGCTTAACTTTTGATGAGCTATTGACGGAGATGGAAAACATCTGTTATTCGGGCACCAAGCTCACCATCGATTATTATATTGATGAAGTGCTGGATGACAACAAGCAGGAAGAAATCTATGATTACTTCCTCAACTCAGAGACAGATAGTATGGATGAAGCTATGACCACGTTAGCCGATCACTCGGAAGATGACGTTCGTCTTATGCGTATTAAATTTTTGAGCGAGTACGCGAATTGATTTCTCTTGTCATTTTAAAAACCCCTTGAGAACAAAGACTCAAGGGATTTTGCTTTTCGGGCTATCATCTAGCTACTAAAACATAGTTGCTATAACTTCTTACTAAAGCCCAGTTGAAAATAGAAAGGTATTGTGGGTGTAGTCTTAAAATCCTGCGTAATCATTTTGCCAATCTTTAAGTACAAATCATTACTTTTAAATGAATACCCCGAAACGAAACCATAAAAAAAGTTACCTCCTGTGGGCACATACCAGCCATCCTTCACGTGTGGATAAATGGTTTTCATGGCCTCGGAATTCATAATGTTTGTGGTGATTGCTTTGTCAAAACCAAATTCTCCTGCTATGTACCATCTTGGTTTATAGTATCCAAAATTTGCAGAGAATTCAGATCCAAAATTTGCAAACCTTGCTAAATCATTTTGGTATCGTCTAAAGATGCCCACTGCTTTTACTGATACAGAAAAGTTTTTCATTTTTAAAACCTCGGCTTGTCCTCCGATTTTTGTTTTAAAATCATCCACCAAATCTTTGCCAAAAGGAGATGAATATTCTATGCCTAAGACAATAGGTAATTTTAAGTTGAGCTTGTATCCATAACCAAGACCTGCTATTAACCCATAATCCCACCCGGTGTTAATATTGATTATATGTCTTTCCGTATCGCTGAAACTCCGCCAGTTTATTTGCTGAGATAAGGATATATGGGGAACAGCTAAAACTGTTGCCAATAAAAAAGTCTTTACAATGTTTTTCATACTATTCTTTTATTTTAGTTGACTTAAATAACTTTTAGCAAGCGGATAATATCTATCCCAGCCGAAATACGGTATTTCATGTCCGCTTCCATTAATTTTTTCCAATTGAACATTTGGATAGGCAGCTGATAATTGTTGGGCATATTCAACCCCATAGGCTGCATTAAAATCGCTGTAACAGAATAATACTTTTGTTTTGTATTCACTTAGATTAGTAGTCCAATCAAATCCATCTCTGCGTGCTATATCCAACAGAGCAGATTGTACAACTGCACCATATCTCCAAAACGGATAAATTCCCTTATTGCCTATAGCATTCCCTTCTATGTATGTAAATGCTGAGGACAAAGCCACTTTATAATCTAATATCTCATGTTCGTTTTCTTTGCCTGTGAATAGTTGATCCGGATAAAGAACATCATTTGATTCTTCATTAAAAGGATTTATTTTTTTGGATCGGCTCAAATAACTTTTGGTTTGTTCCCACGTAAATCCACCAGGCTCAGAAAGAACAACTCCACTAATGCTTGTTGGATATGAATTAACATACGCTGTGGCTAACATTGCTCCCCAAGAATGGCCAAGCAAGAATACTTTTTGAGTGGATGATCCACGGTAATGTTTAATTACAGCCGTTAAATCATCCAATGGGAGTTGTAAGGTGTAAATATCCTTGTTGTACCTTTTTGATAAACCAGATCCTCTTTGGTCAAAGAAAACTACAAAGAAGCCATCGTTAGAAAATGCTTTACAATTAAGCATGGCACGGTAATCTGATCCAGGGCCTCCATGTAGGATAACAAGCATCGGATCATTTGGATTCCCATAAGTTTCAGAATGAAGCAAGGTGTTATTTACAACAATTGAAGGTATCGATGAATCTTGATCCACTGTTTTTGGAACCAAATTTCCAGGTTCTAGCGGGTCAAGTCTGCTTTCACACCCGAAAAGGACAATTCCCCAAACACACAAGGCTACTACTGTTAATTTTGCTTTCATTTTTGTTTTAGTTTAAAATCTGATGCAAAATTGGCCACTCTAAAGACGCCAGTCGACTTTCCTTGTAAGCTGATACACCTCTAGAACACTAAATTATAGCAAACTAGCGAACTGTATTCCTTCAAAATTGGGATAGAGGAATTCGGGATAAGGGTAGAATTAATTTTGGGCAGATTCTAGTTGCTGGTTTGATAAGTATGTTGAAGGAGACAACCCAGTTACTTTTTTGAAATACCTGTTAAAAGTAGATTTTGAATTAAAACCACAGTCGTAAGCAAGAGCCAAAATAGTGAATTTGTGATTTTCGGGATTGGCAGCAAGCTTTTCAAATTCCATCACCCTGTGTTTGTTAACATAATCATAAAAACTTACCCCTAGTTCTTCGTTAATATATTGTGATAAGTAGTTGGAATGGATACTTAACTGAGCAGCAAGCAGGTCAAGTGATAGTTCTGGGTTAAGAAATACCTTCTTTTCAACCATCAACTTTTCAAGCTCAATTCCCAGAATTTGTTTTTTCTCTTGAGTCAGCCCAGATTTTTCGTATTGCACGAAATTATTCTCAATATTTTCGTGGGCACTTAGTCCATCACCAATATTTTCCTTTTGATATTGAGGCAATTCTGCAAATTGGTTATTTGTAAAAATGCCTACTTGCCGTATTCCGAAAAATCCGATGATGACAATAAAAATTAGAACGGAAATGAAAGTATAGATTTCATTATCAAAAATAATTACCAGCCAGATAATACCCAGCCCGTAAGTAAGGTACTGAAGCCATTGCAGGTTTATCTTTTCAAGGTTAGAGAATTTATTTCTAATATTTTGCTTGTGTTTGTTGATGAGTATCAGCGACCAAATAATATAACCCAACCCGAAAATAATAATCGCAAAAAATTTTACAGTTACAAATGTTTCAAAACCTATCCCCTTATGCTCCATGATGTATAGTTTTCGCTCTGGAGGAAACCCGAAAAATTTAATAAGATAAACAAAACATAAAACGAACGGCAGAGAGTGTATGCCGTCAAATATCTTTTTTTTGGATACTGGATTGACAAGAGCGGATACATATAAGAAAAGCAATGGGCCATGAATAAAAGGGAATGGCATGATAACGCCTAATAAATTAGTATGGGTTTTGCTGTATCCAGAAATATCTAAATAAAATAAAAGCAAATGAATACCTATAACTATAAACCAAATCATGAGAATGTAGTCAGCACGATTTTTCTTAATCTTAAAGAGTACAAGCAGACTTAAAAATAAAGATAAGGTCGTTCCAGAAATAAAAATCATTTGATGTAAATCTTATAGTACAGTATGTTAAATCAACAGTCGGGCGAGGTATAACACTTTTTACAATTTTTTAATAGTAAAGTTATTAGTTAGTTCTTAAAAGGTTATGCCTACACTTCGGCCCTATTGTAAAAAGTAAGTAAGAAAATTTGACCTTAAATCTACGTTAATTGAAAGTATTAATGCCGAAATCTAAGTTATCTTTGAATTTTTAGAATTTACTATGAATGTACTACTCATTGGCAATGGCGGTCGTGAACACGCACTCGCATGGAAAATAAAGCAAAGCCCCTTGTGCGAAAAATTGTTTGTCGCTCCTGGCAATGCAGGTACTGCATTAGTAGCTGAAAATATTTCCATAGGTGTAGACCAATTTGAAAAACTCGGTAGCTTCTGCCTTGAAAATAAAATTGAGCTGATAGTGGTGGGGCCGGAAATTCCCTTGGTAAAAGGCATTCGCGATTATTTTGAAGCAGATCCAAAACTAAAATCGATTTGGATGGTCGGGCCGGGTAAGCTAGGCGCGCAATTGGAAGGAAGCAAGGATTTCTCAAAGCAATTTATGCAGAGGAACAATATCCCTTCTGCCAAAGCAATTACATTCAATAGCAGTGAATTAATCAGTGCACAAAACTATTTAGAAAGTTGTTCCACCCCAATCGTGCTGAAGGCAGACGGCTTGGCTGCTGGAAAGGGTGTAATCATCACGCAGTCAAGGGATGAGGCTAAGCAAGTAATCTATGAAATGCTAGCGGAGAAAAAGTTTGGTGATGCCAGTGCGAAAGTATTGATCGAAGAGTTTTTGGATGGCATTGAACTTTCTGTTTTTGTTCTGACTGACGGTGAGGATTATGTGATTTTACCCGAGGCAAAAGACTATAAGCGCATTGGCGATGGTGATACGGGACCAAATACTGGAGGCATGGGTTCTGTTTCTCCGGTGCCTTTTGCCGATGCTGCGTTCATGAAAAAAGTAGAAGAGGAAGTAATCAAGCCCACCATTGCAGGATTAAAGAAAGAACAAATCCCTTTCAAAGGATTTATTTTTGTGGGGCTTATGAATGTGAAGGGCGAACCATTTGTAATTGAATACAACACACGGATGGGCGATCCCGAAACACAATCGGTAATCGCCCGCATACAAGGTGATTTTTTAGAATTGCTGTTGGCATGTGCGAAAGCCGAATTGAAAAATAAAACGATCACTGTTGATCCGAATTTTGCACTGACCATTGTAGTGGCTTCTGATGGCTACCCCGATGACTATGAAAAGGGGAAAGTGATAACTGGCTTGGATGAAGCCACGGAAGCATTGGTCTTCCATGCGGGAACGAAAAGACAAAACAACCAAGTGCTCACCGATGGGGGACGTGTATTAGGAATTACAGGCCGAGGAAAAACGTTGAAAGAAGCACAAACCAATGCCTATGCAACTGCTGAAAAAATTAATTGGGAGGGAGTTTATTACCGATGGGATATTGGGGGGGATTTGATATAAGATACTTTTTTGCTTCTAGAAACAACCCCTTGCCTTTGCCCTGCGAACGCATTACCTTTAACCTTTTAACTCTCAATACTTGAACGATGGGCTGTGCTTGTGGAACGAAAAAAGACGGAAAGGTAGGCGGTTGCAATAATAACGGTGCGTGCGGCACGGGCGGCTGCAATAAAATGAATGTGTTCGATTGGCTCTCCAACATGGATATGCCAGTGGAGGATCGGTTTGATGTAGTGGAGGTGCGTTTTAAAAACGGGCGCAAGGATTTTTATCGCAACAAAGAAAAACTCTCGCTCACTACGGGCGATGCGATAGTAGTCGAAACACAAACGGGGCATCACATCGGTCACGTATCGTTGCAGGGCGAACTGGTGCGCTTGCAGATGCAAAAAAAGAAAGTGGCCAACGATGGTGAGATTTGTAAAATCTATCGCATTGCACATCAGCGCGACTTAGAAAAATTTGAAGAGACAAAGAAAAGGGCAAGCCCTACGCTGTACCGCTCGCGCGAAATAGTTAAGCAGTATAAGTTGGCGATGAAACTCTCGGATGTAGAGTACCAAGCTGATAATACCAAAGCAACATTTTTTTACTCAGCAGAGGATCGTGTTGACTTTCGTGAACTGATCAAGCAACTGGCGGGGGAATTTAAAGTGCGTGTGGAGATGCGGCAGATCAGCTTGCGCCAAGAGGCTGGTCGCTTGGGCGGGATTGGTGTATGCGGCCGTGAGTTGTGTTGCTCTACGTGGCTCAGTGATTTTAAAAATGTGGCTACCAGTGCGGCTCGTTATCAAAATCTTTCGCTAAACCCTAGCAAGCTATCTGGCCAGTGCGGGCGCTTGAAATGTTGTTTGAATTATGAATTGGAGACATACATGGATGCGCTCAAGTACATTCCAGAAGTAGAAGCGCCATTATTGACGGAGCAAGGAGAGGCACGATTGCAGAAGACGGACATCTTCCGCAAGATCATGTGGTTTGGCTATAAAGAAGACAACAACTGGTATCCGCTGAATGTAGATCGCGTGAATGAAATTTTGGCATTGAACAAAGAGGGGAAGAAGCCAGCCACGCTGCAAATAGATAAAGAAGAAGTGCGCGCTCCGCTGAGTGTGCTCAACAGCGATTTGGCGAGCATGGATAAAAAATTCAGGAACAAGGCGGGAAGAGAAAGAGATAAAGACAATCGTGGGCGTGGGCGCGATGATAGGGGGGGCAACAGAGAAAACAGGAATAGAAGCAATGTCCCTCCGAAGGGCAATGCGACTAATCCCAATCAACCTACTCAACAAAATCGTAATCCAAACCAGAACAAGCCTAACCCGAATAAAAATCAAAATCCAAATAGGAATCAAAATAATCCTAACAAGAATCAGAACCCGAACCGAAACCAGAATAATCCAAATAGGAATCCGAACCCGAATAGGGATCAGAACAAACCTAATCCCGATAAGGATAAACCTCTTGACTCTATTTGAGATTTTAGAATTAAGATTTTAGATTTCAATGGATGTAAATTAACCATCGGTTTAATGATAACTCGCACCTTACCTACTGCCTACTGCTTACTGATTACTTTTCTTATATTTTTTTTACTCACCTCCTGCGACTCCAATCGCATTTACGAAGACAATGTTGATTTCAAAGATCGCACGTGGAAGATAACTGAGCCTGCTCAATTGGAATTTGATATTACTGACACAACGAAGCGATACAATCTGTACTTAGATATTCGCAATTCGTTGGACTATCCTTATGCAAGATTATTTGTAAATTATAATTTGATCGACCCAGTAGGTGTGGAGGCTTCAAAAAAAATGATCACAGAATATTTATTTGATCAAAAGACAGGAAAGCCAAATGGAAGCAGCGGCTTGGGTGATATCTACGATCATCAGTTTCTTTTCTTGGAAAAACATGCCTTCCTTAAACTTGGGAAGCACAAAGTTAAGTTTGAGCAATTTATGCGGCAGGATACACTACAAGGCGTATTGGCAGTGGGGTTGAGGGTAGAGATGGCAAACTAGAAGTTCTATTTACAAGAACCTCTCCTCTTACCACTTACCTAATTTTACTTTACCACCATACCCTTACTCGCCTTCGCCATCTTCACCGCCTCATAAGCGTTTACTAATCCGCCAGAGCTACTTAGCTCACTAAATGGAACAAGTTCTTTGCTTCCGGGCTTTTGCACTTTCAGGTTATCAAACTTGCGTGTTGATTTTGTTAAAATATCCTTTACCTGTAAGGCTGATAAATCAGGAAAGTATGACATCAGCAATGCAGCTACCCCGGCAGTAGATGGGCTTGCCATGCTGGTGCCGTCTTCGTTTTTGTAAGTGTTGCCTGGTGTTGTAGAATAAATTTGTACACCCGGTGCAAATAGCGAAACGGATTTCTTTCCGTAGTTGGAAAAACTCCCAACAAAATCTTCGCCACTACCCCATGCAGACGCTCCCACTTCAATCCAATTTTTTGCTTCCTTACCATTCAAGTATTTTTTGGTAGGAAAATTTTTCTCTTTATCAATATCATCGCCATCGTTGCCCGCGGCATGTATCAACAAAACATTTCTTTGTTCAGCATACTTTACAGCACGATCCACCACTTCTTTTTCGGGTGAGAAAGATTTGCCAAAACTCATGTTGATGATCTTTGCTCCGTTATCCACTGCATAGATAATGGCATTGGCAATGTCTTTATCGCGTTCATCGCCATTGGGTACGGCACGCACTACCATAATCTTCACATTGTCTGCAATGCCTTTGATGCCAATACTGTTTTTGCGATCTGCTGCGATGATACCAGCTACGTGTGTGCCATGGGTTGGGTCTGGCCCTTTCACATCATTATTTCCATAACCTTTTTCAAAATGATTAGAGTAATTATCACCTACAATTTTGCGAGAGTCAAATTCTGCATTGTAGCCATATTTTACAATCACAGAATAATAATTGACTCCTTCTTTCACTTGGCCTAAGTATTCATCAAGGGGGGCATCATCGCCCATATTTTTGTAAATGCTAGTAAGTACACTTTTAGAGAATAGAAGAGTAGGATCTGTTGTGGTTAGATTTTTTACTGCTTCTGGATCTAATTTGTCTGTTTTGAAATGCTTCTTCAGTGTATCTACGCTTGCAGTTACATAATTAAACATGCCAGCGTACAACTTGTATTGCTGTTCATTCTTTGCCTTTAGTTTTTTGTATTTGTCTTTTAGTTTAAGATAAGTCGCGTATTCTGTTTTGGTTTTTTTTCTGGCCTTAATAGAATCGACAGCTTCAAATTTTTTGGTCATGCGGATTACTTCACGCGTTAATTCGTAGGTATCGGCCTCCACGTTTCCGTTTTTTCCGCCAATGAAATTCCACCCGTGCACGTCATCGATGTAGCCGTTCTTGTCGTCATCAATCCCGTTGTTAGGGATTTCCTTTTCATTTGTCCAAATCACACTTTTCAAATCTTCGTGGTCTATGTCAATGCCCGAGTCGATTACTGCTACCAATACCGTTTTTGAAGGTTGATCTTTTAATAAAGTTTGATAAGCGCGCTCGGCACTTACACCTTGTAGGCTGTCTTGTTCGGGGTCACGCAGAAACCAATCAGCAGGGATTTCCTTTTTAGAGGTTTGAGAAAAGCCAGGAACGGCTAATAAGAGACACAATAGTACGTGTGGCAAATGCTTGTTCATGAATTTGATTTTAATAAAAGGTTCGCAATATAGGTTTAAACGTTATTTCGTCTCCACTTTTATTCAGATAACGGAGTTTTTGATTTTTGAATGGGCTCAGGTTTTTACAAAAAAGGCTAGAATATTACTTCGGTAGGTGATAGAGGCAATCCGTTCTGTTGGTTTTCCATCCATGCTGCACCTTTGTCTTACGATTAACCACTACTACTATGATTTCAGTATTACTTTCTGTCCTTCTCTTTTTCTCATTGTTTTTCTCATTGGCTTATCGCTGCCACCTAGCAGGCGTTAAAGCTTAATATATTCCAAATTAAATGAGAATACAAATCTGCCTTTTTAGGCTACATTAAACCGTTTCATCCTATAGGGTTCGCCTCAAAGCAGTTACAGATAAAATTTGATAACTTTGGTTTTTAACCAATAGGTTATCCGATGAAAAAGCACGCCTTCCTTTTAGTTGCACTCAACTTTCTCATAATACACTCATTTTCACAAACGGGTATTCCCCGAATAGTTATTAATTCAATGGGGCACTCGGCCAAAGTGCAGAATCTGAATTTTACACCAGATGGCGAAAAAATCATTTCTATAGCAGAAGACAAAACCGTACGTGTATGGAATGTAGGCACAGGTGAAATGCTCAAAAAATTTGAATCTCAAATTGGTGATGGATCCAATGGAATGTTATATGCCTCAGCTCTTTCTCCAGACGGAAATCTATTGGCTTTTGCTGGCTACACACTTACACCCAACAACCAGGTATACATTGCTGTAATTGACATCAACAAGGGTGTACAAGTGGCCACCGCGCTTGGGCATACAAATGTGATCAACAGCCTTGCCTTTACTGGTAATGGGAAATATTTGGTAAGTGGTAGCGATGATGGTACACTTAAAATCTGGGCAGTGGGTGATTCCCCAAATTATAAGGAAGCATTATCTATTTCTGTTGGCTCTCCTGTAAAATATTTGGCGATGAATCCAGTTACAATGGATGTGGCTGTTGCAGGTGAAGGAAAAAAAGAAATTCTGGTTTATAGTCTTGCCCTTTTGGAGAGAGGTGGCGCGAAGTTTAACCCTCGTTTTTGGAACAAGCATCGTGGTGAGTTAAACAAGTTGGCCTATTCTATGGATGGAGTTTTCTTGGCCTCAAGCAGTCAAACAAATGAATTTATTTTGTGGCGTGCCGATGGTTCTGTGGTGAAAGAATGGTCGAGCGAAGCACCTATCAATGCGATCACCTTCTCTCATGATTCAAAAATTTTGGTGGGACTAGATGCCGTAGGGCATGGAGTAAGCTATGGTGTGCCAGGTGGCAATAAGTTTACCGATTTCAATGGGCATGACAACGCGGTTTTGGCTGCGGCCTTTTCTCCCACTGACAACGGTAGTTATGTGGTTGCTTCTGCGGGAGGAAACAACAATGAAATTTATTTGTGGAATCCCATCAATGGAAAAACCATTCGTAAGATAAAAGGAAAGGGGAGCGCTATTCAAGATTTGGCTTTTGGTACTGGCCTTGAGCTATTCATTTCACAAACAATGAATGCAAAGCCCAATGAGTACAAGAAAAGTTTTGATTTCAATTTAATGAAATTAAATACATCAGCATCTAAATTTACTCCGCCCGTTCAAAATCTCAATCAGGGCATTTCACTATCATCAGAATTCAAATTGGATTTACCAAAGAATAAACAAATTCAAAATTCACCTGACGAGGATGGCAGGATTTTAGATTTTCAAGCACAGGCAGATGGTAGTGTGGCTGTAGCCAGTGACTTCTCTTTGAAGTTGTATGACCGCAATGGATTTTTTCAAAAAGAATTTGTTGGCCATACGGGTGGCGTAAGAGCTATAACGGTAAGCCCCGATGGCCGCTATTTGGCTTCTGGCGGAGAGGATCAAACGATCATTCTTTGGAAACTTTCTGAGACGGGTGCCGCGCCAAGTTTGCGTCAAACATTTCCAGATGCCAATTGGGCAAATTTCTTTTCATCTCTACCCATCGATTCACTTACCAAGGAACCATCCAAAAAAGCTTGGAAGGAAGTGATAGACTACTTAAAGGCAAATGGTGATAAAACCTACAAAGGCATTGACGAAGTATATAAAAATTTGGGCGAAACAGTTTTACCTTTTGCGACATTGTTTGTTGCAGAAGATAATGAATGGGTCTGCTGGGCACATAAAGGCTACTTTGCTTGTACCTCCTCAGGCAGTCAATATTTTGGGTGGCATGTAAATAGAGGCATTGATAAACTAGCAGATTTTTATACAGCAGAGCAATACTTTGAAATCCTATATCGCCCGAAGCAAATGGAAAAGAGTATTTCACAAGGGAGGAGGGTAGAAGATATTTTGCGCGAAGAGGGCGAACGAATTTTTGACCTCTCAAAATTGCATCGCCCCTCTGCTGGTTTCTTTTCAACCGAGGCACTGCACGATAAGGGTCTAATCGACTACCAAAACGGAAAATTAGTGACTGTTCAAAAAGCCTTAGCGCTGGACGTGGAGATTTTTGACGGTGGTAGCGGGGTGAAAGAAGTGAACATTTATCAAAACGATAAACTTGTTATTGCGGATAGAGACGTAAAGACCAAGGGTGAAGATGACAAGGTTGTCAAGAGTTACACCATTGATTTGCTCAATGAGACAAATGAGTTCAAAGTAGTAGTAATTAACTATCAAAAGATTGAATCGCGAGCAGAGATACTGAGGATTGATTACGTAGGCCAGGTAATGGCAACTACATCGCTGCACATGCTGGTAGTGGGCATCAATAAATATCAGAACTCATCTTACAATTTAAATTATGCCCAGCCAGATGCCAAAGCATTTACTGACAAATTGGTTTCTCAAGGTCGCATTTTCAAATCAATCAATAAAATTGAACTGTATGATGAGAATGCGACAAAGGCAAAAATTGTGGAAGGCTTTAAATCCATCGCAGCTAAAGCACAACCACAAGATGTATTTGTTTTCTTTTATGCGGGTCATGGAAGTTTAGATGAGGAGCATAAAGATAAAGATGGAGAAAGCCCTTTCTACTTTGTGCCAACTGATGTAACAAAACTGTATGGCGATGCGCAACAATTGATGACCAAAGGAATTTCAGATGACGATTTGAAAGACTATTTGACCAAGATCAGATCTACTAAACAAATTGTATTGATGGACGCATGTCATTCTGGTGCGGCATTGAAAGGAATGAAAGTACGTGCCGTGGCAGGTGATGAAAAAGCGATCGTACAATTAGCACGCAGTTCAGGTGTAGTGGTGATAGCCTCCTCTGGCTCGAAACAGTTTGCCACCGAGTTTGACGTATTGAAACATGGTGTGTTTACCTACGCACTGTTAGAAGCTTTGGAAGGAAAAGGAGACAACGGTGATAACAAGATCACCGTAAATGAATTGAAGTTCTACATGGAAGAGCGTGTGCCTGAGTTGACCAAACAATATGGTGGCGAAGCCCAATACCCAACGGGCTTTATGCGTGGAAATGATTTCCCTATTGCGGTGACTAACAAAGAGGGAGGAAATTAATAACCTGCCATCGAATAAGTAGTTGGCCAAATAGTAGCCCGCACCTTTTAAGTTTTTTCTTTAAAACCTAAGTATGATACTAGCCCCTGTTCCATAAAAATGCAGGGATGATTTCATTTTTATTTTAGAAGTAGGATTCGAATTGTAAATTTCAATAGCATTCAATGCATGGCCGCGAAAGGAAGTATTGAATGGTATTGAAGCCAAAAAAAGGACGGCCCCACCGCCCGCATAAACCCATTCGGGCTGCCCCCCTGCTACTGCCGTTACCAACGGAATGGCCACGAGCAACCCACTCGCAAATCCCAGCACACTGCTGACTGTTGCTTTGGTCCTCGCTACTTTAAATTCCGCAAAAGCTTCAGGATTTTGTTTTAATACCATCATCACTTGCTTGGAACTCAGCGTGAGCGTATCCATTTCATACACCACCCCACCGAAATTTTTGTACATGGTGATTTTTTTTTGACTGTAGGAATTTGCGAAAGCGAAAGAAAAGAAAAGTAGCAAGAGAGAAAGGCGCATAGAAATGGTTAAGGAATAAATGATCAACAAAACAATTAGGGTTTACAATAGTAGAAGTTACGACTTTCCAGCCACCTTTTATATCTTATCGCTTACCAACTACCCCTCGTCAGGCAACATTTCTATATCCCTAATGAGCACTCTCTTCGCAATAGCCCGTCCAGTTTTAGTAGCGGCCAATCCACCCAGCGCAGTCTCTTTGTAACGGGTTTCCATGCTGGCACCAATCTCGCCCATTGCCTCAATCACTTCATCCACAGGAATTACACTGCTCACATTTGCCAACGCAATTTGTGCAGAACTATTGGCAATAGCTGCGGCACTGGCATTGCGCACCACGCAAGGTATTTCCACCAGTCCAGCAACAGGATCACACACTAAACCCAACATACATTGCACGGTGATCGCTACCGCATTAAAAATCTGATCTGTATCTCCGCCAAGACAATATACAATAGAGCCTGCGCCCATGGCCGCTGCCGTTCCTGTCTCCGCTTGGCAACCACCTACTGCGCCTGAAATAGAAGCTTTTTGTTCCATGATCAGCGCAATCCCCGCGGCCAATAGCATTGCTTCTATAATTTTCTTGTCCTCAATCTGGTGGATCTCTTGCAACGTGAATAAAACCCCAGGCATTATCCCAGAAGCCCCTGCTGTCGGTGCGGCCACCACTCTACCCATGCACGAGTTTACTTCTTTGGCAGCAAGCGCACGTGAAATCAAATTTTGAAATTCTTTTGAAAGAACAGGCGTTGGGTAATTGTAGACTTTTTTTGCTCCGTTGTTGATCATGCCCGAGCGAGAGGTCATATCTTCCGTCAGGCCTGTTTGCACAGCATCTTTCATTACTTCCCACGCAGTCTTCAGCCCTTCCAAAATTTGCTTTTCGTTTCTTCCATTTTGTTCATTTTCATAATCGATTACCGCGTTTACCAAAGAGATATTGTTTTGGTTGCAGTGGTTTCGCCAACCTTCAAAAGATTCGAATAAGAATGCCATGGCAGATTATTTTAATGACGAAGGTAGTTTATAAAAATCATTTTTACGGCTTGCCCATTATAGTTCAACGAAGGTGCGGCTTGGCCGTGCGAGGCGCCACGGCCACCGGGCTATCCGTTCCAAGTCCTCGCCCCATCACGCAAGCCAACCCTTCGCTGTGGGCTTTCCACTTCTATCCCTAGCCGAAGTGAGTGCCCCGTCCGAAAGGCTTGCTCAATTTACAAAACATCGCCCACAACACGAAAGACATAATCAACCATTAATAAAAATAGCTAAGTTATAGTTGATCGTTTTTATAATATTTGTACACACAAACTATCTCCTGCATGAAACCATTTATCTGTTTTCTCCTGATTCTTTTACCACTGTACGTACAAGCCCAATCAACCGACCAAGCATCTATCAAAGAAATTTTTGATCAGGCATTGGCCAAAGGCAAATCGTATGAGATGCTGCGCGAATTGTGCGTGAACATTGGCCCTCGCCTTTCTGGTTCACCGGGTGCCGCAGCAGCCGTAGAATGGAGCCGACATAAAATGGAAGATTTAGGTTTTGATTCAGTATGGTTGCAACCAGTAATGGTTCCTCATTGGGTGCGTGGCCAACAAGAGATTGGCCGCATCATCAATTCAAAAAAAATAGGAACGAAAGAAGTGGCCGTTACTTCATTAGGCGGATCGATTGGCACTGGCCCAGCAGGAATCTCTGCCAACGTGATAGAAGTGAAAAATTTTGATGAACTAAAACAGCTTGGCACAAAAGCAGTGCAAGGTAAGATTGTGTTTTTCAATCGACCGATGGACCCTACCAAGATCAATACATTTGCTGCATACAGCGGTGCCGTAGATCAGCGTGGCAATGGAGCGATTGAAGCGGCTAAGTTAGGTGCAGTGGCAGTGATTGTTCGGTCTATGGGTTCTGATATTGAAGAGTACCCTCATACAGGTGGCATGCGCTACATAACTGGTCTAAAGCTAATTCCCGCAGTGGCTATCAGCACTATGCATGCTGAGTTGTTGAGTAAATTATTGAAGGACGAAAAAGAACTCCAATTTTATTTGGAGACGCATTGCGAAATTTTAGATGATGCGCCTTCTTTCAATGTAGTAGGTGAAATCAAAGGGGGCGAATATAAAGACGAAATCATTTTAGTAGGTGGCCATTTAGATTCTTGGGACTTAGCCCAAGGTGCGCATGATGATGGTGCAGGCTGCGTGCAGTCAATAGAAGTACTTCGATTGTTTAATGCAATGGGGTATAAACCGAAAAGGACCATTCGTGCTGTCATGTTTATGAATGAAGAAAATGGTTTGCGTGGCGGAACAAAGTATGCGGAATTAGCAGCGAAAAATAAAGACAATCATTTGGTGGCAATAGAATCTGACCGCGGTGGGTTTACTCCTCGCGGATTCACGATGACAACAAGCCCTGCCGTTCGTCAAAAAATTCAAAGTTGGATACCGCTGCTGGAGCCTTACGGCCTTACCGACTTTGGTCAAGAGGGCGGAGGTGCTGATATTGGCCCCTTGAGCAAACAAGGTGTGCCCGTTCTTGAGTTTTTGCCTGACTCACAGCGCTACTTCAATTATCACCACACACCAGAGGACACCATTGATAAAGTGGACAAGCGCGAATTAGAATTAGGTGCCGCTTCCATGGCAGCATTGGTCTATTTGATAGATAAATATGGGTTGAAGTAATTTTTCTAAAACTCTACTGCCCCTAAAAACTCCGCATCTATCAACTGATATATCATTTTGTCAGGGTCTTTATCATTGAGGATGAGCTTGCCTTTTATTTCGACTGGCTTGTCGGTATAGGTGATGGGCTTACTTAAAAATATTTCCACCACTGTTTCAGGGCCGCCCACGCCACAAAAGAAGCAAGCATTCAATGGCAATGAAGAGAGCATAAAGTGCGAACCTTTCATTCCATTTTCAAATGGCACCATGTAGCCTGGCAGTATGATCTGTTTGTTAGAGAATGCAAGAACTTCTTTGGTAAAGATGGGCTTGTCAATATCTCCATTCTTTTGAAAACTGATGGCATAGAGTTTTGGCCAAACCAAAGAAGGCAATCCTTTGTAAACACTCTTTTGAGCGTGACTTGAAAAGGTCAATGATACCAATAAAACGAAAAGAATTTTTTGTATTCGCATAATTTTAAAAATCGGTACTTATTATATCCAGCCAAAACTATGCTTTTTACCTATGATTTGGCTACTTATAATTCTATGAATAAATCATCCATTTTTAATTCGCTTTGCACATACTGGCGGCTGTATTGATTGGGAGTTATTCCATAGTAGTTATAAAAGTAGTGAAAACACTTTTTCTGGTCTTAGTGCTTCGGCAAAACAAATCTACTTTTTTGGCAATCTCTCCTGCGTATTTTTTGTCTATAGTAAACGGACTCGAATAAAATTTCATTTTACATAAGTTAATCCGTAAGACGATAGAGGGAGTCTTTGGTGCCTTTGTAGGGTGTGCATTTTTCTATGAATCCAGATTCTTCTAAATTTGTTAATGTTTTGGTTAATGATCATTATCAGAATCATGAAGCCATCATATGCACACTGGCCACCGTGCGCAAAGGGCTGAGGAGGAATCAAATTGTATCTAAAATTAAAATAGACACAGGCGGGTTCACCTTCGTCCATAGACTACAATAAGTTCTGGTCGGGCGCTCTCTAAAGCATTTTCTAAAATGATTTTTTCATATTTGCGCCCAATTACTACTTCACTCATAGCAATTATTATAAGTAGCCAAATGTGCTAAAAAAAGCATGGTTTTGGCTACTTATAAAAAACAGTTTTTCCAAAGAATGCTTTGTTTGGTGTAAAGAAACGTGCATTTCAGCAGCGTTGTTATAAAAAAAAACACTCGACCTGTATGGAGATCGAGTGTTTTGAAAACAAAAGGATAGATGTCTAATTTTATTTTAACTCACGTATTCTTCTATCGGCAAGCAAGAGCAAACCAAATTCCTATCGCCATAGGCACTGTCAACGCGGCTCACACTTGGCCAAAACTTTTGTTGCTTTACAAAGGCCAGAGGGAAGGCAGCTTTTTGCCGTGAGTAAGGACGAGTCCAAGTATCAGCAGTGATTATTGAAACAGTGTGTGGCGCATGCTTCAATACATTGTTTTCTTTGTCGGCCTTTCCTTCCTCTACTTCACGGATTTCATTTCTGATTTCGATCAAGGCATCTACGAAGCGATCCATTTCTGCTTTGGGCTCGCTCTCGGTTGGCTCAATCATAATTGTGCCTGCCACAGGGAAAGAAACGGTTGGCGCGTGGAAACCATAATCCATCAATCGCTTGGCAATGTCTTCCACTTCTACACCTGATTTTTTAAAGTCGCGGCAATCTACGATCATCTCATGTGCACAACGACCATGTGTACCTGTGTATAAAATTTTGTAATGGCCGCTCAATCTTTCTTTGATGTAGTTGGCGTTGAGGATAGCGAGCTTGGTAGCATTGGTCAGTCCTTCGCTGCCCATCATAGCAATGTAAGCATAGGAGATAGCGAGGATACTTGCGCTGCCCCAAGGCGCAGCCGATACTGCCGTGATCGCTTTATCTCCACCCGTTTTTACAATGGCATGACCAGGCAAGAATGGTTTCAATTTATCGTTCACACAGATCGGTCCCATGCCCGGGCCACCACCACCGTGCGGAATGCAAAATGTTTTGTGGAGATTCAAGTGGCAAACATCTGCACCAATGTTAGCGGGTGATGTCAACCCCACTTGCGCATTCATATTGGCGCCATCCATGTATACAAGGCCACCATTTTTATGAATGGTCTCGCAGATTTCTGTGATAGCTTCTTCAAAAACTCCATGAGTGGATGGATAGGTTACCATCAGCGCGGCAAGTCTATCTTTGTATTGTTCTGCTTTCTCTTTTAGGTCTGCAACATCAACTTTTCCTTCCGCATCTGATTTAGTAACGACAACCTCCATGCCTGCCATCACTGCGCTAGCTGGATTAGTGCCATGTGCTGACGAAGGGATCAACGCAATGTTTCTATGATGATCTCCACGGTTTTGATGATACGCGCGAATCACAAGCAACCCTGCGTACTCGCCTTGCGCACCGCTGTTGGGTTGCAGAGAAATTCCTGTAAATCCTGTGATCTCTTTAAGCCAAATCTCTAGATTAGAAATCATTTCAGTATATCCCTGAGTCTGTTCGCTTGGCGCGAATGGGTGGATCTGTCCCATCTCAGGCCACGTAACTGGAATCATCTCCGTGGTCGCGTTTAACTTCATCGTGCAAGAGCCTAATGAGATCATGGAATGCACCATGGACAAATCTTTGCTTTCTAATTTCTTGATATAGCGAAGCATTTCATGTTCGCTGCGGTGAGAATTGAAAACGGGATGAGTAAGATAAGATGATTTTCTGATCAAGTTGGAAGGTAACGCCAACTCTACTTTAGTTCCGTTTGATGAAGTTGAAATGCCAAATACTTTTAGGATCGTTTGGATATCTTTTAGTGAAGTTGTTTCATCTAACGAGATGCCAACATGATTATCTGCAAAATAACGGAAGTTAAGCTCGTGCTTGATAGCCTCACGTTCAATAACCTTTTTATCGGCAACAGCTACTTTGATAGTATCAAAATAAGTTGCGTTTACTTGTTTAAAACCCGCTGCTTTTAGATTTGATTCTAATAAGTTAGCTAAACCATGAATTCTTCCTGCGATTTTTTTCAAGCCCTCTGGCCCGTGATAAACAGCATACATGCTCGCCATCACTGACAACAAAACTTGTGCAGTACAAATGTTAGATGTCGCTTTCTCTCTGCGGATGTGTTGCTCGCGTGTTTGCAACGCCATGCGATAGCCGGGGTTGCCTTGTGCATCTTGCGAAATGCCAATGATGCGCCCTGGCATTTGTCTTTTGAATTCGTCTTTGGTAGCGAAGAAGGCTGCATGTGGCCCCCCAAAACCCATTGGCACACCAAAGCGTTGAGAACAACCGACTACTACATCAGCACCCATTTCTCCGGGTGATTTTACTAAGAGCAAACTCATCAAGTCTGCGCCAACAACAACAAACAATTCTTTTTCGTGAGCTGCTGCTATGAATGCGGTGTAATCTTTTATCTCGCCATTATTATTTGGATTTTGAATGTAAACCCCAAATAAATGAGCATCTGTAATATCTACTTTTGAAACATCGCCAACTACTAACTCTACGCCAATTGGCGCAGAGCGCGTTCTTAATAAATCAATGACTTGTGGAAATGTGTTTTCATCTACAAAGAATTTATGTGCATCCTTTTTTGATCCTTTTTTAGAAGCGTGAAGCAAGTGTAATGCTTCAG
>JBJXEB010000128.1:0-49493 GCA_046155095.1 Cyclobacteriaceae bacterium
AACGCAAAAAAATTCAAAGCGAAGTTGGAGGTCAATTCTTAAATTAGCTTTTAACTCTTCAAGGGTTTTAACCATTGAAGAGTTACTAAGGGGATGGATTTATTCTATCCCTTTTTTATTTCCAAAGATTTATCAAATAGAAATGACATTAGAACAAGAAATAGCAAAGCGCAGAACATTTGGAATTGTCAGTCACCCTGATGCGGGCAAGACTACGCTTACAGAAAAGTTGCTGCTCTTTGGTGGTGCTATTCAAAAAGCAGGAGCTGTAAAATCATCGAAGATAAAGGATCACGCTCGCAGCGACTGGATGGAAATAGAGAAGCAGCGTGGTATTTCGGTAGCTACCTCTGTTATGGGTTTCGATTACAAAGGCATTAAGATCAATTTGCTCGATACACCAGGTCACCAAGATTTTGCTGAAGATACATATCGTACACTCACAGCAGTGGATAGCGTGATCATGGTAATTGATTGCGTGAAAGGCGTAGAGATACAAACAGAAAAACTCATGGAGGTGTGCCGTATGCGCAATACACCTGTTCTTTGTTTCATCAATAAACTTGATCGTGAAGGGCGTGATCCATTTGATTTGCTGGATGAGATTGAAGAGAAGCTGGGTATCAAAGTTCGTCCATTGAGTTGGCCGATCAGCATGGGGAAAACTTTTAAGGGTGTTTATAATCTGTATGAAAAAAGTCTACAGCTATTCACGCCAAGTAAAACAACCGTGCAAGAGAGTCTAGAAATTTCTGATATCAACAGTGAAGAGATAGATCGCTTGGTGGGAGAAAACTATGCAAAGCAATTGCGAGCCGATGTGGAATTGATTGAAGGTGTTTACCCAACCTTTGATGTTCAGACTTACTTAAACGGAGATGTAGCCCCCGTATTTTTTGGCAGTGCCGTCAATAATTTTGGTGTAAAGGAATTGCTAGATGCATTTATTCAATTTGCTCCTCCTCCTATCCCGCGTGAGACTACACTGCGCGAAGTGAAACCAGAAGAAAGTAAATTCTCTGGATTCATATTTAAGATACATGCCAACATGGATCCGAAGCACAGAAACCGCCTTGCATTCATTCGTGTATGTTCTGGGCAGTTTGAGCGAGGAGCCAATTACTATCACGTGCGGCAAGACAAGAGTATTCGCTTCTCCAATGCTACAGCTTTTATGGCGCAAGATAGAGAAACAGTAGACGAGGCGTGGCCAGGTGATATCGTTGGATTGTATGATACGGGAAATTTAAAAATCGGAGACACGCTGACGGATGGCGAGAAAATGATCTACACGGGCATCCCAAGTTTTTCGCCAGAGATATTCAAGGAAGTGATCAACAAAGATGCGATGAAGACCAAACAATTAGAGAAAGGTCTCTTGCAATTGATGGAAGAAGGCGTGGCGCAATTGTTCACTTACGAACTTGGCAAAAAGAAAGTAGTTGGCGTAGTGGGCGCACTTCAATTTGAAGTAATTCAATTTCGATTGAAGAATGAATACAGTGCCTCCGTAGAATTTGCTGGACAAAACATTTACAAGGCTTGTTGGATCAGCAGCAAAGACCCCAAGAAGTTGGCGGAATTTATTGATTCTAAGCAACGGCACATTGCCCGCGACAAAGACGATAAGATTGTTTTTATGGCAGAGTCACGCGCGTGGCTACAAATGGTGCAGGATAATTTTCCTGATATCCATTTTCATTTTACTTCGGAGTTTAAGGGGTAGGAATTTGGGCATTGGGGCTTAGGACTTGAGTTAATAAACCTTAGGAGTTTGCGGACTACGAAACTGTGCAACCAGAAAATCTCAAGTAAAAAGTTCGCAAAAATTTATCAAGTTTGAAGAATGCTAACCGTCCTTTACGAAGACAATCATCTTCTCGTCATTAACAAAGCCTCTGGCACGCTCGTGCAAGGCGATGCTACTGGTGATAAACCACTGGTAGATATCTGTAAGGATTACATTAAGGAAAAGTATCAAAAGCCAGGGGAGGTTTTTTTAGGAGTCGTGCACCGACTGGACCGGCCCGTGAGCGGTGTAGTTGTGTTTGCTCGCACATCAAAGTCGCTAGAGCGAATGAACGAACTCTTCAGAAATAGGGAAACCCAAAAAACCTATTGGGCTTTGGTAGATAAAATGCCGCAGAATCAAGAGGGCACACTCATTCACTGGTTAGTAAAAGACGAAAAGAAAAACAAAACCACGGCTTACAAAAAAGAACATTCCGAAGGGCAACGATCTGAGTTGAGTTATAAACTGATCGAGCAAAAAGGTGGACTGTATTTATTGGAAGTAAAACCCATTACGGGAAGGCCTCACCAAATACGCGTTCAGTTAGCTTCTATCAATTGCCCGATTGTAGGCGATGTTAAATACGGATATGAATCGGCCAACGATGACGCCAGCATCTGCCTGCACGCACGACAACTACAATTTATCCATCCCGTAAAAAAAGAATCGATCACTATTACGGCAACATTACCCAAAAATCATTTTTGGAAACCGTTTCCTTAAGAAATCCATTTTTCTATCTTGGAGACAGAATTGAGATAATGAACTGGCTGCAAAAATTACAAGCAAGGTGGAAGGTGAATAACATTTATCAGGTTATCATTATTCTATTGGTTTTTGCTTGTACGGGGTTTACAGTGGTGCTTCTAAAAAGACCTGTATTCAAATACTGGTTCGGGGAATCAATACCTCCTTGGGCAACTGCACCTTATTACATTCTCATTCTGCCTGTTTATAATCTCCTTTTACTTTTTTACGGCTTTTTATTTGGCCAATTCACATTTTTCTGGGATTTTGAAAAACGTTTCTTCAAACGGATAATGGCTATCTTTACCTCGAAAAAATAAATTACGACTATGAAAAAAATCTTTTATTTAATTCCTGTCCTTCTACTGGCCGCTTGCTCTGCGCCAAAGTACACGGCAAGCTTTCAACATCAAGAAATAAATACTGGCTATCACCCTGTGAAGGCCGCGAAAGGATTGGCAATTGAACTCGCTACTGCATCTACTGAGAATGAAGTATTTACCGCAAGTACCAAAGCAGAACCAATTGCAATAGTAGCCGAAGCAAAAAAAGAATTGCGAACTGCTTACTTGAAAATGTCTAAGACAGAGCGCAAAGAGGTTCGTCAATTGTTAAAAAAAGAAATCAAAAGCATTGTTAAAAATCAGAAAAAAGAAATGTCGGTCACTTCTACAAAAGCCAGTGGAATAGATCACGATCTAAAACTAGCTGCCATCTTTGGCGCAGTCGGCATTGTGGGATTGATCTTGGGCTCGGCTGGCCAATTCTTTGTGGTGATTGGCGCTATCTCACTTTTGATTGGCGTAGTATTTTTTGTTAAGTGGTTATTAGAACAGTAGTTCTTCCAACATATCAGAATAGAAAACAAAAAACCCGATCGCTTGATCGGGTTTTTTATTGCTTATCGTTTCGTTAGATCAAGAACCTATTCCATCTGCCAACAAAATCACTTTATTCTTCAACACCTCCACCACTCCCCCTGTGATTTTAATTTGCTGCGCAGATTCCTTCCCTTTGTATTCCACCACGCCATCTTTTAGCAAACTGATCAATGGAGCATGGTCGTTCAATACTTGAAAAGAACCATCTGCCCCAGGGAAGGTGGCCGAGTTCACTTCGCCTTCAAATATTTTTTTATCGGGTGTGATTATTTCTAAAAGCATAAACTCAATTTGAAAATTAACCAATTTGAAAATTTGAAGATTAGTTGTCGAATAATTTGAACGGTGTATTCATTTTCAAATTTTCAAATCAACTCATTTTCAAATCATTTAGCGTCCGCCATCATCTTCTCTCCCTTCGCTATCGCATCTTCAATGCCGCCCACCAAGTTGAAGGCCATCTCAGGCAAGTGATCCAACTCACCATCCATGATCATGTTAAAGCCTTTGATCGTGTCTTTAATATCTACCAACGCACCTTTCAAACCTGTAAAGGCCTCGGCCACGTGGAACGGCTGCGATAAGAAACGTTGCACACGTCTCGCACGGTAAACAGTCTGTTTGTCTTCGTCAGACAATTCGTCCATACCCAAGATCGCGATGATGTCTTGCAATTCTTTGTAGCGTTGCAAAGTTAACTTCACGCGCTGTGCGCAATTGTAATGCTCATCGCCTACAATATCCGCACGCAAAATACGCGAGGTGGAATCCAACGGATCCACAGCAGGGTAAATACCCAACTCTGCAATTTTACGAGACAATACTGTCGTTGCGTCCAAGTGAGCGAAGGTTGTAGCAGGCGCAGGGTCGGTCAAGTCATCGGCAGGCACGTAAACAGCCTGTACTGAGGTGATCGAACCATTTTTTGTTGAAGTAATGCGTTCTTGCATCGCGCCCATTTCAGATGCCAATGTAGGTTGGTAACCCACTGCAGAAGGCATACGACCCAATAGAGCCGATACTTCTGAACCCGCTTGCGTAAAGCGGAAAATGTTATCTACGAAAAACAAAATGTCTTTTCCTTTTCCTTGGCCATCGCCATCACGGAAATATTCGGCTACCGTCAATCCCGACAAGGCCACACGCGCACGTGCACCTGGGGGCTCATTCATCTGACCGAACACAAAGGTTGCTTTTGAATCTTTCAATTTCTCTTGATCTACTTTTGACAAATCCCAACCACCTGCGTGGAGCGATTTCATAAACTCAGGGCCGTAGTCCACAATGCCCGCCTCGATCATCTCGCGCAGCAAATCGTTTCCTTCGCGTGTACGCTCACCCACACCAGCAAACACCGACAATCCTGAATACGCCTTCGCAATGTTGTTGATCAACTCTTGGATCAACACGGTTTTACCTACACCCGCACCACCAAATAAACCGATCTTACCACCTTTTGCATACGGCTCAATCAAGTCGATAACTTTAATACCTGTATAAAGAATCTCCGATGAAGTGGACAAGTTCTCATACGCTGGAGCCGAGCGGTGGATAGGCAATGATTGCTTCCCTTTTGGTTGCGGAATACCATCAATTGCTTGGCCGATCACGTTGAACAAACGGCCTTTAATATCTTCGCCAATCGGCATTTGAATAGGTGTGCCCAAATCGGTCACCTTCATGCCGCGCACCAAGCCCTCGGTACCGTCCATGGCAATGGCGCGCACACGATCTTCGCCCAAGTGCTGTTGGCACTCCAGCACAATGCGCGTGCCGTCCCCTTTTGTTACCTCAAGGGCATCGAGAATGTTAGGAAGTTTAGAACCTGGTTCGTCAAAGGCCACGTCTACTACCGGGCCGATTACTTGGGTGATTTTGCCGCTGTTCGCCATTGGTTGTTTTATTTCTTCGGTTATTTTATTTTATCAGGTTGATTTAGAGGATTTTAGAAAAAGCCCGTGCTTTTAAAAATCCGAACCGCAAAAGTAGTTTTTTATGGCGTTTATGCAAACACTTGTGAGCGGGATTGAGAGAATTTTGTGAAAAGGTTTTAGACGGCCTGCCTTACTGAAGCCTTGGCGAAGGCGCGGCCTGGCCACTCGAAACGAGGTGGTCATCAGGCTATCTTCCCAGATCCTACCCTCCTGCCGCATACCAGTACTTAGTTCAACGGTAGTTAAAACGAGGAGTGTTAAAAAGAAAGGGGAGGAAATCTCTTACCAAAAAACTGAGAGGCGATTAATAAAAGGAAGGCCATTCACATTACTGTGCCAGGCCTTCCGATTAAAACCCGATAGACAAGCGGACAATTTCCTTGTATATAAATGATTTGGTGTGGAAGCAACTGAGATAAGGAAAGACAATCAGCAAGCCTACCATTTTCAAAATTCTCATTTAGTAGCATTTAGATAGTTGGGCTACGGTCAATGTCCATTCCATTTTAGAAAAGGATGGAATTTTAGAAATTTTAAAGGATTTGAATTTATAACTGTTTCAGATTGGGAAAGAAAATCCCTTCAATTTGTGGTTTCAATAAGACACTACTTGAAACGGCTTTATTATCGATACCTTCATCGTTTTCATTTTAGCGAAGCGATCGTCCATATTGTTTTCCAGTAGCCACTCGTGGTGAGTCTCGGCAATCATGTTTTCGTTTTTAATATTGATGGCTTTCCAATCAAAATCCAACGATACACTGAACGTATTGTCTTTATTATCAACTACGCTAAAATTTTTGTGCGCATGAGTACTAGTAAAGATAGGTGCACAAACTGATTTGAACCACGTATCAAACTTATCCAAGTTATCAACTATTTGTCCTGAACTCAATTGCAGTGAGAAGTCCTTTGAAAGCAATTCCTTAAATTTATCGCTCTTACCTTTTTGTGTTTCCATCAGGTAAAGCCAGTAGTGCATAAATGATTTACTTCTGTTTTCATGATAGGCCGCCTCAAATTGAAATTCTTTTACCTCACCCGTGGGCTTCAATTGTAAACTTGTAAATAAGGGCAAGTCATTTTCCCGTGGCTGTAACTCAGTTGAATAATGAATAGTGTAACTGAACTTACTTTGATCTGGCCGAATGTTTTGATACTCAATATCTGCTTCCAATGAAATTTTCCCGTCTGGCAGCATGGCCACTTTAGTCTGCTGAATATGATGCGCATTCAACCATCCTTCATATACTTTTAAGCGATCCTCCACCTCTGCCTTGCCTTTCATGGTGCCCGCAGAGGTAGTAATCTCCACATCATCAGCCAAAATATCTTTCTGGTTCTCAATCCTCTCTTTGGTAAAAGGCACTTCATACACTTGATACCAGCGATGGTACTGCGCCAGAGCTGCGTGGGTTAGTTGTTGTAGTTCAAATAGGTTGTTCATATTACTCGTTGTTTACCTATCATTTACTATCCTCAACTTCTACTTGCAAAATGTGCAATAGCCGGTGAATGATCGGTGCAAAGAAAACAGCCGTGATACTTAAAAAGGCAATACCGCTATAGAGCGCATAAAAAGCAGAGAAATATTTTGCCCCGTCTGTTTTCATTTCGGTTACGGGGCCCATTCCTGTTAAAATCATAGAGGCCATATAAAAACTATCTAACCAATTTAGCTGATCAGATGTATGATAGCCAATCATGCCAATGAAAATTGAAATAGCAATCAGCCCCAAGCAAAACAACTATAACGACCAAGCCGCAAAAAGAAATGAGGCAATGGAAGGACTTTTTGTTTACGGTGTTCGAGTTTCATTTATTAAAAAGAGTCAATTACAAAATCCCTCTTATCACTTCCTCTGTATGTTCTCCAAAATGCGGTGGTGGCAGCAAAAGTGAAGATGAATCTTTAAAGTTAGATAAATTGCCAACAAAGCTCCTCACCCCCATCAAACTTTCTGATTGTATCAAAATCTCTTTTGCCTCTTTGGTAGAAAATGCTTCCTCTACATTTTGTATCAACCCAGCAGGAATTTTCAATTGATTGATTTTTTCCATCAACTCCTTTGAATTCAATCGAGCAATCGCACTCCATAAAAGCTCATTCAATGCTACCCTGTTTTCTACACGTTGCTGGTTTGTCAAAAATTTTATTTCCAATGACCAATCACCAAGGTCTATTACCTGTTGCCCGATGCCCAAAACATTTATTAAATCTTGAAACTGCCGATCACTACCTATCGCTAATAAAATACGCTTGCCATCTTTTGTTAAAAATGAATCGCCATATGGTGCAATATTAGGATGAGCTGAGCCTTGGCGGGTAGGGAGTTTTTTTGCCACCAGCCAATTGGTTGCTTGGTTGGCCAATGAAGAAAGTGCGACTTGTATTAAATTAACTTCGACCAGACTTCCTTCGCCCGTTTTCTCACGCTTCGATAATGCGAGTAATAATCCTTCTTTTAAATGATGCGCGGCCAATACATCAATCAATGCTACGGGCATCTTAGTAGGCAATCCATCTTTCTCCCCATTCAAATCCATAAAACCTGACTCGGCCTGGATAATCGCATCGTAACCTACACGATCATTGGCTGCACCATAACCTGTGATCTGTCCATAGATCAGTTTTTTGTTATTGGTTGATAGTTGATGGTAAGAAACACCTAACTTCTCAGCATCGCCCGGTTTGTAGCTGGCAATGATAACGTCAGAACGTTGTGCCAACTTTTGCACAATCTGTTTTCCTTCGGCAGAAGTTAGATCAAGAGCAACAGATTTTTTTCCCCAATTACACGAACAGAAATAAGCAGAGCGGTCATCGGTTTGTTCGCCTGCCCCTTTCCACGTGCGCGTAACATCACCACCAGTTTTTAAATTCTCTACTTTGATCACTTCCGCGCCCAGTTCAGCAAAAAATTGCCCTACGCTTGGGCCAGCTAAGACAGAGGCGAGTTCGAGTACTTTTAAATCATTTAGCATGGTCTAAAGTTAACTGTTATCAGTTAATCGAACGTAAACTACCATTAACTGATAACGAATAACAATTAACGATAAGAAAAAAGAATCATTTATTGCATTTTTGTGTTCTCAATCGAAATTTAGATGCCATGAGGATTTTATTAGTCTTAGTTATTGCAACTGCACTTGCTTCCTGCCAACAACCTGGTGAGCTAAAAACAGGAATGTGGCGTGGGGTGATCGAACTTCAAGGGCAACAACTCCCATTCAACTTTGAAGTGACCAAAGAAGGGACGGTCTACAAAGTATATTTAAAAAATGCAGAAGAAAAATTATTGCAGGATGAAATTTCCATCGAAGGCGATTCGGTAAAAATCACCATGCTAATTTTTGATATTGAATTGAAGGCGAAAATAAACGGTGATAAGCTGGAAGGTTTTTATATTAAAAATTACGATCCTGATTTTAAGTTGCCGTTCACAGCTACATATGGTGAGGACTACAGATTTACAAAAGCAGGAGATGCCGCCATAAATTTTTCGGGTAACTATCAATTGCAATTCCAAGATGAAAAAGAAACTTATCCTTCCGTAGGAATATTCAATCAAGAAAGAAACCATGTAATTGGTACTTTCCTCACTCCTACTGGAGACTATCGTTACTTAGAAGGGAATGTGATAGATCAGAACCTATTACTGAGTACTTTCGATGGAAATCATGCATTTCTTTTCTCAGCAAAGATGGAAGGTGACTCATTAAAAGGAGATTACTATTCAGGAAAAAAATCGCATGAGACATTCAAAGGTATAAAAACCGAAAAAGCAGAAATGCCCAATGCCGAATCGTTGACCTTTCTAAAAGAAGGATTTGACAAAATCAGTTTTAGCTTTCCTGATATGGAGCACAATATGATCAGTCCTTCGGATGAAAAGTATGAAGGCAAAGTGCTGATCTTACAAATCTTTGGTACTTGGTGCCCCAATTGTATGGACGAAACAAAATTTCTAACACAATGGTACAAAGACAATCACGACCGCGGTGTGGAAATTTTAGGATTGGCCTACGAACGCAAAGATGATTTTGACTATGCGAGTGGTCGTGTGAAGAAAATGAAGGAGAAGTTGGGTGTACCTTACGATTTTGTCATAGCCGGAACCAACGACAAAGAAAAAGCTGCAGAGACCTTGCCAATGCTCAATAAAGTAATCGCTTTCCCTACCACTATTTTCATTGGCAAAGATGGAAAAGTAAAGCACATTCGCACTGGATTTGAAGGACCTGGAACGGGGATTTATTATGAACGATTTAAGGAGCGGTTTAATCAGGTGGTGAATGAACTTTTAGCTAAAGATTCTGCTTTAAAACAATAATGAAAAAAAGAGTAGTTGTTGGTCTATCAGGAGGTGTTGATTCAAGCGTAGCCGCTTATCTATTGAAAGAGCAAGGCTACGAAGTGATCGGCATGTTCATGAAAAATTGGCATGACGACTCTGTAACGATCAGCAATGAATGTCCTTGGTTAGATGACAGCAACGATGCGATGATTGTTGCGCAGCACCTCGGCATTCCATTTCAAGCGATTGACTTGAGTGTAGAGTACAAAGCGCGCATTGTCGATTACATGTTTGCTGAATACAAAGCAGGAAGAACACCTAATCCCGATGTGCTGTGCAACCGCGAAATCAAGTTTGATGTATTTTTAGATGCGGCCGTAAAACTAGGTGCTGACTTTGTGGCTACCGGGCATTATTGCAGAAAGGGAGTTATTGAAAAAGAAGGCAAGACCATTTATCAGTTATTAGCAGGCAAAGATCCGAACAAAGATCAAAGCTATTTTCTCTGTCAGCTAAAGCAAGAGCAACTTTCTAAAGCTCTCTTCCCGATTGGTGAATTACTAAAGCCCGAAGTAAGAGAAATCGCTAAAAAAGAAGGGCTTGCCACAGCAGAGAAAAAAGATTCTCAAGGGTTGTGCTTTATTGGCAAAGTACACTTGCCAGATTTTTTGCAACAACGGCTTGAGCCCAAAAAAGGAAAAGTCATTGAAGTGCCTTTTGATTCAACTATTTTCAAGAATGGTTTTGATGAAAATGATCTTGTTCATATTTCAGAACCATATCACTTAAGACCCGAATTGGGTGAAGTAGTAGGCGAACATAATGGAGCACATTATTATACCATCGGCCAACGCAGAGGGTTGAATATTGGCGGCTATGAAAAACCATTATTCGTCATTGGTACAGATACAGAGAAAAATGTGATCTATACTGGCAGTGGCGAAGATCACCCGGGCCTTTATCGTAAGGGTCTATTCATTCCAAATGTAGATGAGCATTGGCTGCGCGAAGATCTAAAATTATCTATTGGTGAATCCAAAAATTACTTGGCACGAATTCGTTACCGTCAACCTCTAGAAGTATGTACTCTTCACAAGAAGGAACAAGGACTTTATATTATTTTTGATCGGCCTCAGCGCGGAGTTGCACCTGGGCAGTTTGCGGCTTGGTATGAGGAGGAAGAGTTAATTGGGTCGGGGGTGATTAGTTAAAAACTAATCCGATACTACAAGCCTAACCGGGTTATAGCCTATATCGTTTATTCCAATTAATCCAAAGACAGTTTGTCCAGGCGCTATTGTCTTATTGATTAAATTAAACTCATTTAACTCACGTAAAAAATTTTGGTTGGCCGTACCTGCAACGGCCATGTTACCAATAGCGATCCCAGGACCGAGTATTAGGCCTATTGGCGTAGTACTAGCACTAGTAATCGTTCCATTATTGTTAATTGTACTACTACCAGTGGTCAATTGAGTTGGTGATAATAATAAATACAGTAAATAGATCGGAACACCTTGTTTCAGTTGCTGATGAATTGTATTTGGCTCTATCAATCTCAATTCACTGTTGCCTGTATAAAACTTAGTATTCTGCCCAATTACCAAATTCTTATCAGAGTTATTTACAATTTTAACTGAGACTACCTTTACAGCCTTACTTATTTCTCTTTTTGCATATTTTTTATTTCTTGTTTCAGCTAAAACTCCTTGCTTGTAAGAGAATTTCACACCATTGACTTCTTCAGCATTACCGAAATAGGAAGAAGATGGCTTCAATGATTTGTACGTTGAAGCGCACGAGCTAAACATCAGAATAAATAAAACGCTTGCCAAAAGTCTCATGGTAAATTTGAAAAAATGTAAAAATAGGAGTTTTTCTGTAAGCATCACCGACTTTAAAATTAAACTTCACTAAACCCACTTACCCCTCCTGAAATAATAAACTTCATCGCCATCGGCCCAGGAATATTCAAAGGCTGAACATTTTCTTTCGGCACAATAAAATGATCGCCAGCTACCGCATAAGACTGAGGGAAATAAACTACTACCATCTCATTTAATCCAAGCGCGCTTAAATCCTGTTGCGTAATAAATCCAACACGATGCAATTGATTTTCCTTGTTGATGCGCACCAGTACCGGGCGGTCAAATTTTTTCTTATCGCCCACAAAAGCAGCTAGCAGATCTTTCACTGATGAATAAATCAATTTTACTAACGGAATACGGTTCATACCGTGGTCAAACCAGGTGGAGAAAGCCTTGAAAGCAAAATTGGAAGTGAAGTAACCAAACAGTGTGATTACACTCAAGATAATAGCGAAGCCCACTCCCGGATACGGCAAGTTCAACCGACTATCCAACCATTGAAAAGACACAATGATGAAGTAAGCCGTTGCTACTAGAGGCACAATGAACAAGGTACCGTTGAAAAAGTACCGAACAATTTTTCCGAATAAGCCTTTCATAATAGTTTAATCTTAAGTTAAATCAACAATCAAATTCTTTCCAACAAAAAAGGCTTCTTGCGAAGCCTTTTAATTTCTTTCGTTCGCATCGTTTATAAAGAAAACCCAAGGAAGCTAAGGAAACCTAGCGACATCAAGCCCACCAGTATAAATGTGATGCCCAATCCCCGTAAGGGTGCTGGCACATTTGAGTATTTCATTTTTTCTCTCACACCTGCCAACGCCACAATCGCGAGCATCCAGCCTGTGCCTGAGCCTAAACCAAACACAGTGGCCTCAGCCAAGTTATAAGGGCGGCCAACCATGAACAACGCAGCACCAAGTACCGAGCAGTTAACAGCAATCAATGGAAGAAAAATTCCTAGCGTTCCATACAATGCAGGAGAAAATTTCTCGACCGCCATCTCCGTCAACTGAGTAATCGCAGCGATTACAGAAATAAATACAATGAACTGTAAAAAGCTCAAATCAATATTTTTAAAATCATCGCCTAACCAAGCCAATGCGCCAGGGACTAACACATAGTTTTGAATTAGCCAATTGATAGGCACGGTAATGCCAATCACAAAAATTACGGCTACACCTAGACCAATCGCAGTCTTTACTTTCTTAGAAATGGCTAGGAACGAACACATTCCCAAGAAGTAAGCGAATATCATGTTGTCGATAAAGATCGACCTGATTCCAATATTTAATAGATTTTCCATATCTGAATATTAATGGGTTTCGCGATGCCCGTTTAGTGTACGTTGTACCCAAATGATAACACCAACTAAAATACATGCACCAGCAGGAAGCAACAACAAGCCGTTGCCTGTATAGTGTATACCCATCGATTCAAATACTTTCAATCCGAAAAGACTTCCTGCACCGAAAAGCTCTCTCACAAAAGCCACCATCATCAAAATCATTCCATAGCCCAATCCATTTCCAATTCCATCCAGAAAAGAAGGCCAAGGCTTATTACCCATAGCAAATGCTTCAAGTCGACCCATTACTATGCAATTGGTAATGATCAACCCTACAAAAACAGATAATTGTTTAGACACGTCATACACATACGCTTTCAAAATCTGATCTACCAAAATTACCCAAAGTGAAACAATGGCTAACTGAACAATGATACGGATGCGCGAAGGGATTGAATTGCGCATCATTGAAATCACTACGTTGGAAGATGCTGTTACCACCATCAATCCGATAGACATTACAAAGGCGGGTTTCATTTGCGTAGTAACTGCCAATGCAGAACAAACACCCAAAATTTGCACCGTGATTGGATTATCAATATCCAATGGATTGGTGATTAACTTCTTATTCTTCTTAGAGAAAAGCGGCTCTGCCTTTTTCTCCACCACTTCTACTTCCGCTGTTGCTGTGCTCATAAGTTTAGTGATAAGTTTTTTTGATTCTTCTTTAAATAATTTTTGTAACAAGCAAAATAGTCTTTCAACATGTTGTTGACTCCCTTTGCCGTAAGCGTTGCACCCGACATGCCATCTACTTTGTGTGAGTCAGACGAATAATCCATTCCTTCACCTTTTTGCATTTGTACAGACATCACTTTATCTCCATCGAAAACTGTTTTGCCTTTGTACCGAACCTGAATATCGTCAGAAGTGATACGCGCGCCCAAGCCAGGTGTTTCACCGGCATGTTCAAATTTCACGCCTTGCACGGTGTTCAAATCAGATTTCAAAGCCACAAAGCCCCAGATGTTGTTCCACAGTCCGTAGCCATAAACTGGCATCACTGCATTTTCAATTTTAGAAGTATCGGCTTGGCTGCGAAATTCATACACAGGCAACAAACGTTCTTCGGGTTTCTTTTTGTATTGCTCGGCAATGATAACTTGACTTGCCTTCATACCTGTTTTCACATTGCCTTGAAAGTCTATCACTCGTTCTTTCACGCGTGAAGCGTAAAGTTGCTCGATGTTGTCACCTTCTTTCAACTCCATCACGGTTGCAAGAATATTTTTCTTGCGCTCCATTTCAATGTTGGCATCCTGCAAGGGTTTTAAACTTTGCGATGCAATGGCCAATGCGCCTCCACACACTACCGTGATGGCTGCTGCATATAATACGATGTATAAATTAGACTGTCGCACGTTGTAATCTTCTTTTTTTGTTTGCACTCACTACAAAATAGTCGATGAGAGGAGCGAACACGTTCATCAACAAAATCGCCAGCATGATCCCTTCGGGGTAAGCTGGGTTAAATACTCTGATCAATACCGTGAAGATACCAATTAAAGCACCATAAATCCACTTGCCTGTTTCGGTTTGCGATGCAGTGACGGGATCTGTCGCCATAAAGACAGCACCGAAGGCCAAACCGCCAATTACCAAGTGATAGTGCGCGGGCATTTCAACAAACGCATTTCCTCCAATCAGATTCAGCAACAGCCCCATTGCATATGCTCCACCAAAAACACTTACAATCACCTTCCAACTTCCTGCACCAGTACCAATTAATATCAACGCACCGATCAAGCACATCAAAGTGGAAGTCTCACCAATGCAACCGGGCATAATGCCCATGAACATATTCCAAAACGAAAAGACACCCTCATTCCAACCAGCACCAAAAGAACTAAGAGATGAAACTACGGTTGTCGTTCCTGCAGTGGCCGCATCGGCTGCAATAGATAAAGGAGTGGCGCCAGAATAACCTGCTACGGTTTTAGCATCGCCAATGTACGTCCACACGCTACCTGAAATATCAGTTGGATAAGCGAAGTATAAAAAAGCGCGAGCCGTTAACGCTACGTTCATCACGTTCATACCCGTTCCACCAAAAGCTTCTTTACCAATAATGACCGCAAAAGCCGTTGCCAACCCTACTTGCCAAAGCGGAACATCGGGTGGCATTACCAATGGTATCAACATACCTGTCACCAAAAACCCTTCGTTGACGGGGTGCCTTCTAAAAGTGGCGAAGATGAATTCTATTCCCAACCCTACTCCATAAGAAACCACTACTACGGGCATCACTTGCACGATACCAATCCAAAATTTTTCTCCGAACGAAGCAGCTTGGCCTATCGCCAAAAAATGTTGGTGGCCCACATTCCACATTCCAAAAAGCAAACACGGCACCATCGAGATGATCACCGTCATCATCAAGCGCTTCAAGTCGATGGCGTCACGAATCTGTGCTCCTTTGGTTCCGTTGGTAGTGCTTGGCACAAACAAAAATGTTTCCAACGCCTCGAACGAATAATAATGCTTCTCCCACTTGCCACCTTTTTCAAAGTGCGGCTTTACTTTTTCAATCTGATGTTTTATAAAATCCATCGAACTAACTATTAACTGTGTTGAACTAATTCCAATCCTTCGCGCAAAATCTCTTGCACTTTATGTTTCGATACATCTACAAATTCGCATAGCGCTAAGTCCTCTTCAATCACTTCATAAATGCCCAATGCTTCCATCTCGTCTATGTCCTCGGCTAAAATGCTTTTCAATAAAAACGTAGGATAAATATCCATTGGAGTCACCTGCTCAAAAATACCCGACTGCACAAAAGCGCGTGGCTCACCGTGTGTGTTGGTGTCCACCACTCTTTCTTTATTAGGCGAGAGGAACGAGAACAAACCAATCGCGCGGTGGAAACTCAACTTTCTTTCGCCTGGCGTAATCCAGCCAACAAACTCTGCGTAATCTCCTTCAAGCAAAACGGAAATTTGGTTATCAAAAAATCCAATGTGGCCATCTTTGCCGATCGCTGTTCCCGTCAAGGGGTTTCCAGCAATTACCCGAACGTGATCGTTGGCTAAATTATTTTCTAAAAATTTCTTTACTGATGCGCCCGTGTAAGTCTTATAATATTGTGGCGTCTTCACTTCCGATCCTGTTACGGCCACCAACTTCGAAGCATCATACATCCCGCTAAGGAAAAGCTTACCGATTTGAATAACGCCCGCGGGGTTGATCGTCCACACCACTTGCCCTTTGTTGATGGGATCGATGTGATGGATTTGCACACCTACACAACCAGCAGGGTGCGGGCCAGAGAATTTATTCACCTCCGCACCTTTTACTTGAGAAAACACCGTAGCGATTTCGCTGGTAGAATGCGTGTTGATATGCACAGGGCCTGAAGTAAGCCGCTTCAAAATATCTACACCTACTTGAAAAAATTGATCTTGCCCTTTGAACAAAATAGAATAATCTGGTGCCAACGGATGCGTATCAAATGCCGAAATATGAATGGCCTTGGGTGTTACCCCTGGATCAGCCACTACACCAAACGGCCGCTGTACCAAGTTTGGCCACACGCCAGATTTCAACATCTGTGCTTTTAAATCAGCCGCAGAAAGATTGGCGATTTCCGAAACAGAAAATTTTTTGAACGGTTCACTTTCTACTTTTTTATCGGCAAGGATTTTTATCTCTAGCAGCTTTCTCTTCTCTCCTCTTTTAATTTCCACCACCTCGCCACTTACGGGCGATACATACATTACATTTTCATGTTTCTTATCATGGAAAAGCGGTGAACCCGCTTTCACAGTATCCCCTTCCTTCACCACAGGTTTCGGCATATAAATGCCAAAGAAATCGGTGGGTTTGATAACGAACGTTTCAGGCTGATCAACCTCTACTACTTTGGCGGCTGCTTTGCCAGCCAAGTTAATGGTAAAACCTTTTTTGAGTCGGATAAATTTGCCCATGCGGAATTGGCAATAAGTTAAGTTTGGCATTCCCGCCAACTTGCCAGCCTAACGGCACACAATGCAGGAACGGGGCAAAATTAGCAATAAAATCCAAGCGGCAAAGGAGGTGATTCAAAGATATTGACAGGTTTGAAAAAGGTAAGGAGTAAATGGTAAGTGGTGAGAGGTAATAGGTAAAAAGTAGTTGGTTAAAGGTAATTGGTGGGCGGCCTGGCCAAGCGAGGCGCAAGGCCATCGGGCTGTCGGCAGTCGCCACCCAACGCTCATTCCATTTCGGGCTCCAACAATGCCTCCATCCCTGGCCGATGCCAGTACGAAGATCGAGATAGTTGAACAAAGTCATCTGGAATAAGTGGTTCACATCACCACCGAATACCAATTACCTCTCACCAACTACCGATTACCTTTCTGTTTGGCAAATCCAACAATCTTCGACAAAGCCTGCCGTATCACCTCATCCACTTGCTCGTCAATGGTAATGTGGGTGGTATCGATCAAGTTAGCATCCACAGCCTTTAACAACGGACTTTCTTTTCGGGTGCTGTCAATTTTGTCTCGCTTCTCTAGATTTTCGATGATAGTATCAATATCCACCATGTCATCGCGCTCCAGCAATTCTTTTTGCCTGCGGAAGGCTCGCACCAAAATATCTGCCGTCAGGAAAAGTTTTAACTCCGCTTCTGGAAAAACAACTGTTCCAATATCGCGGCCATCCATCACTATGCCTTTCTCTTTGCCCAACTTGCGTTGCAGAGCGACCATTGCCTCACGCACCTCTTTGATTGCGCTTACAGGACTCACATTTTCTGAAACCCGCATCTTGCGGATTCCCTTCTCCACATTGATGCCGTTCAAAAATATTTCAGATACTCCTTTTGAATTGATATGAAACGAGAGATGAATGGCCTGCAAGGCTTTGTCAACTTCCTTGGGATTGGTGAAAGCCACCAAGTGATCTAAAAAATAAAGTGTCACTGCTCGGTACATCGCACCCGAATCAATGTAGCGGTAGTTCAATTCTTTGGCTACTTCCATGGCCGTAGTACTTTTGCCACAAGCCGAGTATCCATCTATTGCGATTATTATCTTTCTCATAGCTCAACAATCTTTTTGCGGACAAGGCAACGGCTTGTTGGGGTTCGGCTTTTTGAACTTGGGCCTGTAAGAAGAATTAGATGATGAGGCACAAGAACTAAAAACCACTAAAGCAGCAAGAAATATAGAACTGAATTTATTTTTTTTGAATGGCATCAAGAGGCTTTCTTTAATTTTTCTGCGTGAGCATTTCGAATCATTTTATGGGCTTCCTCCATAGTCATTTTTTTTCGCAAATGCCTTGGAGTATTTCTCACTATCTCGAAATAATCAATTTTTGGTTCATCCTGCGCACCAGTTTTCTTTAATATCTTTTTCATAAGGTAATCCAATTTGTAATACTTCTATTTCAAAATTAGTGTTTTTGGAAATGCGATAGGCCATTTGCACAAATTTTCTTTTGTCACTAAAACCTAAAACAAATATAAAATCGGCTCTATTTTCAAAATAAGAAGACGGATTCGTTATTACACTATTAATCTCGGCAAACGAAATATTGAACTTTCTTAATTCCAATAAGTCAATTTGAGAAAAATCTATATTGTACTCCATAACCTTAGCCGCTTTTGAAAGCTAAAATAACAAAAAAAAATAATTGCTCTGTGAATTTCTTTGTGAACTCTGTATTCCCTGTAGTTCTTGAATAATGTCGTGACAATTTGAAATGACCCTCTCTTGTTGACACTACATATTTTGATTACTTTAGTGTATTCAATAAAAAAACAATGGAAACAAATCAAGAAGAAGGCTCAGCCGAAAAGTTTTTCAAGGATTTCGGAAAGAAATTCGATCAATTTTTAGTAGAGGCCAAAGATGCCAGCGTGCGTGTAGAGGTTGATTTAAAAAAGAAATATGAAGAACTAAAAATAGCTGCCGATAAATTGAAGAACGATGTCGAAAACAAAGAGCGATGGAAAGAAGTGGAAGCTAGTTTGAAAAAAGCTGGCGAGGAGTTGAACAATGCGTTGAAGTCTGCGTTCAAGAAAAATAGTTAATAGTTATCAGTTATTCGTGAAATCGATTAACCAAACCGATAACTATTAACCATTAACTATTAACCAATAACTTATATTTTAACCGTCTTCCACTTTCCTCTACGAAAAATAATTATCGCTATCACAGCCATCACAGACTCGGCAATGGCGATAGCCCAAAACACGCCACTAGGGCCAAACTTAAATTGCACCGCCATTAAGTAGGCCAACGGAATTTGGAAAAGCCAATAGCCAAATAAGTTGAGGATAGTTGGTGTCTTGGTATCTCCTGCGCCATTGAACGATTGCACAATCACCATTCCATATCCGTAAAACACGTAACCGAAGGCAACAATCCGCAAGCATTGTGTTCCGTAGCGAACAACTTCTTCGTTCGTGGAAAAGATTTTCATGATCGGCTCGGAGATGAAATAGAAAAGGATGGATATCACTCCCAGAAAAATCATGTTCAAAAAGCCAGCCTTCCACACCGACTTCTCTGCACGATCTGGCTTCTGTGCGCCCAAATTTTGACCGACCAATGTGGCTGCCGCATTCGCCATACCCCATGAAGGAAGAATGGTGAAGATGATTACTCGAATTGCAAATTGATAACCCGCAAAGGCCGCGCTTCCAAATGTAACAATGATCCGCGCCATAAAGAGCCAACTTGCCGTGGAAATCAAAAACTGTCCGATGTTTCCTGCCGAAACTTTTAACAAGCGAGTGATGATACTCCAGTCTATCTTGATGTTTTCCTTATGGATTTTGATAATGCCTTTCTCGCCTGTTAGATAGTACAGTTGGTACAATACTCCAGCACCTCTACCGATATTCGTAGCAATGGCTGCACCTTCTACTCCCAACGAAGGAATTGGTCCCCATCCAAAAATAAGTATTGGATCCAGGATCATGTTCAAAATGTTTGCGATCCACAACGAGTGCATGGCAATAGCTGCGCTGCCCGCCCCGCGAAAGATAGCGTTGACCAGGAACAATGATAAGATTGTAAAATTGCCAATCAACATCCACTGCGTGTAGCCCGAGCCGACCGTAATTATATTCTCTGATGCGCCCATTAATCGAAGGATGTCATCATAAAAGAAAATACCTGCAATGGTAATGATCACAGAAACTATCAAGCCAATGTAAAGCGCGTTGACAGCGGCTACTCCTGCACCGGGTTTGTCTTTCTCGCCAATGCGCCTAGCCACCATAGCCGTAGCAGCCATGCCCAAGCCCATTGCCATGGAATATACAATCGCCAAGACAGATTCGGTAAGACCTACTGCTGTGACCGCATCATTATCACCCAGCTTACTAATAAAAAAAATATCAACTACTGCCAGAAGCGATTCCATGGCCATCTCTAAAATCATGGGAATGGATAAAAGAAAAATAGCGCGGTTGATGCTGCCTTCTGTAAAGTTTTGATCTGAGCCCTTTACGGCTTCCTTGAATAAACGAAATAGTGAAAACGTTCTATCTATAAAAGATTTCATTTGAAAAGATTAAAAAGTGTAGTAAATGAAGTAAACCCCACGCCTTTGGGGGATTGATTTTTTGGCAGAAAAGCCAAATTGCTCATCGCGCTAATCTTAAGCGAGAACGAACAGGGATGTGAACTTCATAGGCGTAAAAAATTTGATCTTAATAAGACCGAGACAAATATGGAGAAAAAAAACAATACGATAATCTATTTTCATTTTTTTGTCATACGCTCTGCCAACTTCTTGGCATTGGGAATAATAATGAATGCCGCCACAAAAGCCACCGGCAACATTACGCTCCACGCATTTAAGAATTTTGTAAACCAGCCCTCTCCCAAACCATAGTTGCGGAGTATGCCCACAAAGGCCATGATCAGCGTCATGGGTGTCACAACAAATAGTGTGTTGATGTAGCGGAAGTATTTTTTGTCCATGTTTTTCTTTTGCAAGCACTAAAGATACGAAGGGAAAGAAATTCCGGTCGAAAAAATAACTCCCACTCACCCAATCTCCCTTTGCTATTTACCAAAAAGAATGGTTGCTTCGCAGCGCATAATGCAACATCCATCAATGGCGGCAACCAAAGAAAAAGTTTTCACCCCCTACCAAATACTCATGATCGCACTGCTGGCCATCTTGCAGTTCATCATCATTTTAGATTTCATGGTGCTTTCACCGCTGGGTGCCATCCTCATTCCCACACTTAAGATTACCCCCGCACAGTTCGGGTTGGTCGTGTCCGCTTATGCGTTCAGCGCGGGCGCATCAGGTTTATTGGCGGCTGGCTTTGCCGATAAATTCGATCGCAAAAAATTCTTGCTCTTCTTTTATTTCGGTTTCCTCATCGGCACATTCCTCTGCGCCATCGCCCCAACGTACAAGTTATTGTTGGCTGCGCGAATAGTGACGGGTATATTCGGTGGCGTGATCGGCTCGGTCTCGTTCGCCATCATCACTGATCTTTTTAAAATGGAAGTGCGCGGTCGCGTCATGGGCTTTGTGCAAATCGCATTCGGTGCCAGTCAAGTGCTCGGCTTGCCCATCGGCTTGATGTTGGCCAACCGCTTTGAGTGGCACGCACCGTTTTGGATGATCGTTATTTTCGGTGCCTTGCTCGGTGTGGTGATGATCGTCTTCATGAAACCCGTCACGCAACATTTGGCCGTCACCGAAAAACAAAATGCGTTCAAACATTTGTACAGCAATCTTTCAAAGGAAATCCACATCCGCGCTTTCATCAGCACCGTGCTGCTCTCCACAGGTGGCTTCATGCTCATGCCTTTTGGCAGCGCGTTCAGCACCAACAATCTTGGCCTTACATTAACACAACTGCCCTCGCTGTATTTGGTAACAGGTCTCTTCGGTATTGCCATCGGTCCACTCATGGGCAAGCTTGCAGACACCATGGGCAAGTTCAAACTCTTCGCCATCGGCTCCATCGTAAGCATCGCCATGGTCGCCATCTATACACGCTTGGGCATCACACCACTTTGGGTGTGCATGGTGCTCAACGTCATTCTTTTCGCGGGCATCAATGCGCGAATGATTTCCGCCTCGGCATTGATCTCCGCCATCCCCGCCTTGCCAGATCGTGGTGCCTTCATGAGCATCAACTCTTCCATCCAACAAATCTCGGGTGGCATCGCTTCGTTCGTTGCCGGGCTGATCGTCATTCAATCTCCCAGCGGAATATTAGAACGATATGATTTACTTGGCTACGTGGTCATCGGCAGCATGGTGATCGCCACTGCGTTGATCTATTGGTTGGATAATTTTGTGAACAGCAAACAAAAAATTTCAACAGCCACAGTACAAAAATAATGCGGCCTGCCACGCGAGGCGCAGTGGCACCGGGCTTTCGCTACTCGCCACCCAGCGCACTTTCCATTTCGGGCTCAAACAGGCCGCTCAATCCCTGGCCGAGTGAGCATCTTTCTAATAATCTGTGCGCACCTCGAAATTCATACGCACAAGCATCACCTCAAAAAAATATCTCTGCACATCTTTGCGTCCTCTGCGTTAAAATCTTACTACTTCAAATCTCTCAGCAGTTGTTCAAAGAACCACAATGATGTCTGATAACTCTCCAAGCTCACGCGCTCATCAATGCCATGAAATCCAATCGGGTCAACCATCGGGCTGAACTTTACAATGTTGTTGGAGACTTCCCCAAAATGCCGCGAGTCCGTTGCGCCCAGCATCAAGAAAGGCGAAGTCAATAAGTTAGGGTACGATTTTTTTATGATCGATTCTATCTTTTGATAGCCGTAACCTTCCATGGGTGTCACAGCAGATGCCTCCGCGAAAGTGCCTTCATACATTGTTATCTTTACCCGCTCATCGGCAATCACGTTCTTCACACGCTCCATCACTGCGGCAGATAGGTCGCCAGGCAATAACCGAAAATTTACCGTTGCCTTTGCTTGTGTGGGTATCACATTGTCTTTGATGCCTGCGTTGATGATGGTCGGCACAATGGTAGTACGGAGCATCGCGCTGCCTGCACCACTTTTTTCATACGTGCCAATGATCAGGCCTTTGAACAACCACGGGTTTGCAAACGCCATCCGCTGTACAAACGGCAACTCAGGGCCAATACTTTTAATGAAGCCCTGCATCGGCAGGGTAAACGCTGGCTCAAACGGATGGCTGCGTAAATTCACAATTGCCTTCGTAAGAATATCAATCGCAGTTTCTTTCTCTGGCATCGAACTATGCCCTCCAGGGATCTCCACGGTAAGCTCTATTGATAAATATCCTTTTTCAGAAGTGCCAAGCAATGCAACGGGTTCTTTCATGCCCGGTATTTTTTCTTTGGTTATAATGCCGCCTTCGTCCATCACCATCTCGGCCACAATGTTTCGTTGCTTCATCAGTTGTGCAATGGCTATCGCGCCCTTGCCTCCAATCTCTTCATCATGTCCAAAGGCCAAGTAAACCGTTCGCTCTGGTTGAAATCCTTCCTTCGCTAATTTTTCAATACTCTCACAAATAGCAATGAGGTTGATTTTGTCATCGGTGGTGCCGCGCCCCCAAATAAAATTATCTTTCACAGTGCCAGCAAATGGTTCCACCGTCCACATGGCTTTGGTAGGCTCTTCTATCGGCACTACATCTTGGTGAGCCATTAGCACAATGGGTTTTAGTGCGGCATCTTTTCCCTGCCAAGTATAAAGTAAACTATATCTGGCCACTACTTCACGTGTCAGCTTTTGATGCAGCGTAGGATAGGCCGTCTCTAAAAATTTATGGAACGCTAAAAATTGTGTTGAGTCAAAAAGCGCAACATTAGCATACGAGATAGTCTTAAACGAAATCGCTTGTTGAAACCGCTGAAGTGATTGATCACTTACTGCAGGAGCAGCCACAGCTTCCACTTTTGTTTGTATAGACAAAAACCGAAACGTGTTGAACAAAACCAAAGCCACCACCAACAGAATAGCTACCAGCAGAAAGAGGAATATTTTTTTGAGCATACGCTAAACCATTTTAAAGTATGAACGAAGATAGTTTTTAATTGGCAAATTTCTAGTCATTTTATATAGTGCCACCACTGGCAGCGGTGGCACGACTCTATGTAACCTATCCAAAACAAAAAGGGAAGCTCATCGCTTCCCTTTTCACCAGTCGTGCCACCGCTTCAAGCGGTGGCACGACTTTTACCCAATCGCTACTCTCTTAAATTCCACCACGGTCAATCCTTTGGTTACGCTATCCAAATATTGAGCAACGGTCTTAGAGTTATCCTTCACAAAAGTTTGAGGAAGCAACGTGCTCTCCTTAAAGAACTTGTTCAATTTGCCTTGCGCAATTTTTTCTACCATGTGCTCAGGCTTGCCTTCGGCTAAAATCATAGCCTTGGCTATCTCCAATTCTTTGTCGATCACTGTTCTGTCAACTTCACTTTCATTCACTGCTACCGGGTTCATCGCAGCTATTTGCATACCGATGTCTTTGCCTGCTTCGGTTACATCTTTGCCATTCACGCCCTTCAACGAAACCAACACGCCCAACTTACTTCCTGAGTGGATGTAGGGAACAACGGCTTCGCCCTTCATGTGCACAAATGAACTCACTTCCAACTTCTCGCCAATCTTGCCAACTAGCTCTGTGATTTTGTCATTCAACGACAACCCACCTACCACTTCGGCCAACAACGCTTCTTTGGTAGCAGATTTTTTCGCGAAGGCGGTTTCAACAATCAACTTGCCCAAATTTTGGAACTCATCATTCTTAGCTACGAAATCTGTTTCGCAGTTCAGGGCGATCAGCACCGCTTCTTTATTATCGTCAGAAACTTTTATGAACACAGAGCCTTCCTTCGCATCTCTATCAGAGCGGGAAGCAGACACTTTCTGTCCTTTCTTTCTCAATATCTCAATGGCTTTCTCGAAGTCACCTTCGGCCTCGGTCAAAGCTTTTTTGCAATCCATCATGCCTGCACCCGTCATGGTGCGGAGTTTGTTTACGTCTTGTGCGGTAATCATAATTAAAAATTTAAAAATTAAAGTTCAGTTGTAATTTTGGTCAATCCTTTGAGGGTTTTATACTAGGTTCTATAAAAAAACAAAACATCGACTTGGAGGGCCGATGTTTTGAATATTTCAAATCGGCCTTGCAAGACGCTTGGCCAATCAAACAATTAATTTGTCTCTACGGCTTCGTCCACTTTTTTCTTCTCTTCCTCCTCTTTCTTCAACCCTGCATCTTCTTTGTCTTTCTTGCGCTCCATCAATGCTTCTTCAATCGCTTTACCTAAGTGGTTTGTGATGATTGAGATTGATTTGAACGCATCGTCATTGGATGGGATCGGAAAATCGATATCCGAAGGATCTGAATTGGTATCTACCATTGCAAACACAGGGATATTCAATTTTTGCGCTTCTGCTACTGCGATGTGTTCACGCTTTACGTCAATCACAAATAGTGCAGCAGGTAAACGGTTCAAATCTGTGATACCGCCTAACAATTTTTCCAACTTCGCCTTTTCACGGGCAATCATCAAACGCTCACGCTTTGCTAGGTTGTTGAAAGCATCATCCTTCATCAACTTGTCAATCTGCGCCAATTTTTTCAACGACTTGCGGATGGTAGCAAAGTTCGTCAACATACCACCCAACCAACGCTCTGTAACATACGGCATGTTCAAGCGCGTAGCTTCTTGGTTGATAATGTCTTTCGCTTGCTTCTTTGTTGCTACGAACATGATCTTGCGACCAGAACGTACAATATTTTTCATGGCAAACGTTGCCTCCTCTAAGCACTTGAGGGTTTTGTTCAAATCAATCAGGTGGATGCCGTTGTTCTCCATGTAGATGTACTCGGACATCTTAGGATTCCACTTTCTGGTCAAGTGTCCGAAGTGAACACCTGCATCCATCAAACTCTGGGTTGTCATTGTCTCTGCCATGCTTATCTATTAACGCTTGCTGAATTGGAATTTCTTTCTTGCCTTTCTACGACCTGGTTTCTTTCTCTCCACCATGCGCGAGTCGCGGGTCATCAATCCTTCTTTTCTCAAAGCCGGACGATATTCATTGTTGATCGTAACCAATGCGCGGGCAATACCTAAACGGATCGCTTCGGCTTGGCCTTTTACACCACCACCCTCCACATTTACAGTCACATCGTAATGGCCATCTAACTTAGAAATAGTAAGGGCTTGCTTTACGGTTGTCTGAAGTATTTCTGAAGGGAAATAATCTTTCAATTCTCTTTCGTTGACTACTATAAGACCATTGCCCGGCTTTACATAAACCCTGGCCACTGAGGTCTTTCTCCTTCCGATGGTGTTGATTATCTCCATGTATTAAAACTTTAATTCTTTAGGTTGTTGTGCGGCATGAGGATGTTCGGTGCCAGCATACACGTGCAAGCTTCTGAACAATTGACGGCCCATTGTATTTTTAGGAAGCATACCGCGGATGCTGTGCTCCATCAAACGTGATGGGTGTTTTTCCAACATCATCTTAGGTGATACTTGCTTTTGTCCTCCAGGAAAACCAGAGTAGAAAAACATGAAGCGATCGCTCATCTTTTTTCCTGTCATCTTCACTTTTTCAGCGTTGATCACAATCACATGGTCACCCATGTCGGTATTGGGGGTGTAGCTAGGCTTGTGCTTGCCACGTAAAATACGGGCAATCTGGCTTGCTACGCGACCTAAGATCTGATCCTTCGCATCTACGATCACCCACTGCTTATCAGCGGTAGCATCATTCGTATTGGTTGTTTTGTAACTATTGTGATCCACTTTGTTAGCTTTAAAATCGGTTAAATAACTCTTTGCCTTTTAAAAAGGGACACAAAAGTAGGTTCAAGAAACTGAATATCCAACACTGGGCTAGCTCATTTTTAGGATTTCGGCAATCACTAGCCCATTTATCTCTTGTTTTCGCCCAATTGCTTCACCAAAGCCTGAAAATCTTTGGGATAGGGAGCTTCAATTTTAACCGTTTGGTGGTTTTTAAGGGCAAATTCCAACGAAAAAGCGTGCAATGCCATTCTCTTTATTAATGGAAGCTCGTCTGTTTCCTTTTTCAGATTGAAGCCCCGCTTCACCGAAGAAACAAAAAAAGGCTTGCCCCCATATACATCATCGCCTGTGATCGGGGCGCGGAGCAGGCGGAGATGGATACGTATTTGGTGCATCCTGCCAGTGATGGGGTGGCACTCGACCAGCGTGTGGTCTTTGTACGTCTCTTTGGTGGTAAAATAAGTAAGCGCCTCTTTGCCATCTTTGGAAATTTTTACTGTACCATCATTCAATTTTAATATAGATGCCTCCACGGATTTTTCTTGGAAAGCATGGATGCCATCCACCACGGCATGATAGGTTTTTGAAACCTCTCTGTTCTCAAACTGCATACTTAAATGTCTATACGCATCTGGGTTTTTGGCAATGGCCAACACGCCCGAGGTATCTTTATCCAGCCGATGGCACACCTGGGCATCTTCCACAAACTCCCTTGCTATACCAAGTATGTTTTGATTTTCGACTCGGTCGTCTAGTGTAGATATAAAAGGAGGCTTGTTGATGAGCACATAATCATTGTCCTGAAACAAGATAGAGTCTTTGAAGTTGAACTTGATGGATTTCACAGGGCAAAGCTACGAAGGGAATGAAGATAGTTGCGAAAATTGTTTATCGGAATATAGCCGTAAGATATTATGCCTCGTTCAACTCATCTTCCTCCCCCTTCGCCCTCGGCAACTTAAAACTAAAAACAGAGCCCTTGCCCACCGTGCTTTGTACTTCTGCTTTTGTATTATGCCCTTCTAAAATATGTTTCACAATGGCCAAGCCCAAGCCTGTGCCACCTTTTTCTCTGCTCCTACTTTTATCCACGCGATAGAACCGCTCGAAGATGCGTGTAAGATGATTGGCAGGAATCCCTTCTCCTGCATCGGAGATAAAAGTGGTCACATTTTTTTTTCCTATATCAAAAGTAATAGTCACCTCACTATCATCGGCACTGTACTTGATGGCGTTGGAAACTAAATTGGTCATCACTTGCGAGATGCGCTTCCAATCGGCAAATACCAACACTTTAGAATGCTGGTCGGCCAGTACTTTTACTTGGATATTTTTCTTCTCTGCTTTCTCTTCAAACTGTTCTACCACTTCCTCACACAGCTTGCGCAAGTCTATCTGCTCAAAGTGCATTTTAATGTCACCTGTTTCCAAGTGTGAGAGCGTGAGTAAGTCCTGAACTAAATCATCTAAGCCATCTAAACTTTTGGCTGCTTTCTTCAAAAATTTAACGCGCACATTTTTATCGTTCACCGCGCCATCTAGCAACGTATGCACAAAACCCTGTGCGGCAAAAATGGGTGTTTTCAATTCGTGCGATACATCGGCAATAAATTCTTTTCGAAAAGCCTCCAATTTTTTCAACTCGTCAATCTCTTTTTGCTTGAGCGTGGCAAAAGAAAAAATTTCGTCATTGATTTTTTGAAGCGGGTTCAATGCTCCTGATTTTTCTTTGGAGATGCCAGAAAGCTCTTTCTTTTTCAGCTTCTCCACCATTTTATAAATCTTGTTGATCTCGCGGAAAACCAGAAATTCTAAAATCACAAAAGTGAGAAGATACGAAGCCGAAAAACTGATGATAGCCGCAACGAGCAACGCGCTGCGATCTACACTTTCAACCAATGAAAGGAACAGAGCCGTGACAACAGCAATAGAAACTGCCAATAACAAAGCCAATGTGCGTGCGCTGTAAACCATTCTTGCAGACTAATGAAGCGCAAAGTACGAAATGGGAGGAAGGTTAGAAACTCTCGAGTTTTAACTTTAGTAGGCCTGTAGCATGTAGCTTGATGCATGCGGCCAACAAGCGGAGGTCTTTGTTACAACTACGCCAAATTGAACTTATACCCCACGCCTTTCACAGTAGTAATATAATCTTCACCAATTTTCTCGCGCACCTTACGGATGTGCACATCCACAGTTCTAGCTAATACATACACGTCAGAACCCCAGATATTTTGCAGCAGCTCATCGCGATTAAAGACTTTGTTGGGGTTCTGCGCTAGGAAAAAAAGCAACTCAAATTCTTTTTTGGGCAAACTCACCTCGCGGTTGTTGATTTTAATAGTATAACTGGTGCGGTCAATCACCAAATCGCCAACCTTGATTTGTGTAGAAGTGGTTTTCTTTTTCGAATCTCTGCGAAAAATGGCACTGATGCGACTCATCAACGCGCGCGGCTTAATGGGCTTGAGGATGTAATCATCGGCACCACCATCAAACGCAGCTATCTCTGAATATTCTTCGGCACGGGCAGTCAAAAAAACAATAAATGTATTGACCAACTCAGGCATGGCCCTGATCTGTCTGCACGCCTCTACACCATCCATCTTGGGCATCATGATATCGAGCAGAACCAGATCTGGGTGAAACTTTTTAGCTATCTCCACACCTTCTGCTCCTTCGCCTGCCGTACGCACATCGTAGCCTTGCTTTTCCAGATTATACTTGAGGAGCTCCAAAATAGATTCTTCATCATCTACTACTAATACTTTCTGCGTTGGCTTATTGGCCATGGTACATTGCTTTTTTATTGCGGATTAAAAGTAGATGTAAATTAAGCTAATTAAAAACCTATGTTAAGAACTTAACAATTACATAATAAGGGAAGCGAGCGGTGAGGGGTGAAAGGTGAGAGGTAAAGGTAAGTGGTAAGAGGTAAAAAGTAAGAGGTGAGCAATAGACAAATTCTGACTTCTGACTTCTAAATTCTAAATTTTGGCTTCCGACTCCTATCTTCTAAATTCTTTTCAAAGAAACGGATATTTCTGGCTCAAGAATTTTACATACGCGCGAATGTCTCCATTAAACTTTTCATCCAGCTCTTGCTCAAAAACAGTTTGTTTGGATTTGTACAATCGGTATGACATGAAGAAGGTATTGTTGGGCAATCGTTTTTTAAGAGAAGTAGATTTTCTCCGTTCGTACAAATTCAGGGTATCAATAGACGAAATAATTTTTGAGATCATCGCCTGTTTCCGTTGTTTCTTTATTTCGATCGCGTCTTCTTTTTTCATGGACGCATACAAACTATCCAGTGAACGCGTGCCCTTTAAAATGTGGCGTGTGTATTTTCTGTAATCTTGGTCTTGATGCAGGTAGGTTAAATATTGATTAGACTCTTTCCTGAACTTGAACTTTAAAAAATCATACGCAGTGGTATCGCCAATGAAGTCGGCCAAGTTTTCGTTGAAGTCCACATCGTTTTTCACAAAAATAGTGGCGTGCACCATTTCGTGAATGATCAAACTCGCAAGGTCGCCTTCGCTTCGATCGAGCATGCCCGTTAAAATAGGATCGGTGAACCAACCGAGTGTAGACCATCCGCCAGGATTGCGCACACTCACATCATAACCTTCCTCTTCCAATTCTTTTCTGAGATCAAGCGCCCTTGATTTATTGAAGAAACCTTTGTAAGGCACAGAACCTACGATAGGAAAATGCCACTCCTTTGGTTTCAACTCAAACTGCTCGCACGCCTGCACCACCCACATCACTTCTTTGTTCTTTTGGTCGTAGAGGGTTTTGTAATTTTCCGTGTCCTTCAAACCGAGCGAGTCGATCGCGAATTTTCTTATCTCATTGATAAGCTTGAGTTTTGTCTTGAGCGAGTCAGGAAAAGTGGGGTCGTTCAAAAATTCCTCCACGGGGCGGGCGTTCCAAACTATTTCCAATTGCCCCATGCCTTGGCGAATGCCATAATATATAAGAGACCAGTTCCAAATGATCAGTGCGCTGACCACCACCACCAAACCCAAGCCAATTTTCTTTATCATAAGCACAAAAAATAGGTGGCGGCCTGCCCCGATAAAAATCGGGGCACCGGGCTATCCGCTACAAGTCCTCGCTCGTTCCTCGCTGTGGGCTTTTCGCTTCTATCCCTTGCCGAGCTGCCCAGCACGTAAGTCCTGCAAAATGTGAAAGTTTCGTTCATGCTTGAGGGCAAATTAAATTAGTTTAGGCATTTGAAGGCATATAAAATCAGGTTTGATTTGTTTTTTAGTAATTACTAATTAATTTAGCATTTATATTGCATTGGCGATTATGTTGGGCTCTCAAAAGGTTTTCTCTTCTGGAAAAAAATGAGACCAGATCTTTAAGAAAGAGCTTAACTTAATCTGCATTGAAACTATAACACGAGCAAACACATTAAATAAACGTAGGAAATAAACGCTTAGTGTCTTACTTCATGGCAACAAATCTTAACTTTATACGCATTGATTTTTAACAAGTAAAAAAACAACAACTAATATGGCCGAAGCAAAAGAGAAAGAACCAAAAGAAAAAAGTGAAGCAAAGGAAAAACTAAAAGCCCTTCAACTCACCATCGATAAGCTGGAAAAAACCTATGGCAAAGGCACCGTGATGATGCTAAACGACCAAAAGGTGAGTGATATTCCTGCTATTTCCACAGGATCGCTCGGTTTGGATATTGCCTTAGGCATTGGCGGCTTGCCACGTGGTCGCGTTACAGAAATATACGGACCAGAGTCATCTGGTAAAACCACTTTAACACTTCATGCCATTGCCGAAGCACAAAAGCGAGGCGGACTAGCTGCTTTCATTGATGCAGAACATGCCTTTGATAAAAGCTATGCAGAGAAATTAGGCATCGATACCTCTAACCTACTTATCTCTCAACCCGACAATGGAGAGCAAGCCTTGGAAATTGCCGAGCACCTAATCCGCTCTGGCGCAATTGATATTATAGTTATAGACTCTGTAGCTGCCTTAGTGCCAAAGGCCGAGCTAGAAGGCGAAATGGGCGAAAGTAAAATGGGCTTGCAAGCTCGCTTGATGTCGCAAGCATTAAGAAAACTCACAGGCACGATTTCAAAAACAGGCTGCGCCTGTATCTTCATCAACCAGTTGCGTGAAAAAATCGGTATTGTGTTTGGAAACCCCGAGACAACTACGGGAGGAAACGCGTTGAAGTTCTACGCATCCGTTCGCTTGGACATCCGCAGGATTGGCCAGATAAAAGAAGACGCTGATAACATCACTGGAAACAGAGTGAAAGTAAAAGTAGTGAAGAACAAAGTCGCTCCTCCATTTAAAGTAGTCGAGTTTGACATCATGTATGGCAGAGGGATTTCTAAATCAGGAGAGATCGTTGACTTGGGCGTGGAGTTGAACGTAATCCAAAAATCAGGCTCTTGGTTTTCTTACAGCGGCAACAAACTAGGCCAAGGCCGCGATGCCGTGAAGCAATTGATTGAAGACAACCCCGAGCTAATGGACGAATTGGAAAAGAAGATCAAAGCAAAAATTGCCGAAGGCGAAGGAGAGTTGAAGAAGGAAGAGGAGTAATTTTAAAGTAGGCAGTGGGCAATGGCAATAGGCAAATTTATCGGTAATCCAATCCCAATCGTTTCACAAACTCACACTTTGCCTATTGTGAGTTTGCCTACTGGCTACTATCTTATAAGAGCACTTCTCCAATAATCCATACCCACAAATTCCTTTTTTAACTCAACAGGTTTTTCAAAAAGTGCAAACACAGAAGAGCCCGAGCCACTCATGCTTGCGTAGATTGCTCCATTGGAATAAAATCTATTTTTTATTTCAGCAATAGCAGGATATTTTTTAAAAATAGATTCTTCAAAATCGTTTTTCAAAACTTCTTTCCAATCAGCAACTGGCCGCTTTAGTATTTCTTGGATTTTTATTGTCGGCCGTTTTGGCGAAATGCCCGAATAGGCTTCTTGCGTAGAAACGTGGATAGTAGGCTTCACAATTACCAAGTAAAAACCTTTAAGGCTTATATCTATTTCAGTCAAGATTTCGCCCTTGCCAGTGCCTAGCATTGGTTTGTCTTGAACAAAAAAACAGCAATCGCTGCCCAGCTTTGAGGCATAATTTTTTAATTGATCAACCGAAAGCGAGAGATCGAAAATTTCATTGAGCAATCGTAACGTATAGGCCGCATCAGCAGAACCGCCACCCAAGCCTGCTCCAATAGGGATGATTTTATGCAGATGGATTTTTACGGGGGCAATATTGAAATCCGCCTTCAATAAATGATAAGCCCTCAAACACAAATTATCTTCTTCCCTTCCAGGGATGGCGTTGCCCGAATAAGTGAAGGCAAGTTCTTTGGCAGGAATGATTTCTAAAATGTCCGTCCACGGCACAGGATAAAAGCATGTTTCCAAATCATGAAGTCCATCTTCTCTTTTGGAAATGATATGGAGGCCAAGATTGATTTTGCAGGGCGGGAAGGAGGTCATTCAAATACCATTTTAGATTTGTGATTTAAGATGGCTCTATGAAGGATAGGGTTGGTAATAGATTTACTTCTCGTCCATCGACCAATGGATCCTATTTTTTTAACGCAACAGACGCGGAATTACGCAAAATTTGAGACCCATTATTTTCTTTGAACACCTCTGCGAAACTCTGCGTCCTTTGCGTTTAATTTTTTTTGCCAATGACTGAAAATCTATTTAGACAATCTCGCCACCAACTCCTCGGTGATACCCGAAGCAGAGAAGCCGCCATCATGCATCAAATTTTGCATCGTTACCATGCGCGTGAAATCAGAGAACATCACGGTGATATAGTTGGCGCAATCTTCGGCAGTGGCATTGCCCAATGGCGACATCATCTGGGCGAAATCAAAAAATACATCAAAGCCCGAGATGCCCGCACCCGCTGTGGTTCTAGTAGGCGATTGAGAAATCGTGTTCACACGCACTTTCTTGGCCGTGCCGTAGCGTTGGCCATAACTTCTGGCAATGGATTCCAACATGGCTTTGGCCTGTGCCATATCAGTATAATCGGGATAAGCGCGCTGCGCGGCAATGTAACTAAGCGCAATCACCGAGCCCCACTCGTTCATGGCATCTAGTTTTTCTGAAGTCTGCAATACCTTGTGGAAAGACAATGCTGAAATATCCAACGTCTTTAAGTACCAATCGTAATTCATATCCCCGTAGAGCTTGCCCTTTCTAATATTGGGGCTCATGCCAATAGAGTGCAACACAAAATCCAGTTTGCCGCCCAGCACCTCCATTGATTTGGCGAAAAGGTTAGTTAAGTCCGCCTCCGAAGTGGCATCGGCAGGGATGACCTCGGCTTGGCAGGTTTTGGCCAACTCATTGATCTTGCCCATACGCATGGCAATGGGCGCATTGGTCAGGGTGAACGATCCACCCTCTTCCTTTACTTTCAAAGCCGTTTTCCAAGCGATGGAGTTTTCGTCCAATGCCCCGAAAATGATCCCTCTTTTTCCTTTCAATAAGTTGTTTGACATATTCTTTTTCTTTTAAATCAGGCGCAATTATACAAAATACTACTTGTTTGCTCACGGATTTTGACCTAATGCTTTAGGTGACCCTATACCCTCTTTTCGGCTTTCAGGCAACTTATTTTTAAAAGAGCATGTAATTTTTCAGTAAGATTTACTCTCATTTAAAAGATTCTGCTAATTTTGGCACACCTTTAAACCTAAACTCTTAAACCTAAAACTTATATGCACCACGAATTTGTACTGGCATGGGATCGTTATATGGATTACGGGGTATTCGCCTGTATCGCCCTGGGTATTTTGATCTTCCTTTATTATGAATTCAGGGTATTGCAGATCAAAGACTATAAAGAAAAGTATGACTATGTAAACTTGCATGAGATACGCTATTTCTGGTATGCTGTATTGGCTTTTATTATTGCTGCAGCTTTCTATGCCAACACGCTTGGTACCGAGCGCATTATTACCAAAGGCATGTTATGGTTTTATGTGAGGATTTTCATTACGGTAAGCTTCATCGTTATTTTCTATTTCGTATTCTACAGCATGGTGCGGATTTACTACCCTAAGTCGGTAGAAAAGCGTTTGGTTAAACTAAGAAGCAAGCCACGCATTTCTCCTGCTGGCAATCCAATGCGCAAGTTGGAGGAAGATGAAGAAGACATTCATTTGGATGCGAGTCAAATTGCAGAGGAAGCCAACATTCACTCCGTTGACTATGATGTGTGGTTTGATGAAAAAACTGGATATAAAAAAGTGGAGAAATATGATAGCTACTTGCATGCTGAACTTTGCAGTGAGTGCAATTTCTACACCTTTAAACTACAAAAAGAAGAAATTGAGGAAAAGCCTACTGCCGATACTCCTGGCCTATTGCTAAAACACTATAAATGCAGCTATTGCAACCACCGCGAGGCCAAGGAAGTTAAGTTGGCAAAACTTTCCAGCAACGTGTAATGAACTATAACTCATGAGTGAAAAGCCTCTTCCAAGTTGGAGGAGGCTTTTTTATTTCCTTCCTTCTATCTTTGCCTCCACTAGTGAAATTACAAGCCAACTCTCCCATAGGAATTTTTGATAGTGGCATCGGTGGCTTAACCGTTGCCCATCGCATTCACCAACATTTGCCCAATGAGCAAATCGTTTACTTTGGCGATACGGCTCACTTGCCTTATGGCGATAAATCGGAAGCTGCCATTCAAGCTTACTCTATTAAAATTGCCGATGTGCTATTGAAGAAAGGGTGCAAAGTGATTGTGATCGCCTGCAACTCGGCTAGCTCTGCTTCTTATGAATTGTTAAAGGAATATGTCCAGCATCAAGTCCATATTATCAACGTAATAGACCCGATGGTAGAGTTTGTTGCCCATCAGTTGACAGGTAAAAAAGTGGGGCTGATAGGAACCAAGAGAACCGTTCAATCTGGAATTTATACGAGAAAGCTAAAAGAGATAAGCCCAACCATTGAACTACATTCGTTGGCCACACCGCTTCTGGCACCCATGATTGAAGAAGGTTTTTACAATAGCCAAATCAGTCATGAGATTATTGCGCAATACCTTGCAGACCCAAGTTTGGCATCCATTGAAGCATTGATTTTGGCTTGTACTCACTATCCATTAATTGAAAAGGAGATCAAAGAATTTTATCAGACAAAAGTAGTGGTGTTGGACTCCTCTATTATTGTAGCGCAAGCGTTGAAGAAATATCTATCTGATAACAGCCTGCTAAGTGATTCCTTTAACCCCTCTCATCATTTTTTAGTATCGGATTACACGGAATCATTTGAAGCTTCTACACAGATATTTTTTGGTGAAAAGGTGAAGCTAGAATGGCATCCGCTTTGGAACTAAAACCCCTAGCCAAAGACATTAATGTACGTTTTACTTAAATATTCACTATTTTGGATGCTTGAAATTAGCGACCTTTCAAAGTTTTCGGGAAGCCTGCTTACTAATTACCGTTCTGAAACAAAATTTTAACTATCCCTAGCTCACATGAGTGCCGTTTTGAAAAAACTTTTCTTTGTTCACCTATTGGCAGTCTGTTCAATAGGCATCGCATCTGCACAGTCTGCACTGGATAGCCTCGATAATAAATTAAATGGGAAGCTAGGCGACTCCACAAGAATAACCACATTGATCAATGCCTCGCAAGAATATCAATACACCAATCTTCAAAAGAGTTTTGATTATGCAGAAGAGGCAATCAAAATTGCAGAAGATAAAGATCTGCCTTGGGGAAAAGCTTGGACTTATAAAAACATTGGAAACTTTTATGCCATTCGTGGCGATTTTGCAACGGCCATCAAATATTTTGACCTCGCACTTAACCTTAACTATCAATTAAAAGATAGCACACGAATTGCCACTTGCTACATCAATTTAGGTAATAATTATTCTTCGTTGGGCAAATACGATGAAGCCTATTTTTATCATACTCAAAGCTATCGAATGGCAAATGCGACTGGCAACCAACTTCAGCGCGCTATTTCGCTACATAATATTGCCAGTGTGTTTAAAGAACTAGGGCAATACGAAAGATCTTTTGAGTACTTCAAGCTATCGATGAAAATCAGCGAAGACATCAATGACTTGGAAGGTGCTCCTTATAACTATAACGAAATAGGAAGCCTGTACATACACAAGGCCCATTACGATTCTGCCATCTCTGCTCTCACAAAATCATTGACGCTGACACGCGAAAGAAAGTTAAAGATCAACGATTTAGAGCCAAGCGTTTTGATGAATATAGCAAAGGTTCATCTTCTTCAAGATGACTATAGTACCGCACTTAACTACTATGATAGTGCCTATACTCTCTTTTCAAAAACAGATAATAAATTTGGTGCTGCTGATGTCAATTTAGGTAGAGGACTGGTTTACTTGAAAGAAAAGAAATATGAAGATGCTCAAAAATTGATTGAGCAAAGTGCTGCTGTGGCACACCAAGTGAATGCGTGGAAGCTGGAGATAGAGTGCTATCAAAACCTATCAACGCTATACGAACGCAAAGGGGATTACCAAAAATCATTGACTTATTACAAGCAACACAAACAATTGGAGGACAGCCTTTTTAGTGAAGGGATGCAATCCAAACTTTTGAAAGATCAAATCCTTTTTGAGACGGAATCGAAAGAAGCGCAAATCAGGGCATTGACCAGGATGGAAGAATTGAGGAAAAGCGAGATCAAGAAAAAAGAACTGATTCAAAACATATTGGTTGTGGCTATGGCTCTGACTGCCGTTTTGTTGTTAGCCGTTTATCGCAGTGGGCAAAGAAGAATTAGGATCAATAAATTGTTGCTTGAGCATCAAGAGGAAATGAAAAAGCGTAGCATTGAATTGGAGGGACTCAATAAAGTAAAAGACAAATTCTTTTCTGTCATTTCCCACGATTTGCGCTCGCCCATGAACGCACTCTCAGGCATCTTAAACCTCATGGATAAAGATCAAGTTTCTCCGCAAGAGTTTTCGCGGTTGAGCAAAGAGCTGAGGGTACAGTTCAATCATACCAAAACGTTGATCAACAATTTACTTGACTGGGCATTGTTGCAAATGGATAAACTTAAAGTGCAACAAGAAAAAATTGATATGAGTGCCTTGGCCGATAGCAACGCTACTTTAGTCAGCTCCTTGCAAGTGAAGGAAGTAAAGATCATCAACAAAATTACTCCTACTACTTTTGCGCTGGGCGATACCAACATGATCAATTTGGTAATGCGTAACTTAATGATGAACGCCATTAAATTCTCTGAAGCAGGTGACATCGTAGAAGTCTCAGCAAAAGAAGACGGAGTAAACTATGTTGTTTCTGTAAAAGATAATGGCGTAGGCATCAGCCCTGAAGTACAAAAACTACTTTTTGAAAAAACGAGTGGCTACAGCACACGCGGCACGGCCAATGAAAAAGGTACAGGTCTAGGCTTGATTCTCTGCAAAGAATTTGTAGAGCGCAACGGGGGCAAGATTTGGCTGGAAAGTGAAGTAGGGAAAGGAAGTACGTTCTACTTTACGGTGAAGAAAGCCTAAGTTATTGGTGAAGTACACCAACATGAGTGAGGTATTCACACTTCAATTTTAATGAAACCGCAAATGCTAAATATTGAACGATGAATTTTGAAGTGTCGCAACTTCACACTTCAAAATTCTGCATTCAGCATTCATACTTCAATTTTGTTTCCTAATTCGCCCGTATTGCCAACACCGGATCCAACCTTGCGGCCATGGCTGCTGGCACAATCCCTGCAATCAATCCAATAGTTGTTGACACCCCTATGCCAAGCACGATATTTTTTGTTGAAAGGATAATCTGTAAATCTCCCAGTTGCATGAATGTCAATAGCCAAACCAAAAACAAGCCGGCTAGCCCTCCCATCAAGCACAGAAAAATGGATTCAAAAAGAAATTGAAATAGAATAAAATAGTTTTTAGCACCGAGTGATTTTTGAAGGCCAATGATACTTGTTCTCTCCTTCACTGATACGAACATGATGTTGGCAATACCAAATCCACCTACCAGCATAGAGAAGCCTCCGATAATCCAACCGGCAATAGTTAAAACATTAAACACAGGGCCAATGGCTTTCAAAATTCCTTCTGGCCTGTTGAGCACAAAGTTTTCTTTTTCCGATGGCCTCAATCCCCTTCTTGCGCGCATTAGCCCACGGGTTTCATTTTCAAGTTCTACCAGACCAAAATCAGTTGTATTTCCTTTCAACCCAACAATCGAACGAGTTTGGAATTCATTCCACCGACCAGAGCCTGTTTGGTAAATTTTTCGAAGGGCATCATAAGGGATAATACAATTGTAGTCTCCGTTATCATCTCCAAATGCGTTCTTCCCTTTCTTTTTCAATACGCCAATCACGCTAAACTTTTTGTTCTTGATCTTTACCATTTTACCATATGGGTCTTCATTTCTGGGGAAAAGGCTGTTGGCAAGTTCATAGCCTATTATGGCCACATCGCGGCCTGATGTTACTTCCTTTTCGCTGAAATAGCGCCCGCTTAGCAATTCAATCTCAAAAACCTTATCGTATTCATCTGAGGCACCTATCACATTGATCCTACTGATTCCGCTCGCATCTCGCTTAACATTTACATTGCCCACTTCGGCATAAATGCAAATGGCAGAATTTTGTTGGAGATTGGCTTTAAGGAAACGGTATTCATTATAAGAAGTAGTAGGCCATTTTATATAGCTCTTCCACCAATCGCGCCCTCCGCCACCGCCATCCCAGGGGAATTTGTCCATGTACAACACCTCTGAGCCTAAAGTGCTAAGGCTATTTCGAATGCTTTTTTCTAAAGAGTCTACCAAAGTAAGCACGGCTATGATGGAAAAGATACCGATGGTCACCCCCAATAATGATAGAATAGTTCGTAACAAATTGGATTTGAGCGCTTTCCAAGCAAATCCAAGGCTTTCAAAAATGAGTCGAAGTGTTAGCATGGCCTTTTAACGGTATTTTGTGCCTTCAAGATTAACAAAGTTTATTTTTATTTCAAGATTCAAACAATTACTTACTTTTGCAACCTCAAATCCAAATCTGGAACGTGCCAGGTTTATAAAAGCCCGTAAGCTTATCTATGAAACTATCAGAATTCAAGTTTGAACTCCCCAACAGTTTAATTGCCAACCACCCTGCCGAAAACAGAGACGATGCAAGGATGATGGTGTTACACCGTGACAGCGGAAAAATTGAACACAAAATCTTCAAAGACATTGTTAACTACTTTGACAATGGCGATGTAATGGTTGCCAATGACACGCTTGTGTTCCCAGCCCGCCTTTATGGCCGCAAGGAAAAGACAGGTGCTAAAATAGAGGTTTTTCTTCTCCGTGAGTTAAATGCCGAAATGCATTTGTGGGATGTGCTTGTTGACCCGGCTCGTAAAATCCGTGTAGGTAATAAACTTTATTTTGGCGATGGCGACCTAGTGGCCGAAGTCATTGACAATACCACTTCACGTGGCCGCACCATTCGCTTTTTGTTCGATGGCGATTCAGTTGCCTTTGATAAAATCGTAGAGACATTGGGCGAAACGCCCCTACCTAAATATATCAAGCGCAAAGTAGAGCCTGCTGATAAAGAACGTTTTCAAACTATTTTTGCTAAGAACAAAGGAGCGGTTTCTGCACCTACGGCTGGTATGCACTTCACTCGTCAGTTAGTAAAACGCTTGCAATTAAAAGGTGTTGACATGGCTTTCGTTACCATGCACATTGGGTTAGGTACTTTCCGCGCAGTAGATGTAGAGGATTTGACTAAACACAAGATGGATTCAGAGAATTTCATCGTAGGCACGGAGCCTGTTAAAATAGTCAATCAAGCATTGGATAATAAAAACAAGGTGTGCGCCATCGGCACTACCACCATGCGCACGCTAGAGTCGGCTGTTTCGGCTGGCAATCGCTTGAAAGAGCGCGAAGGCTGGACAGATAAATTTATTTTCCCTCCTTACGAATTTAAAATATGCAGTGCATTGGTCACTAACTTTCACCAGCCCGAGTCGACATTGTTAATGATGGCGGCAGCTTTTGGCGGATTTGATCTCGTGATGAAGGCATACGAAGCAGCCAAGAAAGAAAAGTACAAGTTCTTGACGTATGGCGATGCGATGTTGATCGTTTAGAGATTAGAGATTTTTTTCAGTAAGCAAAAGCAGTTGGCAAAGATATTGTCAACTGCTTTTTTGTTTAGTTCTAGAATTGATCTTCACTCTTTATCATGTAAATGAAAAGAGAGATCGCAGCAGGATAGAGCAAAATGTAGGTAGCCGTAGGTTTGATAAATCCAACCAATATTGTTACGGGCAAAAGTAGCAACAGAATTCCGCCCGCTATTATCAATCCCTTGCGGGGAGAAGCGGATCGATAAATCTGTAATAATCGATAGACTAAAAAAGTAAGGATGGCCACATTGAAGGCTATCAATAGAACGCGAAGTATCAGCATATCAAAATCATTTCAACAAAAATAGACATAACGCTTAATTTTTTTTAATTTCGTTAGATGATTACCAAAGCTGAAATACTGGATAAGCTAAGAGCTAACAAGTCAGATATTCAAAAAAAATATCCAGTTGCCAGTATCGCATTGTTTGGATCTTTTGCTAGGGAAGAGCAAACCTCTGAAAGCGATATTGACATTTTGATTGATTTGAATGGGCCGATGGGGTGGGATATTGTGGACGTACAAGAAAGTTTTGAGGCAATTTTCCCTGAAAAGAGAATCGATATGGTTACCTGGGGAGGGTTAAAAAACTCTCGGTACAGACCCTACATAGAGAAAGACCTGATCTATGTCTGAACGTTCATCGTCCGAATTATTCAAAACTATTCTAAAGTGCATAGATGAGATTTATGATTTTACTAAAGGAATGGATTTTGAGACTTTTGCAGATGACACTAAGACCAAGTATGCAGTTTTAAGAGCTTTGGAAATTATTGGGGAGGCGGCTAATCGAATCCCGAAAGAAGTAAGACTACGTTATGAAGAGGTGGAGTGGGGAAAAATTATTCGTTCTAGAAATTTGATTATCCATGAATATGAAATAATCGATTACAGTGTAGTTTGGAAAATTGTTACGGTTCATCTCGAGCCTCTAAAAAACTCCCTAAACAAAATCCTATCTGAAATTGAATAATGAATACGCCCTCATTGTTGCTGGAGGCAAAGGCACGCGCATCAAAAGCTTTTTGCCCAAACAATTTATAGAATTGAATGGCAAGCCGATTCTACTTCACACCGTTGAAGCGTTTCTCCGCTATTCCGACAAAATAAAAATTATATTAGTGCTGCCCGAAGATGATTTTGAGATTTGGAATGACATTACTAAAAAATTCACTTTCTCTTATCCCATCATTTTACAAAAAGGTGGAGAGACTCGTTTTCAGTCCGTAAAAAATGGACTGAGCAAAATGGAAGGCGAGGGGTTGGTAGCTATTCACGATGGAGTGCGACCCTTAGTGAGTGAAGACATCATTGGCGCTTCTTATCGCTTGGCGGCTGTGCATCAATCGGCCGTGGCAGCGGTGCGATTGAAGGAATCTATTCGCATTACAGATCAAGACAATACAAAGTCTGTTGATCGATCAAAATTTAGATTGATACAAACTCCGCAGACGTTTGACCTGCAACTCATAAAAAAAGCCTACGAAATAAAAGAAGATGCAAGCCTCACCGATGATGCCAGCGTGGCGGAGCGCGCAGGGCATATCATTTCTTTGTTTGAAGGCAGTTATGAAAATATCAAAATCACTACGCAAGAAGATTTGATTGTGGCGAAGGCGTTGATGGAGGGGAGAAGCTAGAGTTAGAAGCTAGAGATGAGTGTGGATTGCAGCGGATAGCCCGGTTGCCACTGCGCCTCGCGTGGCCAGGCCGCCAATTATTTATTAGCTGACTGCAACAACTTCACTCCAATTTCGCCCAAGTGTTTTTTGAGTATGACTTTGTATGGATTGGAATTGGTGTAGCCGCCATTGGCCTTGAAAAATTCGTCTAGCACAGGATACCAATCGCTGTTCATAGGCATGGCAAAACCAAATTGCTCAGAGGCCCTGTCGCCCACTGGATGGCGCTTCAACGGCTTGCGTTGTTGCACGGCCTCGAGGTAAAAAGCTAAGTCCAAGTACGCGAAACCATTGGGATCGGAAATGATTTTCTGAAACGTTTCTTGGCTATTGGCCGTCAATAAAATTTTCATGGCAGGAAAATATTTTTGCTTCATTTCGTTGATGCGTTTTTCATTTACAGTGCCCTTGGCCGTATAAGCAGTCAACTTACCAAATGTAGTGGGCATGTCTTCCATCTTAGCAAGGTTGGCCACATTATTTTGTGTGATCAAAAAAGCAAGGTTAGTGATAAATGGTGGGCTGAATTTTACTTCGCGCTTTCGCTCTTCAGTGATAGTGATGTTACCCAACCCGAACACTCCACCTGTGGATGCTTTCACTTTGTCGTACATACCTTTGAAGGTGGTGCCATCGCCCACAAAATTTGAAGTGAGTTTTATCCCTTTGGTGTCGTTCACATACTTCATGAAATCATTCATGATGTCAACGCACACGCCCGTGAGTTTGTCACCATCTTTATACACGAAGCCAAATGTTTCCACATAGGCCAACGAAATAGTGCCTTCTCCCTTCGCTTTTACTTGCAGCCATGTATCGCCCGAATAATTCTGGGCAGCAGCACTGAAACTTAGTAATGTGAACGCAACGACAAATAATCTCTTCATAGTTTTAGTTATAGCGACAAAGATTGAAATCATTTACACAAAATCAGCCCCTAAGGTAATAAGTAAGTACTATTTGGGTGGAGATCGAAGATTTAGGATTACAAATGTATCGGCCTATTGGCAGTAGCAGACAAACATGCTTCTTTGAACGCCTCCATATAAGTTGGATGTGCATGACTCATGCGCGCTACATCTTCTGCCGAAGCGCGATATTCCATGGCCACTACACCTGCAGCAATCATATCGGCTGCACGGGCGCCAATGATGTGCGCACCTAAGATTTCGTCCGTATTTTTATCAGCCAATATTTTTACAAGACCATCTAAGTCCATACTTGCTCTTGCACGCCCCAACGCTTTGTAAGGGAAACTGCCAACCTTGTACGCACGGCCTTGTTCCTTTAATTGCTCTTCGGTGTAGCCAACACTTGCCACTTCTGGCCATGTATAAACCACGCCTGGTATTAGTAAATAATTAATATGTGGTTTTTGTCCCGCTAATTGTTCGGCAACCAACACACCTTCTTCCTCTGCTTTGTGCGCTAACATTGCTCCACGCACAACATCACCAATAGCATAGATATTATCGACATTCGTTTTGAGATGATTATCAACTGCCACTTTGCCTTTATCTAATTGGATACCGACCTTCTCTAGACCAAGTCCCTCTGTATAGGGTCTTCTGCCCACGCTCACCAAACAATAATCTCCTTTCAATTCAATAGCAGCACCGCCTGTTTTTGGCTCTGCTTTCAGCATCACTTCTTTGCCTTTATTTTCAATGGCAGTTACTTTATAGCCAAGGTAAAATTCCATTCCCAATTTCTTGGTTGCTTTCTGCAACTCTTTGCCCATGGTGCTATCCATCGTTGGGATCAAACTATCCAAAAATTCTACTACAGAAACTTTTGAACCGATGCGAGCATAGACAGAGCCTAGTTCCATACCAATTACTCCTCCGCCTACTACTATCAAATGCTTTGGTATTTCTTGTAGCTCCAATGCTTCAGTACTGGAGATGATTCTCTTTTTATCAAAAGGTGCAAATGGAAGCGGTGTTGGTTTTGATCCCGTTGCGATGATGATATTGTCGGCAGTGAGCGAAGTTTTCTTTCCATCTGCCGCAGTCACTTCGATGGTATTCTTATCCACAAATGATCCTACTCCCGTATGTACTTCAATTTTATTTTTCTTCATTAAGAAGGCGATGCCATCTACGTTGGACTTCACCACGCCAGCTTTGCGCGTGATCATCTGTTTTATGTTCGCTATCGGTTCGGAAATATCTATGCCGTGTTCTTTGAATGTGTGAGCCGCATTGTGAAAATGCTCTGATGAATCCAGCAATGCTTTCGAGGGAATGCATCCTACATTCAAGCAAGTGCCGCCAAGGGTATTGTATTTTTCAATGATGGCGGTTTTCATTCCAAGTTGTGCGCAGCGAATGGCCGCTACATATCCTCCAGGACCAGAACCAATAACGATGACGTTGTATTGCATAATATTATTTTGAAAAAATGAATTCTTTTATTTGAACAATGGAGTGATGGTTTTTTGAATCTACAAAAAATTGTTTGAAAGCAGCGAACTTTTTTATGTTCCTAGAAAAGGCTAACATCTCATGAAGTCTATTTGAATCGGAAGAGAGCTGGTAGGGCTTTTTCTCAAGATCAATCTTTAAGTCTTGAGCAATTTTGACCGACCAGACTTCAATGTTTGGTCTTATCAAGACAAGCTTATTGGATGTTCTCTTATCAAAACAAAAAATCAAATTCTTATCTTTAAAAGTTACCCTATTTTGATTGAAAATTTCTTGAATAAATCGAGGCTGAGGTTCATTAGGGTCTTCATCTACTAGGCCAACGCAATTTAAGGAACGATCTAGTTTATTGCACACATTACCCTTGCTAAAAGAGTGATCCAAATCTTTTGATGTTACACCAAGACTTGACAAAAACGTTTCATCGGAATAACACTCAAAATAAATCATGCTTCCATAAACTTATTGAAATTGATGAAAAAATCACTTCCGTAATCTAAAACACGCTCTATTTGATTGGGGGTTAATGATACCAATTCTGTGGAATAGTCGCGCGTGTAAACCAAGTTAACTGTTAGTTCATCTACTGGTGTTTTTTCAATGGCAGATGTAAGAAAATGCGAATTGTGCGTAACTACAAAATACTGATTTTTATCTTGCTTTGCCATCATTTCGGCAAGTGCCTTAATGTAAAAGGGAAATGTCTTTGCCTCTGGCTCTTCTAATAAGATAATTGAATTCTCATTTGATTTAACGACCGCCAAATTGAAGATTATTCTCTTCAGGGAATCAGACATTAGTACCAACGGGAAGGATATAAATGATCCATTCCTATCTCTTATTATCTCAAAATCATCGCCTAAAGGTTTGATCAATAACTTATATTCAAAATCATCCAACAGGTTCTTGACTATTGAATGAAGTTCTTTATTGGACAAAAGTACAGAGGGCAAATTTTGGCCGAATGGTGCTTCCAGATAAAGTCTCTCACCTCTTCCAAAAACTACATCTGGATTGTATTTGTAGGATAAAACCTTTGGCAAATCAGTAACTTTATCAGCAGGAGTACTTGCCAAAGGCTCACCATCCATTGCTGAATTTTGTTGGAATGCTATTCTGTCACTTTTCTTACTCTCAATTCTCAAACTATCTGACTCAATCCAAACTCTTGATGTAATATCGTCTGCTTTAATCACAATCTCTTCTGTACTGTCATAGTCATGAAAAAGATGGGAGATCTCACGAAATCGCACAAAGTCTTTTAGTTTCTTATGAACATTTAAAAAAGTAAACGCCTCCAATATATTCGACTTTCCTGCATTTGGGTCTCCAACAAATATGTTTATCCGCTTACAATCCAATTGCAAGCCCTTGATGGATTTGAAATTCTGAATAGAAAGTTTTTTTATCATACGATAAATTAAACACCCAATATCAACCTTCCTGGATCTTCCAACATCTCTTTCACCCTCACCAAAAAGCTTACTGACTCGCGACCGTCTACAATGCGGTGATCGTAAGAAAGTGCTAGGTACATGATCGGTCTAATCACTACTTCTCCCTTCAGAGCAATTGGTCGCTCCACAATATTATGCATCCCTAAAATGGCTGACTGAGGTGCGTTGATGATGGGCGTTGATAACATCGAGCCAAAAACTCCACCATTGGTAATGGTAAACGTTCCGCCTGTCATTTCTTCGATAGAAAGTTTTCCATCGCGGGCACGAGTGGCCAGTCTTACAATCTCGCCCTCAATCTGATTCATACTTAATGACTCTGCATTTCTGATTACAGGTACAACCAACCCGCGTGGCGTTGATACAGCCACTGAAACATCACAATAATCGTGATACACAATTTCGTCTTTATCTATAGAGGCATTCACCGCTGGGAATTCCTTTAAGGCAGCACACACTGCTTTGGTAAAGAATGACATGAACCCAAGACCTACACCGTACTTTTCTTTGAATTGATCTTTGTATTTGCTTCGTAGTTCCATCACAGGCTTCATGTCCACTTCATTGAAAGTTGTAAGCATGGCTGTTTCGTTCTTCACCGCAACCAATCGCTTAGCAATAGTTTTGCGCAGCGAAGTCATTTTTTCTCTTCTCTCATTTCTTGAGCCGCCAGAAGTAATGACAGGAGGAGTTAAGACAGCAGCTGGCTTAGCTTCCTTACTGGGAGCTGATGCTTGTGCTTTCACTGCGTCATCCTTCGTAATTCTTCCACCCACTCCACTACCGCTTACTTGATTAGTAGGTATTCCTTTCTCGTCTAAAATTTTTGCGGCTGCTGGCGATGGAGTGCCCGATGCGTAAGACACACTTCCTGAAGTACCACTCGTCACAACTGGAGTCTGTGCTGCGCTAGCAACTACCGCTGGTGCACCTCCCTCAGTAACTTCTATTTTGCAAATCAATCCACCAATGGGCAATGTTGTTTTCTCTTTCGCCACAATGCGTAAGATGCCATTCGCCTCTGCGGGCAATTCAAATGTGGCTTTGTCCGATTCTACCTCGGCAATCACCTCATCCAATTTTACAAAGTCACCCTCTTTCTTCAACCAAGTGGAGATAGTTACTTCTGTAATGGATTCGCCCACGGCAGGGACTTTCATTTCTTTAATAGCACCAGTTGCTTTCATAGGTTGAGTAGATGATTGTGAAGTTGAGGTTGATGTTTTTGTTTCTGTAGGCTTAGTTGGAGCAGAAGTCGCTTGACCAGAATCGGCAATCTCGCAGATCACCGTACCAATCGGCACCACTTCTCCTTTTTGCTTAGTTATCTTTAATGTGCCTCCTTGAGGTGCTGTCAATTCAAAAGTGGCCTTGTCCGATTCCAGTTCGGCAATCACTTCATCCATCTTCACTACATCTCCGTCTTTCTTTAGCCAATTGGCAATGGTCACTTCTGTGATCGATTCACCTACGGTGGGTACTTTTACTTGTTGCGCCATAGTATAATACTAAATGTCAATTTTTATTTTTCGTTTGCTAATTCAATTGTAGCACTAAAGAGTTTCTCACTAATCCAAAAACCAGCCTTCTCTTGCAACTCAGTCAAAATTTCTCTGATGCTTCCAAGTATGCCCTTCTGTTTTGCTAAAAGCAGAATGCCAATAAGTCCGATGATATTAAGATTAAGTTGTTTCGCGCATTTTCTTCCTTTTAGTTCATCAATAATAAGTAGATCTGCTTTCACTTCTTTCGCCAGCGCAATTGCCTCTGCCTCACCTTTATCAAGCGTCAGCAATAAAACAGCAACTAAATCACTCTCTTTTACAGACACAACTTCTATCCAATCAGCTAATCTTATTTCATCAATGTTTCTTTTGTTATCATCTTCCAATCGTTTTAGCTCATCGAAGACAGTACTTGGAATTATTATTTTTTGATATAATTTTTTGAGTACCCATAATTTATCAATCAAAAATAAATTGCTAATAGTAGTTGTATCACTAACAATTACCATTTAAAATTTCATTTTTTTAATGGTCTCCATATCCTCTTTTAACTCAGGCACATCATAGTTTGTTGGTATATGATTTTTGCCAAGTAAAAATTGAAAATCCGTGTAACTCAATCTTGCCATTTGTGCAGCTTGTCCAAAAGTCAATTTTTTCTTTTGATAAAGCATGATAGCAATATCTTCCAGTAATTGGCTCTCTGACACATCTGCCCAGTCAAGTATTTGGTTTTCAATCACCAGCATATCACCGCTATATTTAAAAATTCTAAACTTCTAACGCCTGACTAACAATTTTTTCCTGCTCCGCCTTATGCACTTTTGAATAACCCGTAGCCGGTGATGCACTCGCTTTACGCGAAATCAATTCCAAGCCAGTCATGTACCTTAATATAAATGACCAGTAGCCCATGTTGGCGGGCTCTTCTTGTGTCCACACCAATTTTGCTCCCTTGTATTTTTTCAACACTGCATTTAATTGCTTTTCTGGGAAGGGATGCAACTGCTCCATCCTAACCAAAGCGACATCTTTATTCTTTTTCTTTGCCTGTCCTTCTAGTAAATCATAGTAAACCTTGCCTGTGCAAAGCACTACTTTCTTCACATCTTTTGCACTCACATTGGAGTCATCGATCACTTCTTGGAAAGAACCTTTAATGAAATCTTTAATGGGTGAAACAACCAACGGATGTCTTAATAATGACTTAGGTGAAAACACAATACAAGGTTTTCTAAACTCCCATGTTACTTGCCTTCTTAGCAAGTGGAAAATATTCGCAGGTGTAGTAGGGTTGGCAACTATCATGTTGTACTCGGCAGATAGTTGCAAAAAACGTTCTGGTCTTGCATTAGAGTGTTCGGGTCCTTGCCCTTCATAGCCGTGGGGCAATAACATTACCAATCCGTTCATGCGTTGCCATTTTGATTCTGCACTTGAAATAAATTGATCGATCATCACTTGTGCACCATTGGCAAAATCTCCGAACTGCGCTTCCCAAATCACCAATGCATTGGGTGTGGCCATCGCGTAGCCATATTCAAAACCCAATACACCAAACTCAGATAGCAAGGAGTTGTAGATATTGAATTTCAATTGCCCCTTTTC